>CAVKOQ010000058.1:0-16708 GCA_963657995.1 bacterium
TTTTCTGCAAACAAATAAAAGATAGTATCTGAAACGGCCGCAGAATACAGGATTTAAAAAAATCAGGTATTCTACGGCTTTTTTTCACAGGACAATGTGTCCTGTGAAAAAAAGCTCCGCGAGGATGCACACTCGTGCGAAGAAGAATCATGTCGCAAGCGACCGCACTCGGTGCGAGAATGTGCCAAGGCACATTCTATTCACAGGAAAATGTGTCTTGTGAAACAAAAATAGAAAAAATAGCGATCTCGTGATATGATTTGTAGAAGAGCAGAGGAGGTATGAAGATGGACTGGTCACCGATATGGATATCGATGAAGACGGCGACACTTTCAATAGTAGTGACTTTTTTTCTTGGAGTGTGGATGGCACGTCTGGTTGTGATGGCGAGATCCGAGAAGTTAAAGATGATATTGGACGGTATTTTGACACTGCCGATGGTTTTGCCGCCTACGGTCGCAGGTTTCTTCCTTTTGATGATTTTTGGTGTGAAACGACCGCTCGGAAGGCTATTTCTAGACGTATTTGGTGTGAAAATCGTCTTTTCGTGGGCAGCTACGGTGATTGCAGCGGTGGTGATCGCATTTCCGCTTATGTATCGGGCTGCAAGAGGTGCATTTGAACAGGTAGATGTGACGCTTATCTATGCTGCCAGGACACTGGGTTTTTCGGAGAGACGTATCTTTTGGCAGATTATCATGCCGTCAGCTATGCCGGGAGTTTTGAGCGGTGCGATTCTGGCTTTCGCAAGAGGCCTTGGCGAGTTTGGCGCTACAGCAATGCTTGCCGGCAATATAGCCGGAAAGACTCAGACACTGCCGCTTGCTATCTATTCGCAGGTGGCGGCCGGGAAAATGTCGGCAGCATACCAGTACGTATTGATCATAGTTGTCATATCATTTCTGGTAGTTGTGCTTATGAATGTGCTGTCAAGGAAAGGAGGCACGAGGTGAGTCTTAAGGCGACGATCAAAAAGAGATTTTCCGGATTTTTGCTTGATGTGTCACTTGATACAGACGGCGGTGTGATGGGGATTCTAGGTGCCTCCGGAAGTGGAAAAAGTATGACACTAAAGTGTATCGCTGGGATAGAGACACCGGATGAAGGTCGGATAGAGTTAAATGGCAAGGTGCTTTTTGATTCCGAAAGACACATTAACCTGCCACCGCAGAAGCGGAATGTAGGTTATCTCTTTCAAAATTATGCACTTTTCCCGAATATGACGGTGGAGACGAATATAGCAGCCGGACTTTCTGGAAGTAAGGTGGAAAAACAGGCGGCGGTTTCTAGGATGATTCATATGTTAAAGCTTGAAGGTCTGGAAAAAAGATATCCCTCGCAGCTTTCAGGCGGGCAGCAGCAAAGAGTTGCACTGGCACGAATTCTTGTCTATGAGCCTGATGTCATCATGTTAGATGAGCCGTTTTCGGCACTTGACTACTATCTTAAAGAACAGCTGCAATTTCAGCTGCGTGAAGTCTTAAAGGACTATACGGGTGATGTTCTCATGGTCAGTCACAGCAGGGACGAAGTGTACCGATTTTGTGAGAAGAGTATTATCCTAAATCGAGGACAAGTTGCGATGCAGGGTGATACAAAGGAAATCTTTATGAATCCCAGAAATCTCACTGCGGCCAGACTTACCGGATGCAAAAATTTCAGCCGTATAAAAAGAATAAACGAGTACGAGATAGAGGCAGTCGACTGGGGACTTACTCTTAGGACTTCTGAAAAAGTTTCAGAAGAGACCGCCTATGTGGGCATCAGGGCACATGAATTTTATCCGGCAAAAGGCGGAGATAATGAGTTTACATGTGAATGGGTGGACACGCTTCGTCAGCCATTTGAGTGGGATATTTTACTTAGACCGGTCGATGAGACGGTGCAGATGCAGAAAGAAAAGTCAGATAAAATACCGGCACTGACAGATGAGCGAGAGGTCATATGGTGGAAGATGGATTATAAGCAGAGCGGGCAGTTTTTAAAATATAAACAGGGAGACCGGATTAGGCTTGGAATTGCACCTGAAAATCTGATGCTTCTCAAAGAGGGATGATTATGACAGAAAAACTGACACATTTTGATGAAAAAGGAAATGCACGTATGGTGGATGTGACAGAAAAGGATGTCACAACGCGAACTGCGACTGCATCAGGAAAAATTCATGTAAATGAAGAGGTTATGAGAGCGATACTTGATGGTACGGTAGAAAAAGGAGATGTCCTTGGCGTGGCACGAGTGGCCGGCATCATGGCCGTCAAGCAGACACCGCATTTGATACCGATGTGCCATACACTTCTTATAACAAAATGCAGCATAGATTTTGAGATCGATGAGAAAAATCAGACCATAAAAGCTATATGTACTGCAAAACTCGCAGGAAAAACCGGTGTAGAGATGGAGACACTCACTGGTGTCAGCGTGGCACTTCTTACTATATATGATATGTGCAAGGCCATAGATAAGCGCATGGAGATAGGCGAGATTCATCTGGAGGCGAAATCCGGCGGAAAAAGCGGGGAATTTTTACGGTGAAAGATAAATACGGCAGAGTGATTGATTATGTCCGCATATCTGTGACAGACCGATGCAATCTTAGGTGCGTGTATTGTATGCCGAAAGAGGGAGTAAGAAGTATTCCCCACGATAAAATCCTCAGATTTGACGAGATAATTCGTATCTGCAGGATACTTGCCGAAATGGGAATCACAAAAATCAAGCTCACAGGCGGAGAACCTTTAGTCAGACGAGGGATCACAGATCTAGTAGCAGATCTTAAGAAGATACCCGGCATAGAGAGTCTGACGCTCACGACCAACGGTCTACTGTTGGAAGGATATTATGACGCTCTGGCAGATGCCGGGGTAGATGCTATCACAATCAGTCTTGACACACTGAATCCATCGCTGTATCGTGAAATAACGAGAAGAGATGAGTTAGAAGCTGTCAAACGCGGAATGCGGCTGGCGGTAGATAAAGGCAGAATGCAGGTGAAAATAAACTGTGTTCCTATGGGGGGCCTTAAGAATCAGGATCTTGTAGAGATTGCAGCCTTGGCAAGAGAGCAAGATATACATGTGCGTTTTATAGAGATGATGCCGATAGGTCTTGGTAGAAGATTCGATTTTGCCTCGGAAGAGGTCATACGGAAGAAACTGGAAGAAAAATTCGGAAAATTTATGCCTTGTTACGATGTAGCCGGCAATGGCCCATGCCATTATTTTAAAGTTCCAGATTTTAAGGGAAGAATAGGTTTTATAAGTGCTGTGAGTCACAAATTTTGTTCAGAATGCAACCGTGTAAGACTTACATCAGAAGGATTTTTAAAGACCTGTCTTCAATATGAAGTTGGAGCGGATTTAAGGGAGATTTTACGAAGAAATGCCGAAACAGGTAATGATAAAAACGCCGATCAAAAAAATGCTTTCCAAGGCATGAATCAAAAAGACGTGAATAAAAAAGGTATGACTCAAAAAGACACGAATCCAAAAGGCATGAATCAAAAAGACATCGACAGGGAACTTAAGATGGCGATAGAGCAGGCCATATCAGAAAAGCCTATCGGCCACAATTTTGACAAAAAAAACGATTCAGATAAACACGAACACAGGATCATGTCGCAGATCGGCGGATAGTTAAGGTGGTGAGAGTATGGGAAAAGTAATCGCAGTCTGTATAAGCAAGGTAAGAGGTACACCAAAGGAAAATATTCACCATGTTCATCTTATAGAAGATTATGGAATCGAGGGCGATGCCCACGCAGGCAAATGGCACCGTCAGGTCAGCCTTCTTTCATATGACAGGATTCAGGAATTTCGTAAACGTGGTGCAAAGGTTGATGACGGTGCATTTGGGGAAAACCTGGTAGTAGAAGGAATTGATTTTAAGACACTTCCTATCGGAACAAAATTAAAGTGCGGCGAAGTGATTCTGGAAATTACGCAGATCGGAAAAGAATGTCATAACGGATGTGCGATATTTAAGACCATGGGAGACTGCATCATGCCGAGGGAAGGTGTATTTGCGAGAGTTTTGTGTGGCGGCGTGATCCGAGAAGGAGACGAGATGGAAGTGGTTGATACGGAAGCACCTGATAAAGAAATGTTAGATGATGAAGTGCTTGATAAAGAAGTGCTTGATAAAGAAGTGCTTGATAAAGAAGTGCTTGATAAAGAAGCGCCTGATAAAGAAGTGGTTGATACAGATACGCTTAAAATAATTGAATCAAAAACAATTGCACCAAAAATGACAATGCGATGCGCCATCATTACATCCAGCGATTCCGGTTACGAGGGAAGGCGTGAGGATGCAAGCGGACCGTTAGTTGCACAGATGGCAAAAGAAGCCGGTTATGAGGTTGTTTTACAGAAGATTCTGCCGGATGATCAGGCAATGTTAGAAGAAACGATGAAAAAAATCTGTGATGAAGGAAAGGCGGAACTTCTTCTCACAACCGGCGGAACAGGATTTTCACCCCGAGATGTGATGCCTGAGGCCACGCTTGCGGTCTCGGAACGGATGGTTCCAGGTATCCCTGAGGCAATGCGGGCGTACAGTATGCAATTTACGAAGAGGGCGATGCTAAGCCGTGCGGCAAGCGGGATCAGGAAGAAAACTTTGATTGTCAATCTGCCGGGTAGCCCAAAGGCGGTAAAGGAGTGCCTTGAATACATTTTGCCGGAACTTAGACATGGGCTTGAAATTTTGCAGGAAATTACCGGAAACTGTGCCAGAAGGTAATGCTTACCATATTTCAGTAATTGATTTATGAATAGAGAGGAGGACACATTCATGAAACTGGGCTTTATTGGAACAGGAATTATCACTACATCGTTGGTTACGGGCTTTTGCGAGAGCGGCCTTAATGATCTGCATATCGTAGTATCTCCGAGAAATAAGGAAAGGGCACATATGCTGCATGAAAAATATCCTGATATGGTATCGATCGCAGCAGACAATCAGGAGGTTATAGACAGGTCAGACTGGATCTTTGTGGCACTTTTGACGGATAAAGCTGAAGAGATATTAAAAGATCTTAAAATTGGGCCAGAAAAGCATTTTATAAATCTGGTTGCCACTCTTAGTTTAAAACGCATTGAGGAAATGTTTGGTCAGAGAGAAATTTTGGTGGATGTGGTTCCGCTGACAGTGGCTGCAAACCGCTTTGGACCGATTGTCATATATCCGAATATTCCTAGGGTAAATGAGCTTATGAGCTATGTGGGAGATCCTGTGCCGGTTGAGACACCTAAGCAGATGGCGATTCTTCGCAGTACAACAGGACTTATGAGTGCCTACTACATGCTTCTAACCGTGATTATACAGTGGTGTGAAAAGAATGGCCTTGATGAGCCGTCAGCAAGGGCATATATCACCGGATTTACCGAGGCACTTTCAAAGAAAGCAGCTACCTGGGATGGTGATCTGGAAGATCTTGCAAGGGAGATGACTCCGGGTGGACTTAACTGGATGGCACTTACTCATCTAGAGAAGAAAGATGCATATACACCGTGGACAGAGATCCTAAATCCGATACTTGAAAAAGTCATAAAAGAATAAATCTCGGAAAATGGTTGCATTTTTTTAGATGTGATGATAGTATATAGAAAACACTTTATCACGCTACCATGATAGCAAGATAAACAGCGATAATGAAAATCGTATCTAAGGGATATAGATCACTGCAAAAAAAGTGCGATTTTAACCAAAAATCCGAAAAGAGGAGACAGAAGATGAGTTTTGACATTCAGAGCCTTCGAAGGTCAGAAGCAGCCACGCTTCGTCTGAGAAGTCTTTATGAGAGCTATGGATACCGCAAGTACAGAATGGGGCGGTTTGAAGAATACAGCCTTTATGCAGCCAATAAAAGCTTTTTACTGGGTGAGAATGTGCCGACATTCACAGATCTGGACGGACGTCTGATGGCACTTAAGCCGGACGTGACGCTCAGTATCGCGAAGAATACCAAGGCAGATAAGAACAGATGTGAAAAAGTATATTATCTGGAAAGTGTATACCGCGAGAGCAAAGAAAGCCATACATACAAAGAGATCAGCCAGATGGGACTTGAGTGTATGGGCGGTGTGGATGACTGCGTGATAGCTGAGGTTCTTGCACTGGCACTTAAGAGTCTTGAAGATTTCGAGACTGACTATGTCCTTAAGATTTCCAATATGGATTTTGTTGTCGGACTGATGGAAGAGCTTCCGGTAGATGCAGATCAGAAAGAGATGATTCTGGGGCTTATCAGAACCAAAAATCGCAGTGGTTTGGAAGCACTTTGCACGGACTTGGCACTATCTAAGTCAGACGGCGAGAAGATAATGAAGATCTCAGGTCTCTATGGTGAATTTAAGAAGGTACTTTCAGAGGCAGAGACGATCGCAGACACATCTAAGATGAAAGAGGCGGTTGCACGTTTATCCCGTCTTTATGCTGTGCTTGAGGCCATGGGACTTGGCGGACAGCTTGACAAGGTGAGACTGGATTTCTCGATGATCAACGATATCGAATATTACAACGGAATCATATTCCAGGGATTCTTAGACGGTCTTGCCAGACAGGTGCTTTCGGGCGGTCAGTACGATGGCATGATGGCAAAACTTAAAAAGAAGGCAGATGCCATCGGATTTGCCATATATCTTAAGGAACTTGAGCGTCTTCCGGAAAAGAGCATCAGATACGACGTTGATGCACTGGTGCTCTATGAAAAGGACGTCGATGTGGTGAGACTTTGTCAGGCGGTTGAGAGTCTTAGAAGACAGGGACTTCGCGTACGCATGGAAAAGACTGTTCCTGAGGACCTTAGATATTGTTATCTGTATAGATATGACGGACGTCTATCACTGGAAGAGGATCGTGAAACCGCCTTTCAGGAAAGCGGAAAGGAGAGTATCTGATGTTAAATATAGCACTGCCAAAGGGAAGACTTGGCGATCAGGTGTATGAACTTCTTGCATCTGTAGGATATGACTGCAAGAGCATTTATGATGAAAATAGAAAGCTTGTATTTGAAAATCCTGAGACCGGTGTCAGGTATCTCCTTGTAAAACCGAGTGATGTAGCGATTTACGTTGAGCATCATGCAGCGGATGTGGGAATCGTCGGAAAAGACATTTTGATGGAGAGCAACCCGGATGTATATGAGCTTCTTGATCTGGGACTCGGAAAATGCCGCATGTGTGTTGCCGGAAAAGAGGACTACGTAGAGGACAAGGACAGACCGGTTCGTGTGGCAACCAAATTTACCAACATTGCCAAAGAGCATTATGCGAAATTGGGCCGGGATATCGATATCATCAAATTAAACGGAAGTATAGAGCTTGCACCGATTTTAGGCCTTTCTGATGTCATCGTGGATATAGTCGAGTCAGGCAATACGATTCGTGAAAATCATCTTAAAGTTCTGGAGGAATTTCTCCAGATCAGTGCACGTTTTATCGCCAACAAGAGCAGTTTCGAGTTTAAAAACAAGCAGATAACCGAGATGGCTGAGAAACTCAAAGGTGCGGTAGAGGAGCACCAGAGGAAGAAAGAGCTGGAAAAGAAGGAAAAGTCAGAAAGAGAAAAGGCAGAAAAAGATCAGTCAGAGAAGGAAATGTCCGAGAAAAAGGAGGCGTAGAAAGCTATGAGCCGTTTTTTAAGCAAAGCAAGTGAATCACTTCTTCCATACACACCGGGCGAGCAGCCGCAGGGACGAAAGTTCATAAAGCTTAATACAAATGAATGCCCTTATCCGCCAAGCCCAGAGGTGGCGAAAGCAATACTGGCGGGATATGACGAGGCTGTGGCAGCAGGCGATGCTGACGGCAGTGGATACGATGCAGGTACGCAAAAGGCCGAAACGAAGGCTGCAGAAGATACATATGTCATGCCACCTGAGCTTGCCAATCTTCGCCTTTACTCAGATCCTGAGGAGCGGATTCTCATAGAAGCGATAGCTGATCACTACAAAGTGGGAACCAATCAGGTCATCGCCGGCAATGGCTCAGACGAGATCTTAGGATTTGCTTTCCGTGCGTTTTGCGACAAGGACGCACCGCTTCAGTTTGCGGATCTGACATACGGATTTTATCCGGCACTTTGCGGACTCTACGACATACCTTTTAAGGTGATTCCTCTTGAAGAGGATTTTACATTAAATATAGAACCGTATAAGAATTGTGGAAACAATGTGATCATTGCCAATCCCAATGCCCCTACGGGCATAAATCTGCCACTCTCTGCTATAGAAGAGGTAGCTGCATCCAATCCTGAAAGGATAGTGATGGTAGATGAGGCCTATGTGGATTTTGGAGGTGAATCATGTGTATCATTACTTCCGAAATACGAGAATCTTGTGATAATTCAGACATTTTCAAAATCAAGAAGTCTGGCCGGTGCCCGTGTCGGATTTGCTATCGCAAGCCCTGAACTTATCGCAGACATGAACCGCATAAAGTACAGCTTCAACCCGTACAATGTCAATCGATTATCGATTCTTGCAGGTGCGGCTGCGATGCGTGACTGGGAATATACCAAGGAGTGTACAGGACGCATATGCAGGACACGCGAGAAAACCACGAATGAACTTCGTGAAATCGGCTTCACTGTGCTGGATTCCAAATCAAACTTCATATTTGCAAAATGTGGTGCTATGTCAGGAAAAGAATATTTTGATAAACTGCGTGAGGCAGGGATCTTAGTCAGACGCTGGGACAGCGAGAGAATCAAGGATTTTGTTCGTATTTCCATAGGCTCAGAGGAAGAAATGGAGATTTTTGTCAAAGAGACGAAAAAGATTGTGGAAGCTGCGAAAAATAAGGCAGTTTAGGTATACGTACCTTCATCAGAAAACAGAAAGGAAGGCTGACTTGTTATGTCATATGAGCGTAAGGTTTCATTGGAACGAAACACAGCGGAAACAAAAATCAGCCTGTCGATTGATTTAGACGGAACAGGCAAGTATCAGGTTGACACAGGATGCGGATTCTTAAACCATATGCTGGAACTGTTTGCCAGACATGGAAGATTTGACTTGACATTAAAGTGCGACGGAGATACAGAGGTTGATTATCATCATACTACGGAAGATATAGGAATCGCCCTTGGACAGGCCATTTTAGAGGCACTTGGCGATAAAAAAGGTATCCGACGCTATGGAAGTTTCCTGCTTCCGATGGATGAGACACTTGTGATGACTGCCCTAGATTTGAGCGGGCGTTCGTATCTTGTCATGGACGTAGATATCCCGACAGAGAAAGTGGGAGATTTTGATACAGAACTTGTAAAAGAATTTATGGTTGCTATCTCTTCCAACAGTCGTATGACGCTTCACTTTAAGATGTTTCATGGTGAAAACAGCCACCATATCATAGAGGCCATGTTCAAAGGGCTGGGACGTGCACTTGGCGAGGCAGTGTCGATAGATGAGAAATATAGAGACGAGATACCTTCGACGAAGGGAGTTCTATAAATATAGTAAAATAAAGAAATCAGGAGGCCGCAAATGATAACAATTATTGACTACGGCGTGGGAAATCTGTTTTCCCTCAGTTCATCGCTTAGTTATCTGGGACTTGACAATAAAATCAGCCGCGATCCGGACGATCTTAAAAAAGCAGATCATATCATATTGCCGGGAGTTGGTGCATATGGCGATGCGATTGCAAAGCTTCATAGTTCAGGTATGGCAGAACCGCTTCTTGACGAGGCGAAGGCAGGCAAACCGATCATGGGAATCTGCCTCGGTATGCAGCTTTTGTTTGATAAAAGCTATGAATACGGCGAACATAAGGGATTGGGTCTGATACCTGGAGTGATGGCAGATCTTAAGGAAGATATTCCGGCAGATCTCAAGGTTCCGCATATGGGCTGGAATAGCCTGAATCTCACTGAAAAGGGCAAAAAACACCCGCTTTTCAAATACAGCAAAGAAGGCGATTATGTATACTTTGTCCACAGCTTTTACGGTAAGAACTGTGAAGAGAGCCTCCTTGCAACTTCCGAATACGGTATTCCGGTCACGGCATCAGCTGCCAATGAAAATGTCATGGGATGTCAGTTCCATCCGGAAAAGAGCGGAGAAGTAGGACTTAGGATACTGAAGGCATTCTCAGAGATCTAGTATACTAAAAGGCAGCAGAGAGAATAAAAAGGGGATAAAAATATGGAGTTATTTCCGGCGATTGATTTGCGGGACGGCAAGGCAGTGCGCCTGGTGCAGGGCGATTATAACCAGATGACGGTATTCAGTGACAAACCGGAAGATGTGGCACTCGGATTTAAAGAGCAGGGGGCCAAAAACCTTCATGTGGTAGATTTAGATGGTGCCAAGGATGCCGCTCTTGCCAATTTTGATACTATAGAGAAATTGATAAAGAAAACAGGACTGTTTGTAGAAGTCGGCGGCGGCATCAGAAGTGAAGAATCCATAGATAAATACTTATCGCTTGGAGCCGGACGCGTGATCCTAGGTACTGTGGCGATTACAAATTATCCATTTGTCGAAGAGATGGTCAGAAAATACGGTGATAAGATCGCTGTCGGAGTAGATGCGAAGGACGGCTTCGTGGCAACTCATGGGTGGCTTTCGACAAGCGAGGTAAAAGGCGTTGATTTTTGCAGACGTCTTAGGGACAGCGGCGTAAAAACCGTCATATATACAGATATTGCCCGTGACGGCAAGATGCAGGGGACGAATCTTGAACTTTATAAGGAACTTTCGAAGATAGAGGGACTTGATATTGTGGCATCTGGCGGTATCAGCAGTCTTTATGAGATTGAGATCCTAAAAAATGAGGTATACGGTGCTATACTGGGAAAAGCATTATATTTAGGAGCTATAGATCTTAGAGAAGCACTGGCTGCGTCTGTTTAAAGAGGACGATTTAAGGAGGAAGCGGCATGATTTCAAAACGAATTATTCCATGTCTGGATGTTAGAGACGGACGCGTCGTAAAGGGAGTCAATTTCGAGGGTATCAAGGATGTGGCAGATCCGGTAGAAATGGCAGAATTTTACAATAAAAGCGGTGCCGATGAGCTTGTATTTTATGATATAACTGCAAGTGTAGAAGGAAGAAAGATATTTACGGATATTCTTACCGCTGCGGCAAAAAGAGTATTTATTCCGCTGACTGTGGGCGGCGGCATCAGCACACTTGATGATTTTGACCGCGTGTTAAAATGCGGTGCTGACAAGGTCAGCGTCAACAGCGGTGCGATAAAGAATCCTGAACTTATCACCGAGGCTGCACATCGCTACGGTGATCAGTGCGTCGTACTTTCCATGGATGTAAAGAGAGTTGGCGATGAATTTCACGTATTTAAGCAGGGCGGCCGGGTAGATACAGGCATAGATGCCCTCGAATGGGCAGAATCAGGCGTCAGACGCGGTGCCGGAGAACTGGTAGTCAACAGTATCGATACGGACGGTGTGAAGCAGGGATTTGATATTCCGATGCTTCTTGAGATTGCAAAGCGTGTAGATGTGCCGATCATCGCATCGGGCGGTGCGGGAAAGAAGGAAGATTTCCTGGAACTTTTCAAATATCCGCAGATCGATGCAGGACTGGCGGCAAGTATATTCCACAGAAAAGAAGTGGATATCAGGGATCTTAAAGAATATTTGGCGGATAATGGGGTAAAGATGAGATTGCTCGCAGAGTGATCGCAAAGTGACGGCAACCCCACGTCGTGAAACTTTCGAAAAACGCTTGCGCTCTTTCCCATACGAAGCGGTGCTAAGTTCGAAAAGACCTCACTAAGCACCGTCGTATGCGATGTTTTCTACAGTTTCAGACGTGGGTTGCCTGTGTGTAGCAGAATAGAGGTTAATAGACCGCAAATTATATTAGTAAGGCAGGATGAAAAAATGAGTGAAATTATTAATGAGATTACAGGCGTTGAGCCTTCTTTTAGGATCGATGAGTTAAAATTTAATGAGCAGGGCCTGATTCCGGCTATCGTGCAGGACCATTACAGCAAGAAGGTGCTGATGATGGCTTGGATGAATAAGGAGAGTCTTGAGATTAGTATTAGGGAGAAGAGAACCTGTTTTTACAGCAGAAGCCGCAAGGAACTCTGGAGAAAGGGTGAGACCAGCGGCAATGTGCAGCATATTTCAAGTATTTATGCCGACTGTGACAAGGATACCTTGATTGTGGAGGTTGTGAAGGAAGGTCCGGCTTGCCATACAGGTACTGAGAGCTGCTTTTTCGAGCCGGTTTACCAGAATGAGGAGATCACCCCATTTTCCTATGAAGGACTTTATGACCTTATCATGGGTAGAAAGACAAATCCGAAGGAGGGAAGCTATACAACCTACCTTTTTGATAAGGGACTCGATAAGATCCTCAAAAAGGTCGGTGAGGAGTGTACCGAGGTTATCATCGCAGCGGCTAAGAAAGACAAAGAAGAGACAGTCTATGAGCTTGCAGACCTTTGCTATCATGCTATGGTTCTGATGGCAGATGCCGGTATCAGCGTAGAAGATGTGACTAAAGAGCTTGCCAAGAGACACGTGGTGGATCACAAGGTAAAGCAGGAATATATGAAATAAAAAAGTAGTAAGAAGAGGGAGGCCGAAGAAGTTCGGTCTCTTTTTTCGTTGTGCGTCTCTTTCTTAAGGGATTCTTTCGTATTATGTACTTTGCAAAAGGATATAGTGAATGCTATAATGTATTTGGCTTTTTATGCCTGTTGGATTATATGATCCTATGCGGGCGAAAAATCTTGATTGCAGGATTCTATTACATTTCGGAAGATGAGAAAAAAGATGGATATAAAGTACTCGGTATTAATATCTGTATATGCGAAAGAGCGGCCGGATTATCTTAGGGCAGCGTTAAGGAGCATGATAGGGCAGACACTGCGGCCTGAGGAGATCGTGCTGGTCTGTGACGGTCCTCTTACAGATGGTCTTGAAGAGGTTCTTAAGGATAGAGAAATATCGAAATATTTAAGACTTGTAAGACTTGAGAAGAATCTGGGGCTCGGTGCGGCACTTTCTGAGGGTCTTAAGCACTGTGGCTGCGAATGGATCGCCCGCATGGACAGCGATGATATATCGAGTGCAGACAGATGCAGATTGCAGCTTGAATATATAGAAAAACACCCAGATATAGACGCTTTAAGCGGCACAGTGGCGGAATTTTCCGGTGAGACACTGGATGCGGAGGATGCGAAAAAAGCAGTGATATCCTACAAAAAGGTGCCAGGATCATGGGATGAGATAGAGAGGTATATAAGAAAGAGAAATCCGCTCAATCACCCATGTGTCATGTTTAGAAAATCAAGCGTCATAAGAGCAGGAAGCTATAAAACGTGCCCTCTTTTTGAAGATTATGATCTCTGGGTCAGGATGTATATGGACGGGTGCAGGATGGCAAATCTTGATGAGATTCTCCTCTACATGCGTGTAAATGATGTGCACAAACGGCGCGGAGGTACATCTTATGCGGGAAATATCATAAAATTCTGGAAAAGCATGTACCGGCGTGGCATGATAACCTATCCTGAGTACATAAGTCAGGCTGCGGCCCGCGTGATAGTCAGTCTATTGCCGAATGGCCTTAGAAAAATTCTATACGATAAGAAGTTAAGGGAACATTGATATGAAAGAGAATTCAAACAGAAGCCGTTTTGAACAGTACAAGCGGATTGTCAAATTTTGCGGATCCGCAGTCATAGTACTTTTGGAGCTGGCGATATACTATTATGTCTGGATTAATTATTACAACAAAAACATGACAGTGGCCTTCTGGAGAAGAGGAAATTGGCTGATCATGGGAGAATATTTTGCATTGTCACTGATACTTCATAGGCTGTACGGCGGGCTGAAGGTAGGTATTTACAGATACTGGGGACTAGTATATTCACATATGATGTCGCTTTTTGGAGTGAATATCTTCTCGTACGTCCAGGTAGTATTATTTGATAAGAAAATGCACAATCCCACAGCGTTCATGGTGATGACGGTGGTTGACCTTATTGTGGTTATGATCTGGGCATATGCCTTCAAGGTGATTTATGCAAGGCTGTTTCCGAAGAAAAGGCTGCTTTTGGTTACGGGAAATATCTCCATGTCACAGCTTATCAACCGCATCGACACCAGAGAGGACAAGTACGAGATCGCAGAGGTGTGTTCATTCCATGAAGGTATAGATAAGATAATTAAGATAGCAGAAAGCTATGATGGCGTTATCGTGGGAGATATACCGGCGGAGGAGAGAAACCGACTGATCAAAAGATGCTATGCGAGCAATATCAGAAGCTATACAGTGCCGAAAGTCAGCGATATTTTACTCAGAAGTTCCGTGGAACTCAATATATTTGACTCGCCGCTGTACCTTTCAAGAAATATAGACGGACTGCCGCTGGATCAGAGATTCTTAAAAAGAGCAGAAGACATACTCGTATCTGCCGTGATGCTGATTATTACAAGTCCATTTTTTGCCATTATCTCACTTCTGATACACTTTAGCGACCATGGCCCCGTATTTTATACACAGACACGCCTGACTGAGGGCGGCAGGGAATTTTCCATTTATAAATTCCGTACCATGGTAGTAGATGCCGAGAAAAAGAGCGGTCCTGTGAAAGCAGGAGATAAGGACCCACGTATTCTCCCAGTGGGACATCTTTTAAGGGCGACACGTCTTGATGAGCTCCCTCAGCTTATCAATATCTTAAAGGGTGATATGAGTCTTGTGGGCCCAAGGCCTGAGCGCCCTGAGCTTGCGAAGGTCATCACAAAGAATATCCCGGAATTTGAATACCGCCTTAAGGTGAAGGCCGGACTCACCGGATATGCACAGATCTATGGCAAATATTGCACCACCAGCTACGATAAGCTGAAACTCGATTTGACCTATATAAGAAATTATTCAATATGGCTGGATCTGAAACTTATTCTCATGACACCGAAGATACTGTTCATGAAAGAGTCTACGGATGGTTTTGAGGAAGGTAAATGGGAAGATCCGGCACTAAAGGAATAGAGATTATGGAAAAGATATTGACGATCGTAGTCCCTACGTACAATGCACAGGATTACTTGCGGGACAACTTGGAATCATTTCTCATACCGGAACTTTTGTCCGATATAGAGGTACTTATTATAAATGACGGATCGACAGACCATTCTTTAGATATCGCCATGGAGTATGTGAATAAGTATCCTGATACATACAGAGTTATCACTAAGGAAAATGGCGGACATGGATCCGGCATCAACTGCGGCATCGCACATGCCAAAGGATACTATTTTAAGGTAGTAGACGCCGATGACTGGGTAGACAAAGATGCCTTTGTAAAGCTTGTAAAGGCACTTAAAGAAAAGGATACAGACATAGTCTATTCCGGTTTCCTGTGGACATATGATAATGGTGAAAAGGATAAAACTCTTTTTAAGACCGAGGCGGAGATCAGGATACCGTTTGAAGGCGTAGATTACCAAAAAGTCTATAAATTCGACGATATCGCAGACAGACTGTATATAAAGATGCACAGCATGACAGTCAAGACTGAGATTCTAAGAGACAATCACATTACCATAGACGAGCACTGCTACTATGTAGATGCCGAGTACATCTTATATCCGATTCCTTATATAGAGACGATAAGCTTTGTGGATGCCTTTGTCTATTATTACAGGATAGGAAATGCGGGGCAGAGCGTCAGCATGGAAAAGATGCAGAAGAATGAAAAGAATTATGATAAGGTCATAAATTCACTTCTTGCATTTTATCAGGACTTAACTAAAAGTGGGGCATGTTCCGAGGCGAAACGCAGCTATATAGCAGGCATTATCGCAAGGATCGTTGCCGGCAAGATAAAGATCATGCTCAGTTTTCCGGCCAGCAGGCAGAAGAAAGAGGAATTAAGGGCATTTGATCGCAAACTTTCCGGTAAATATCCTAAGATATACGACAGCAACAAAAACAAGGCGGTGGATTTGCTAAGAAAGAGCAGATATCTGCTGTATGGACCGGCTTCGGCTCTGGTAAGAAGAAAATACAGTTAAAGAAACGGAGCATTTTTTAAGAAAAGAGATTTTGGTTTCTTTTGTTTTATATGTTATAATCTTTATAGGAAGTCTTTTGCTTTTATCAGGTGGAGCGGCTGTGCTTATAGGTGCGTTCATTTGTGCGAACTTTGTTATCAGCTCCCGTTCGGCGAAGGTTAAGGATACGACCGGTGCAGGGGCAGTAGTAGAGAAGATGGGATGGAAAGGAGTCTGAAAATGGGAAGATTTGTGAATCCGGATAGCAGTGCATTCCAGGTTGCTCTTAATTCCAGAATATACGTGGATAAGACTGGCTTGATTGAGTATACAAATGGTGTCCTGGATACAACAAATGCCTACATTTGTAATAGCCGCCCGCGTCGATTTGGAAAGTCTTATGCAGCCAACATGCTGGCGGCATACTATAGCAAAGGAGCGGATTCAGAGAAAATGTTCTCTGAATTGAGTATCGGCAAATCTTCTGATTTTAAGATACATCTAAACAAGTATGACGTGATACATATCGATATTCAATGGTTTTTGGCGAATTGTGATGATGTTGATAAAGTGGTCTCGTTTATAACGAGAAGCGTCCTGGAGGAACTTCGTTCAATTTATCCAGATGTGTTGCCACAGGAGGTTGTGACTATTCCAGATGCACTTTCGCGCGTAAAGGACCGTACTGGACAGAAATTTGTTGTTATCATTGATGAATGGGATG
>CAVKOQ010000059.1:0-16303 GCA_963657995.1 bacterium
CCCCATTACCTTGCGTTATAATTGGTTTATATGAGGAGGTAAACTATGATTTCGACAAAAGGGAGATACGCTCTGCGTGTTATGATTGACCTGGCAGAGCAAAATTCAGAAGGATATGTTCCACTGAACGAAATTGCAAATCGTCAGCAGATTTCAGAAAAATATCTTGAGATTATCCTGAAGGTACTGGTTAAAAATAAATTGCTTGAAGGCCAACGCGGAAAAGGCGGTGGTTATCGTCTCACGCGTCCAATTAAGGAATATACCGCTGGTGAGATTCTTGAACTTACTGAAGGTTCACTTTCTTCCGTTGCATGCCTTGCAAAGGACGCACCACCGTGTGATCGTCAGGCAAGCTGTGCAACCCTTCCTATGTGGAAACGTTTTGACCAGGTAGTTCACGATTTCTTTTATGATATCACTCTTGAAGATTTGGTAAAAGAAAGCCAGTCACTTACTGTCAAACAGAACGGTTAACAATTTAACCAAGTATTAAGCAAAAAGTGTATGCGTAACACGTAATAATGCCCGAACCCCAAATGAGATTTCTCAAAAATCCCATTTGGGGTCCGGGTATTTTCAGTTAGTATTCTCACATTATTTCGTTATACGAGGTTTGCACGAGCATCCTATTCCAAGTCCGCCAGGTCCTATATGGCATGAAAGTCCAAGTGACAGCGGTGCCTCAACCAGTGGCAAATTTGGGAACGCCTCCGTAACTTCCTTACGCCACTCTGCTGTAGTGTCTGGATCGGCACTGGATGCCATCAGAAGATATACTTCATTTTTTTCATATTCATCTTTAAATTCACCGTCAAACTCCTGACGCATCGCCTCTATCATGGCTTTTCTCGCTTGATGCATTCCACGACACTTCTTATATGTTTCAAGAATACCTGTATTAAAACGCAGCACCGGTTTGATGTTAAGCACACTGCCAATCGCTGCTGTTGTCTTAGATATACGGCCTCCACGCTTTAAATATTCCAGATTATCAATTCCTATATAAATAATATGACGTGCCCTTGCCTCTTCCAGAATTTCTTTAATCTTTAAAGCTCCAAATCCCTGTTCTGCCAGTTCAAGTGCATCATAAACCGAGCGCTCTTGTGCTGCCGAAACACGGCCATTATCCACAACAAAGACGCGACCATCGTAAGCATCTTCCTTTGCTAGCATCTTGGCGGTCGCACACGAACCGCTAAGACCACTGCTCATTGGAATATAGACAAGCTCATCATATTCTTTCAGTGCATTGTCCCACATCTCCATAACCTTTTCCGGCAATGGCTGTGATGTTTTTACCACCGCACCTTTTTTTACTTTGTCAAAAAAAAGGTCGCGAGTCAGATTTATTCCTTCATAATAACACTCATCATCCAGATAAAATGGCATCGGTAATATGAAAATCCCATTTTTAGCTGCCTTTTCAGGACTGATTCCACTGTGACTGTCTGTCGCTACTCCAACTTTTTTCATACTGTAATTCCTCTGTTCTTAAAATTATATTCTGTCTGTATATAAAAGTTTCATTCTTTTTACTTTGGTATTATTATATTCCAATTTTTCATTTCTGTCAGCCTTAAAGTTCATATAAAGAATTTTGGCTTTACATAAATAATTTGTATATTTAATATTTTAAATCTTTTATAAGCTTTTTTTGACATTAAATTGACACAGGCATATTATTTATTTACAATATAATTATAATAAAATAGATTCTTTTATTTATCGGGACTCCTGTCCGGATGCTCCCTTCGTAAATAAGAGCCATGAATCTTACAGTATATCTGGAGGATTAAACACATGACTTTTTATGAAAAATTGGATTCAATTATGAAACAGGATTTTGGCGGTCGCGGTCTTCTCGCATCTCTGCCACTTTCTCCACTTGAGGCTGTATCAGCTTCACTATCTCATGCTAAAGAGGCAATTCTCTTAACCGGATTTCCTATTCATATGCCTGACGGCTCGATTACAGGCGAAACCGACGGTCCATCCGGCACTGCCAATCTGGCCTTTGCACTCATCGAATCAGGCTGCAATGTTTCTGTTGTCACGGACTGGTCATCCTATCCACACCTTAAAGCAGCCCTTTCTTTCCGTGCTCCAGGAGCTAAACTTGTGCTACTTCCAAAGCATGACACTGACAACTTTATCCGTAACCTTATAAAAGAAATAAAGCCCACTCATTTGATAAGTCTCGAATGCCCTGGCAAGGCATGCAATGGACATTATCACAACATGCGTGGCGAGCAGATAGATGATATGATTACAGACTCATCTCTATTCCTTACAGTTGCCAAAGAAGCAGGTGCCACCGTTATTTCCATTGGCGATGGTGGAAATGAGATGGGAATGGGAACTTTCCGTAAAGAGATTTTGGCAAATGTGCCTCACGGTGACCTAATATGTACCGCTGAGTCTGCTGACTATACGTTGGCAAGCGGTGTTTCCAACTGGTGGGGATGGGGAGTAGCTTCCCTATTATCCCTAAGCACACATAAAAATCTTCTTCCATCTGATATAAATGAAACAGAATTGCTTCGCCAGGTTGTAGCAGCAGGTGGTGTAGATGGCTGTACAAAAAGAAAAGAATTAACGGTTGACACTCTGTCTATTGAAACAAACCTTAATATTTTACAGGAAGTTCGCGGGCTTACTGATGAAGCACTCAGTGAATGGTCTCTAGACTCGCTGTTAGCCTAAAAACCACACAAATATAAATAATATATTTTTTCAATATAAAACGGCGTAAAAAAAGATTTTTCATTTTCTTACGCCGTTTATTTGTTTACTCTATTTTATTTCACAATTGCATTTGCCTGTGAGACATTCTTAGTAATAGCTTCCGCTTTTTTGTCTGCTGCAACAACAACATGACTTAAAGCAAGTAACGCCAATACGTTTGGAATGACCATCAATCCATTAAAAAAGTCTGCCAATGCCCATACTAAATTTACCTTAAGTGTGGAGCCAATCACTATACAAACCACAACAATTATAGAATATAGTTTTGATGCTGCATCTCCAAACAGATATTTTGCATTAATAAGTCCGAAGAAATGCCATCCAAGGATTGTTGAAAATGCAAAGAAGAATAAGCATATTGCTATAAATATAGCTCCGAAACTTCCAAAGCTATGCATGAAAGCTGCCTGTGTAAGTGCCGTACCATCTTTACCAGTACTCATCGCATCTGTAGTCAGAACCGAAAATACTGTCAGATTCAAAATTACAAAAGTATCAATAAACACACTAATCATTGCACAAAGTCCCTGATGATGAGGGCTTTCTGCTTTTGCACGGGCATGTGCATGTGGAGTAGATCCCATACCAGCCTCATTGGAAAAAAGTCCTCTGGCTACGCCAAAGCGGATAGCTTCACGGACTGTGATTCCGGCTCCGGCTCCCATGACTGCTTTCGGATCAAAAGCTCCCCTGATAATCATCATGAATGCCGCCGGCAGGTGATTAATATGCAGGATAATAAGTATCAAGCTTCCCACAATATATATGCCTGCCATGATCGGTACAACCTTCTCTACAACTGCTGACAGACGTTTTGTTCCACCAATGAAAATAAAACCAGCCAGAACTGCCAGAACCAGTCCAATCATAATCGGAGGAATGCTTATTCCATAAACCTCAAAAACCTCCGAAAAAGCAGCACCGATCGAGTTTGACTGTACCATATTTCCCATAAATCCAAGTGCCAAAACTATAAATACCGCAAATAGTGTTGATAATATCTTTCCAAAACTTCCCTTGAATGCCGCCTTGATATAATAAACAGGTCCGCCTGTCACTTCTCCATTTTCTTCTGTTTTATAGGTTTGTGCCAAAACAGCCTCTGAGTAAATAGTCGCCATTCCAAAGAATGCACTTAACCACATCCAGAATATTGCACCAGGTCCGCCGCCAAACAGTGCCGTAGCCGCACCTGCAAGGTTTCCGGTACCTACCTGTGCCGCAATTGCTGTCATGATCGACTGAAACGGGCTCATCTCTCCCTTTTCATGTTTGATACCATTTAAGCTAAAATGTCCAAACACATGTTTGCAGCCTTCACCAAACTTTCTTACCTGGATAAACCTAAGACGTATTGTGTAGTAGATACCAGTTCCACACAAAAGAACCAACAAAAGAAAACTCCACAAAAAATCATTACCCTTGTTTACAAGTGCCAAAATCGTGTCCATTTTCATCCTCCTCCATGTTTTACATAACTTTTTTTAATGATTCTTGTGTAACAGGAACTAGCTTTCCTGATTTACACAAAAATAAGAGCTGATATAAATCAGCTCTCCAAAGAGTAGAACATATGCATTCAATAGAACTCATCCCCTGGTTCCATCGTGATTAGTTGCATGCCCTGTCCTTTTGCCTGAGAGATCAACAAATGCCATGGACCTGCATCTGTCTTACACCTTCGGCGCTCCTTTTCGGAGACTCTCCAGAGTGCCCTTGTCTGACTGGCCTGGATATGTTTTCAGGACGACCAGAAAGACAAGGACATACTTATGGAGGTATGCTAGCACATTTTTTCTTACTTTTCAACCAGATTTTAAATCAAAAATATATATCAAGACTCGCTCCCCCCTTTTTCATCAAACTGATACCATTCATCTCCTATCAAAAGTGAATCCATCTGTGGATATGTTCCATCTTGTAGAATATATGACGGTATTTCTCCATCTGATTGCCATCCTGGGATTTTTCCACTCCACATTATCTCATTTTTATCTGCCTCTGAGTCTGTGATATTTTTCCATGATGATTCAAAAGGTTTCCCCTTTTTTCCCTGTTTAGTAAGTGGAAAAACCTTAAAATGATACATTCCGGCTTTTTTCATAAGCGGTGAGAAATCATAATGGTCTCCACAGGTTCTGTGTGGATGTCCGATTCGTTTTTCATTGTGATAAAGCATTACCAGATAGGCCGAAGCCCCTGGTGCTTTTTCCCATCTGCCTGTTTGATTTCCATCCCAGTATGCCTTACCTATCTTTCCAATAAGTTCTCCGGTATCTTTAAGCTCAATCGTCAAAAGCAGTTTCTGTGCATTGTCTTTTCTAACTGCCTTGCTGCATGTAGCACTTAACCCAGAAAATTTAATATCATCCTGACTAAGTACGCAAAATGTATCTCCGTCACCTGACTCCACTTCTATTTCGTAAGATAATTCTGTAACCGTATCTTCCATCTCATCTTTTGATTGAGAATTTTTCTTTACTTGTACTGTGTCATTTTTTATCTGGCCATCATCTTCTTGATTTACATTTTCTTGATCGTCATCTTTTGCCTGTGCGTTTTTCTTTGCTGGCCCGTATTCTTCATCATAATATAACCGTTCTATACCTGTAATTACATATGCATCGTCCATGCTTTCTGCATCGAGAATCGGGAGTTCTCCTTCGTCAAATCCGTCAGTTTGCAATCGTATCTTTATCTTGTCTATAGCTGCAGCATAACTCGTCACTTGATCTGTCGCAGCAAGGCTCATGACGGCTGCTCCTAAGAGCAGCCACTTCGCCATGGCTTTCATGAATTCACCTCCTGTCTGACTTTTCTTTCTTATAAAATATCAATACTATACCTGCAGCAATGAATAAAAATCCTATAAGAAGTTTCCATTTCCATAAAAACAAAACTACCTCTCTCAAATCTTCCTGTTCACTTTCAAGCTGATTTATATCATCTGATTTCCATGACGCCTCCTCTCCATATCCCATCTTAGGCAGCGGCTTAATCTGCCTTTCTCCGAGTTCTATTTTTCCTTCTCCACTGATGTTTTCACGCACATGAACTGTCAGATATCCCTCTTTAGTCTCTTCGATGATTTTTTTAGGATTTTCAGGCTTATCTCG
Organism: bacterium; assembly: GCA_963657995.1. Lineage (GTDB taxonomy): Bacteria > Bacillota > Clostridia > Lachnospirales > Lachnospiraceae > Otoolea. The sequence continues at coordinate 5,868 of CAVKOQ010000059.1, forward strand.
TCCGGGTTTATTTGTTTTCTTAGTTTTAATGCGATCATACATTTTGACAACTGTTACAGCTTCACTTTCTGACACTGTAAATGTAACTGGAGCTGCCTTCTCATATCCCACAGGTGCCTTTACTTCTTCTAAAGTGTATCTGCCACCTTCTTTTAAAACTCCCTGTATCAACTTCTCATTTTCTTCTGACATCCACTCGGTGATCAAATTACCGTTTTCATCCGTTATCTTCAGATGTGCTCCTTTTATAAATTTACCTTCAGCCTCCTGTTCACTCCATTCTCTTTTTTCGATCTGAACCTGAGTAGGTTTGTCATACATCTTCACGCGGTCTATACTTCCATCAGATGATACCGTAAATGTAACACTTTCTGCTTTATGATATCCGTCAGGTGCTGTTTTTTCTACAAGTACATATGTATTACCAGCTTTGAGTTTGCCTTTTATCACATGAGCACTCCGATCCGATGTCCATGTATCAACCAGTATGCTTCCTTCCCTATCTTCCCAAAGTTCCAGTCTTGCACCGGGCAGTTCACATTCTCCACTTAGACTGTATTTTGTAATTTCGACATGAGTTGGTGCATCCTGCATCAAAACTTGTTCTATAGTTCCATCTTTAGACACGGTAAATGTTATTTTTTCTGCATACGCATATCCGTTAGGCGAAGCTGTTTCACGCATTACGTAGGTTTCTCCCGGAGTTAGTTTTCCGATAATTTCATGTGGTATATCCGTTGATATCCATGTTTCCACTACTTCTCCATCAAGTGTACTAATCTCTATTATAGCACCAGGAAGTTCCTTTCCTCCTAGGTCAGTCTTAGAAAATATCAGATGTGTCTTTGCATCGATCATTCCGATTCCGTTTATCTGTGCATCATCTCCTAAAGAGAAAATCATATGATTCGTTTCCACTTCTTCGTGCTGTTCGTCATCGAACTCTACTATTTCGATCAGATGATAACTTTGACCTCTCTTAAATATTTCTCTTATAGAAGGATCATTCTGGCGGAATTCCCATATGGCTGTGGATCCATCTTTTGACGTATATCCTGATGTGTTTAAACTTTTCCATTCGATTTTATTGCCATCTTTACTCGTCTCAGGTATATTAGCTTTAATTTCATAGTTAGTTCCCCAGGCGAGTCCTGTCATCACAATATACTCGCCACAAAACAGAGAAATCTTCTCACTACTTTTAATTTTCCCTGATTTCGAACCAGAATACGATACTAATCCCGGCAGCTCTTTTCCGTCTTTATCCCTGAAATATACCGTATATGTCACTTCAGTCTGTCTAAGTGACTTTTCAGCCGTTCCCGTAACATTTCCGACAATAGCAAGTGCACCATCAGGCAAAACCAGGCTTTCAGGATACAGTGCATTTTCATTCTTTTCATTGTCAGAATCTACCTTAATTACACTGAGATCTCTGTATTCTGGATTACTAATCTCATGAATATATCCCATTCCATCTGTATTTTCTGACCGCCAGCTTTCAATCTCACTGCCATCTTCTTCCTCAATACGGTATTTTGTCCCTTTCAACACTCTTAGTCTAAGAGGATAACGACTGTTCTCATCAAAATTAAGACGAAATGTATCTTTTTGAATAGTTTTTAAACTTCCGTCACTGTAAAGAATCTTCTGGATAAGTTCAAGACGATTTTTCTCGACAATTCCCTCCTCTTTGCATTTTTCCTGCTCCAGATACCCAGATGAATCCGTAAGACGCGAAACATCGTACTCTTTTCCACTTTCTAAATCATGAAGTGTTCGCACAATACGCATGGCTTTTCTTCCGTGTACACGAACTGATGTTATATTGTCAAATAAATCTCCGGCTGTCTGCGTTTTTAGCATGTTGACACCATCATTTACTGTGCTTATACTTCTTCCCGTATTTGATATAGTAAAAATAACAGGCGACTGAATGTTATATCCTGAAGGTGCTTCTAATTCCTTTAAAATATATGTATGTCCGGCAATTAACTTTCCTTCGATAACGTGTGTTTTACCATCACTTAACCAGGTTTCAAGTGCATACCCTGATTCTGTATATATTCCGTCCTTGAGTTCTGCATCATAGACTGCCATTTTTGCTCCTGTTACAAACATGGCGCTGTCAAAATCCAATTTTGATATCTTTATCTTCGTTGGTTCATCCGTTATGGTCAGCCCATATGTCAAAACATCACATTCTTCCTGTTCTTCAAACACTACCTCATAAATTTCTGATTTAATCTGATATCCGTCCGGTGGCACTATCTCCTTTACCTCATAATGATATGGAATCCATTTTCCATCAGTTCCAACAGTTCCGATAGATAAAAGCTCACTTTCTGCCTGACCATTTTCGTCAGTTTCAACTAAAAAACATTCTCCCGTATCACGGTTTTTAATCTCAAATACTGCACCGTTTAGTTTTTCACCTAGTTTACGTTCATCTGTCTTTTCGATCTTTATTTTTCCCTGTTTTAGCTCATTTACAGCCTCTATTTTTTCGCTTGAAGCCGCAGCTACTATAAACTTCTTAGGCTCCATAAGACGGTAACCTTCCGGTGCTTTAAGTTCTGTAAGATAATATGTGCCATAAGGAATCGGAGAAATCTTGTGCGGTCTTAAATCTCCCACCTTGAAGCCATCAGGAATCACTTTATTTTCAGCATCCTCCTGTGTAAATCTTCCTTCACCTCCTGAAATCCAATGATCAACCAGATATTCATCTTTCTTTATAAAACTTCCGTCTGCTGCAGCCTTAAATACTGCCATTTCCGCACCATCCAGATAATAAAAATCTATTGCTGTCTCATTTGCTCTTCCTGATTTAGAAATCCAGACAGATTTTGCTTTGTTCTCTAAACCATAAAGCTGAATTTCTGCAGTTTCATCCACTATCACAGGTTTTGGTTCTGCCTTTTGATAACCATCCGGTGTTTTTGTTTCTACGAGAACGTAATATCCTTTTTTATTGCCTTTGCCTAAGTTTATATCGGCAGTTGTTGCAGGCAGATAATCAATTCTGTGAAATCCATCCGATGTATCAAAACTGGTCACTCCGTCTTCTACTCGGTAATTCCACATAAAATCATATACGTATCCTGACTTCCCATCTTCTTTAAGATTTTTAGTTACCTGAACCTTTGCCTCAAATCCGTTTCCGAGATCCCATAGCTGGCTAACGGATTCTCCTTGTGCTGTACTCGTCTCTTCCAGCTTTCCTGCACTATATCCGCACCAAATCAGAGAATCGAAACCTGTCTTATATTCTTCATAGAGTTTTTTATAACGTTCCGAAAAGCTATCATATCCCTCCGTGTAGGCCCTAGCATCTTCAGTCTTCCAGCTTGTAACCTTTTTTTCACGATTATAAACAGGTAATCCATCTGCATCCATGACAATTCCGTTTTTGTCAGTTACCGCCTCATACAAAGTAAGCTCGGCAGCATAATTATTCGGAAGACACTCTTTTTTACCATCTTTATTCTCATATTTGAAAAAAGCTGTTTTTATATGATCTTCGCACATCGTAAAGAGCTGAAGTTCTGATGTCTCACCGATAACAATATCTAGCCTGCCTGGCAAGTATCCCGGCAGTGTATCTACCTCTTCAAGAATATAATCACCTGCCGGTATACCTTCCCATACCATTGGTGCTTTTCCGACCGTCCATTTTCCGATTACCGTCTTTTTCCTGTTTACATCATCAAGAACTGTCCAGCTTGCCGGTGTGTCACTTTTCTTTTCAAGATAATATCCCAAAGGATGCTTCTTTAAATCATCACTTGCCACTCTTTTTGCCTGATACAATGCCAGAACCGCACCTTCTACGCTTGAAAAACTATAACTTCCTTTTCCCAGATCCAAACTTTTTTTGTCTGTTTCCTTCAAAATACCGTCATAATCAAGCACCGACTGGTTATAGCTTTCAGGTGCATCTATTTTTTCTATCTGCACTGTAATCGGACGGTTAGTTATTCTAGTTGCCTGAACTTCACTACTTTCCTCAACTGTCAGTCCTACCGGAAATCTTTTCACATAACCCGATGGTGCTTTCGTCTCTTCTAAAATATATGTTCCTGCCGCAACTCGTTTCAAAACATCTACCTGACCCTCTCCTATCCTCGTATTAAATGGGTCATTCGGTGTTAAATCTCCGGTTGTCCAGCTGTTTTCCATCAGATAAGCTTCTCCTTGACGGTAATACAGTGGCAGATCATCTTCGCGTTTTTCCTCATTATGGCCTATATCATAAAGTGCCGATTTCAATTTCAGTTCCCATGCATTTGCATTGTATGCCTTTAAAAGGTCACTGTAACGATATCGCACATAATCACCATCGCGATCATAAATCGGATATCCCTTGATATAAGTCTTTCTAGAAATCTGGTAAAAAATTGGCAGTCCATTATCATTAAGTAGAGGGTTAACTTGATGTTTTAAGATATTTCCATCGTAAGTTCCGATCGTATACTCGTTTTCGGTGTCTGCATTAATCGTTGCTGTGCGTCCGGTCTTTATCTTATCTCTTCCGATGATATTTCCAAAGCGATCCCTTGATATAAGTACTGGCCATACAAGTATTTTCCCGGTTTTCTCCTCAATCACATATGCCATACCTGTGTAAGGTTCCACCTCTGCATCCAGACTTTTATCCACTGCCAGATGATATATCTTAGTTCCTGATGGAACCTTTTCGAAGCGACGTTCTTTACTGCTGTATTTCAATTCTTCATACCTTGGGCAGATAATTTTAAGAAACGGAATTCCGTTTTTCATCGCGTATACAGCCTCACCATCTTTTGGACGAACTGTTTCACCTTTTTCATTGTAGGCATAATTAACTCCTCTGAGAGTCGTAAATACATCCAAATCTCCAAGATCAAAATATAAAATATCGGTATCTTCACGCTCAATACGTTTAAGAGTCCAGTTTCCTTTTCCATGATCATCAAGTGCGTCATCCTGATTATACTTTTTATAATCTGTCTTCTCAGAAATTTCATCCTTATCTTTTACGTAAAGAAGTTTATTTCCTGCATATCCCTTCTGTACATACATTCGTGTAACATTTCCAAATGAATCACGCACAACATTGACACCTGCATATGCTCTATCCTCGCTGTCTCCATTTTTCTTGACTTCAATAGCATCATAGAGACGCATTGATGCACCAGGAAGATATCTGTTAACTGCTAAAGCTGTATCAGGAGTACGATGTAAAACCGATCTTCCAGTAAATACCTGGTCTTCGTAAATAAGATCTATCAATTCTCCAGCATTTTTTCTCTCTTTCAATCGATCAAGGTACCCCTTAGGCCAGCCATATCCTAAAAATGCACCTGATGCATTGTATGCCAATTCCAGATTTTCAAGACCATATCTGGCAGAAAGTTCTGTAATACTTCCCTCATATCTCTCATTAAGTTCAAATAATATCTCATTTTCATCCTGCTTAACTTTAGATATTTCAAGCCGAATCGGTGTGTTTTCTACATATACACGTGCCACATCTCCCCGATCCATAGGTTTGTTACCATTTGGCTTTGTTCCATCATTGTTTTTTATAAGCTCTCCATTATCATCAGTTCTGGCCACTTTTTCTTTGTATACAGCAGCTGATACTCGTTTACTGCTCAAACCATCAATATAGTATGTAATCTCGTCCGAATACACTTCTACAGCAACCGGTTTTGTTTTCACATAACCCTCAGGAGCAGACAATTCGCATAATACATAAACTCCTGCCCCAAGCGGCTGTGGGGTCACTAGATATCCTGTATTCTGGTTAGAAGGAATCTTTTCTCCATCACCTCCAAAATCATTAAGCGTTGAATAAACCTTGAATGTACCAGTTCTGTTGCCAAATTCATCCCGCATTACTACCTGCTCATCTTCACTGCAGATAGGAGTCCCTGCAGGAATCACACCTGTATATTTTCCGGTATACGGTGCTTTCCATGGATATTTCGATGGGACGGATGCCTGCTTATCTAAAGGCTCTATATCCTTAGCTCCCATAGCCTCCAAAAATTCTCTACTGGCAGTTACCTGTGTATCCTTATCATAAAATGATACTTCTCCCTCACTGTGCACTGATGTATCACGGCTAGCCGCATAGATTGCAAATACAGCATCATCATGCAGTATATTTTCTCCCGTCTCTGAATCTAATTTTTCTATTCTGATTTTTGCAGTATAAAATGTATTACGATATTTCCCATCAGCATAACCGATAAATTTTTCTTTATCATATTCTGAAACATTTGCAGGTTCCGTCACACTATACGGAACAAGTGCCTGAAAATAACGTCCATCAAATCCAGTTATAGCCCCCGTGATTGTCTTTACATTGTCCTTAAAATAAAAGCCTCTCGGATTATTGTCATCTGTATCATTTCCATAAGAATATTCCACATTATCGGAAAATCCTGATTGTTCGGAAATAGCCCCGTACTTATAATATTTTTCTACTTTTTCATTGCATACATAACGCGAATTTTCATTCTCTGCCTGATAAATATCTTTGTATGGCGTTTTTTCACGCTGTGCTATAGAAAAACCGCTATAATCGTATGTTCCGCCAGAATAAGAAATTCTTCCATTAAGTTTGTCAGCATCTAAGCCATACTTATAGATCTCATAATTTCCGTCCTGGCTATGTGCACGAATCACATATTCCCTTAAGTCGATCTGATTTGTATTCCCCCACTCTTCATTCATCCTGATATTATATTTTGACGCAACAGTTTCCGGTGATGACGAAGCATCATATTGATAAAACGATGATTTTTTCTCCGGTGACAGCTGATTTCCATCTGTTTCGTAAACTGAAGGTACTTCAATCTCTTTAGGCTGGTCTATCCGGTAGTGCCGATTTTTAAAATCTTCAAGTTCGCCTGAATACGGCTGCTGTTCAACGGCCACATATGTTCCGTAAGGAATATATGTAGAAACAGCATAATAACCATCATCTGATAAAAGGTCAGCTGACAATGTCGTCATATCCTTATCTGAGCCGCCGTTTTCTGCACTATCCCACTCAATCGCATATATTTTATCCAGATCATAGGAAAAAAATGGTTTTAAATACTCTTCGGACTTTAAGATTGCCTGATATAACGACTCATCATAAACCTCATCCTGATATTCTTCAGAGCCACCTGCTGCCTGAATAGAATCTTCTAATGTCTCTGTTTTCTTCTTTACTTCATCATTCAAATACCAGTCTATAGCAAATTGTCTGACAGCATCTGATCTCTTGGCATTTTCTGCTGCCGCGTCTGAAGTCCTTATCTCATTCTTTATCTCTGAATTGTCATGCAAAACCGGATCTTTCTTTTCATCTCCTCCTGTACCAAAAATGCCTTTTCTAATCCATGAAAATGGTTTAAATGATGTGCTTTTATCATCTGATTGCTGCCATTTATCCCTATTTGCTACTGCAATAGCATCAAAAAATTTCTCATATTGATAGCTGTCACATTTTCTAACATTTCCAGCACCATCTTCTTTGGTCTGAGTGATAGTCTCAAGAAGTCTTGTGTATCCGCTATTTTTCGTCTCTGTATCAGCTATAGTCCCGTCATCACTGTACCCATACAGACTCTTATTTGTATTCACAGCACTTTCCCAAACATTATTGTTAATTGATCCTGCTGTCTTAGAATTCTTCTCATGAGAGACCTGTGTAAAAATCTTTTGAACCTGGACAAAGTCTTCCCCTATTACAGGAAATTTCTTTTTTTCTTCCTCAGGAGAAATTGCATTTCCATCCCTGTCAATCCACACTATCTCACCATCAGAATTTCGGTACAGACGTTCCAGATTCGATTTTAGATATAATTTAAATCGAAAGTTCTTAAGTGATGATGCGACGTTTTCTTTTCCTCCTTCTTTTTTCGTGAACTGATCACTATGTCCGCTTTCTGCATAAGTATTATGTGCATATGTCCCATCCGGTGTGGTTTCTATATCCTTGATAATCTTTATTTTCTGGCGAATCACACGTTCTAGAACGCCAGACGGATTTTCCCTTGTTTTCGCATCCTGATAAGTCATCTCCTGACCAGGATAGACAAGTGTTACTGGAACTACATATGAATCGTCTCCCATAAGACCTGAATTAGAGTAGTCCAGATATGCCTTTGCCCTGGCATTTTTCACCTTGGTGTAATAGCTGGAACTATTCATTTTGTGACCGGACACAAAACCATTTCCTAGTTTTGCTGCATCATCTTCGTTAAGCGTAATTTTTTTATCTTTCAATACCGCCTTGAATCCAAGTTCTTCAAACACACCTGCATTGGTTCTTTTCACTCCAAAACTATCAGTAAAATTGGCATTGATCCTTAGCACATATGTTCCATCTGTATTTCTGACAGCCGCCTGACTTACCCACTTAGTCTCAGTCACTTCTCGCTGCTGCGTTTCTGTCACTTCACGATAATAGAAAGCCCTGATCGGCTGTCCGCTCTCATCATACGGAGTCTCCCCGGTCTTATAATATACGTTTACCTCATTTTCTTTGGGAATGATCGTGCCATCTCCTGCAATGAATGCATCCGTCTTGAGAAGTGCTGACGCCATCACCTGATTTCCGGCTGTTGTCTCTCTGTAATCCGTGTATGTTCCAAATGCATTTTTCTCGCTATTGTTGGAATATGGCACATATACGTAACGAGGACACTTTTTCTCATCATCCGGCATCCATTCTGCTCTGTGATGAATCACGCTGTCATTTTCAGAATCGCTTCCAAGAACCATGAAATTTTCCGGTATTCCTGAAATTCCTGCATATATCGTAAATTCAAACACATCAAAAGTCTCACGCACTGCATCCAGACCGCCGTAACTAAAATACGGATTTTTATTGTAAAAATCCAGCACTGACATAATAGCATCACCCACCGTGATGGAATTTCCATCTTTTGTCTTCGGCACTGCTATCGTCTGAATAGGCGAACCATATACTGTTTTATTTGCTTTCTCACCCGGTGTTACTCCACTGACACCGTATATGTCTCGGTCTCCCTCTCGCACACCTCTGTCAAATACTCCGTTATAGATGTCCGAATATGCATTTCCATCTTTTCCTGACGTTCCAGGCGTTGATTTTCCATGTCTTCGAAGAACTTTCTCAACTTTTCCCTTAAGATAGTAAAAATCATCAGTCTTAAAAGATTTTGTCAGTTTATCTGTATTTTCTTCATAAGTCATCCCCGTCTCTGCCTGTAAAAGAATTGTCTCCACAGTTTCAGGTACAAGTTCCTGTTCTTTAACCTGACGCATCCATCCAGCCATATAGTCAATCGGCATCTTCTTTTTCATCAATGTTCCATCCGCATTGTAACGTGGATATTGATAATCATGCTCTGCCACTGCAAATTCCCCAGTATAGACCTTTTCATATACACCGGTCCCTGTTTCCACAGAAACTGTCCCCTTACCTTCATCTTTCCGGTAAAAAATCACATCATCCGGAAGTCCAGATACCACAATATCATACATTCCATTTTTCGTATCTTTTGACTCTGATGAAAAGAAAATTTCATTCGTATCAGCACCGCCATCGCCAGCCTGTTCTTCACCATACATCTGCATGGAAATATGAGCATACCCCTCTCCCTGTTTTGACACTCCAACATCGAGATCCTGTCCAAGGTTCGTAACTGCATGCAGCTTATTACCTACCGAAAGTTCAAATCCTTCTGAGCGACTTAATTCCTTTACATAATATTCGCCCATAAAAAGCGGTCGCCCAATCCATGTATTTCCATTGTTTGATGCATTGTTGTAATAAATTCGCTCCCAATCATGATCATCTGTATAATCGTCTATCGACGCATCTTTAGTATAGAGATTACCCGGTGCGTTATTACGCCATCCATCTTTTGTATCTACAATTGTACCTTTTGAATAATCATAGGTACGTCCCGGTGCCTCAGTACATGCGAGGAATGATGCATCCCCATTTTTATCTGTCGTAGCCACAGCTACCAGCTGATTAGCAAGATAGACTGCTCCTGTTTTTCCATCCGGATGTATCAGATCCTCCGCTGCAAACAGACCATATACCGCACCTTCCAGTGTTGCGTCTCCCTGTGCATCCCCAAGTGCACTGTAAAGCTCATTTTCACCCTTTTTAAGATCCAAATCTTTTTTGTTGATATGAATTTCGCCTTCCGTCCGGTGATCATAAATTCTCCACGCATTCTTTTCACCGTCTCTTCCATTGCAATGGCTGAAATTTCCGGAATTACCAGGATTTATTGTAGGACCCACGCTATCCGATATAAGTGCCTCCTCATAAGCCGGAAGAAATAATGTTTCAGAAATAGTGCTCTCAGAATCAGAATCCTCAGTATTCCTATAAAGGTTTGCTGTCACAGTTCCCCTTGTTTCCTTCGCCAGTTCTTTTGACACATTCTCCG
>CAVKOQ010000060.1:0-16188 GCA_963657995.1 bacterium
GGCATATACTCCGCATCGTCCTGATATATCATATACGGTTGTTCCCTGTGCTGCCAGCTCATCAAACTCCTCTATCGGTGTTTTTAGAAGCGAGGCGATCTCATCTACAAATGCTCCTGTACCTCCCGCACAGCTTCCATTCATTCGCATATCTGCAACCTGAAGCTCGCCTGTATTATCATCTCTCCTGAAAAATATGATCTTGGCGTCCTGGCCTCCAAGTTCAATTGCAGTTCCAATATTTCCGTACATGGCCTTCAAGGCAATCGAATTCGCCACTACTTCCTGCACATAAGGGATCTGCAATTCTTCTGAAAGATGTTTAGCTCCGGAACCGGTCATAGCAGCAAAAAATTTCTTATTTCCAAGCTTGTCCTTAACCAGTTCTACAGCTCTTTTTACACTTTGAAGCTGATCTGAGTGATGACGGGTATAATCAGACAATAAAATATTGCCTGTATTCTTATTAAGTGCCACCACTTTAGTCGTTGTTGATCCCACATCAATTCCGACAATAATCTGCTCCTCTTCCATATGTCCCTTCTGTTTCATGCTGTATCTTCTAACTCCTTTAATGTCTACCTTTTACGTTTTTTTAACGTCATTTAAAAAGTGAAGAAGAGGCATACAGGCTTTTACCTGCATACCTCTTTGCCACATATGTGTATTTCTCACAGTTGATATATTCTCATCTAGTACGAAAAAATCAAGTCTGTATTTACTTTCCTTTCTTTGGCGGCTCCTTAGCAGCCTGGGATTGTTTTTTCTTATCAACAGGCTTCTTTTTATTAGTTCCTTTTTGACGCTCTTTTGTCACCCTATGTGTCTCTTCTTTTCTGTATTCCTTTGTGATAACTTCCTCTTTTTCAAGATCTTTTAAGCTTATACCCGTTCTTTCAGGTATAGAATATTTATAATCTGCAACGTCCTGCAATTTTTTACGATTAACAGTGATCGTATCTATACAGTCACACATATCACCCAGCTTCTGAAGAGCTTCCTGAGCTTCCTTAAGGTATGTCTTGCCTTTACCGAGACTCCATTTAGTTTTGGTAGAATCCTTCATGGCAACATAATTCTGAGTTTTTTCATATGCCTTCGAAATTTTTTGACGCAGTGTCTCAAGCTGAGAATAATCATGTTTTGGTCCCAAAACATCGAAATACATATCCTGGATGCTCTTTTTCGGATCTAATCCTGACAAAGCATCATACATCTCTTTAAATTCTGCCGATCCGTGCTTATCTTTACTCTCTTCAAAGGCCTTGAAATTTTGTGCTAAACCGGTTTTTTCATCCTCATCCATGTAAAGAGCTTTTATTTTCTTAAACTGCTCCAAGATAATCGGCTCCATACTGTGATTGATCTCTTGGTATTTCTCTTCCTTATCACTTTGAGATAAGCCTTCATCTGGATCTACGATCTTATAAGATGCTTCCTCAGATGTTTTTTCAGATGCAGCCTTTTCGTCAGATTCCTTCTCATCTGCTTTTTCTTCAGATTTGATATCGACAAGTTCGTCCTCCGTCATAGCATTTGATCTCTGAAGGGCATCTTCTTCTTCGCGACGTCTTTCTTCTGCTTCTATATCTTCCTTATAAGGCAGCTCATCTGCAATCTTCTGCTTCTGTGCTGCAAATTCTTTTTCTTCTTCGAGGAGTCTTTCGTTTACTCTCTTGCCTTCTTCAATCTCCTCAAGCGTTGGAATCTTTTCTGTTTCTTCATCGAGAAGTCTCTTGTTTACTTTCTTGCCTTCTTCGATCTCCTCAAGTGTTGGAATCTTTTCTGTCTCTTCTTCGCGACGTCTTTCTTCAGCTTCTATATCTTCCTTATAAGGCAGCTCATCTGCAATCTTCTGCTTCTGTGCTGCAAATTCTTTTTCTTCTTGATGTTTCTTTTTCAAATCAGCTACAATCTTTGCCTGAGCCTCGTACGCCAAGCTGGCCTTATCTGCCACACTTTTCTTTGCAACAGCTTCATTCATCAACGTATCATAATTCTTTCTCTGTTCAGGTTCAGCATCATAAGCTGCTGCTTTAAGTGCTTCTTCCCACCACAGTCTAGCTTCTTCTTCAGCCCTCTCTTTTTCTTTTCTAAGCTGTTCGAGTTTAGCTATCTCTTCCTGTTCTTCTGCTGCATCAAAGTCATCGTGATCCAAAACTTCAAATTCATCATGTAATGTAGACATACGCACACCTCATATCTTTCTGAAATATTATCAACGGACACATTTGTTTATATTTTATCATTTTGCCTGTAAAAAATCCATATATTTTTCGAAATATCTATCTGTCCACAGTAACAAATCCTGCATATAACTCCGTCGGCACATAAGCCTCTACATATATGCCATCTTCGCGGTATTCCTCCTTAAGAAGCTGGCCATACTTCCTAATTGTCTGGATCTTTCCCGCCTCCTGGTATGTAAATACCTTTTCAAGATAGATCTTTCGACTGCGAAGTATCATTTCTAAAACATCTTTAAGTTCATCCAGTCCGGCACCAGTTTTTGCAGAAATCTGCACCTGATAATCAGATTGAAGATCTTTGAGTGTTTCCGGATGATCGATCTGATCCATCTTATTGAACACTGTGACCACAGTCTTATCCCCGATTTCAAGTTGTCGAAGCGTATCATATACGACATACATCTGTGTATCCATCTGCGGATTTGATGCATCCACTACGTGAAGCACAATATCACTGTATCTCGCTTCTTCCAGAGTACTTCTAAACGCTTCAATGAGGTGATGAGGCAGTTTTCGTATGAATCCAACCGTATCCGTAAGCAGAATTTCCTGACCGCTTGAAAGTTTCAGCCCCCTTGTTGTCGGATCCAGTGTCGCAAAAAGTTTATCCTGTGCCAGAATCCCGGCACCGGTAAGCGTATTTAAAAGTGTGGATTTACCAGCATTTGTATAACCCACAATAGCAGCCGAAAGTGTATATTTTCTGTCTCGCTGTTTTCTGGTAACCTCACGATGACGTTTTACATTTTCAAGCTCGGCCTTAAGCTGTCCTATGCGTTCGTGAATAAGGCGTCTATCCATCTCCAGTTTCTTCTCACCCGGTCCTCTTGTACCGATTCCGCCTCCCAGACGTGAAAGCGAGCTTCTAAGTCCGACCAGGCGTGCTGCTCTGTATCGAAGCTGTGCAAGCTCAACCTGGATTTTCCCCTCACTTGTGGTCGCATGAGCTGCAAATATGTCGAGAATAACCATGGTCCTGTCCATTACCTTCGTATCCAGTGCTGATTCAAGATTTCGAAGCTGTGCCGGTGAAAGTTCATCATCACAGATAACACCCGTAGCATCAAGCTCGTAGATCATCTCACGCAGTTCACCAATCTTACCACTTCCAAGATATGTACCCGGATGAATCTTTTCACGATTCTGAACAAGCCGTCCGATCGCCACAGCCCCGGCTGTATCGGCAAGCTCTTCAAGCTCATCTAAAGACGCCTGCGTATCATCACTATCCGAAGTACTGACCGCCACCAAGATGACGCGTTCCTCAAGTTCTTTCATGTCGAACAACTCTGCCATATTACCTCCAACATCGTTACTGGCTATGCAATAAATAAAATAAATGCAATAAATGTGCTAGCTAACTGTTAATTAACCCTGCTTTCAAGGAACCTTATTTCCTTTTGAAGCTCTGGAGTATCAATTCCGAATGACTGACACTCTTTAAATTTTTCCAGTGCCTTTGAAAATTCGCCCTGTTTTTCATAGAGGACTGCAATATTTTGCTGAATGATAAGCTCCGTATCAGCATCTGCAAGTGAAAGAGCTTCTTCATAATGAGACAGTGCATTGTCGTAATCTCCTGCCTCCATCTCACTCATCGCAAGCTGATTATAAATCTCGGGACCAGATATCCCTAGTTCAATCGCCTCATTGCAGTACTGCGTCGCAAGTTCATCGTCTCCTGCATTTCTAGCCGCAGATGCAAATGCTGTATATGCAAGACTAAGTCCAGGAGTTACCGAATTTTTATTTTTCTTGCTGCCCGACTTCTCATCCGCCTCTTCAAAATCTTTTTTAGCATCATCTAAATCACCTGCCATAGCCTTTGAAGCGGCTTCATAATATAAATATTCTGATTTACCGCCATCTATATCTGCCAGGATCTCATAAGTAGTTGCAGCTGCCCGATAGTCTTTAAGCTTATATTCTGCTTCTGCCCTGTACTTTAAAACATCTTTTTCAAATGTTCCTACAATTCCATCACTTTCGTCCAGTGCTATTTTGAAGGAATCTATGGCCTCTTGATAATTGCCGGCGTTAAGCTCTTCAATTCCTAAAAGACGTGCCTCTTTTGCCTCTTTTGATTCACCCGCACAGCCTGAAAGGATACCAACTGACAGCACAAGGACTGTCAAAAAAAACTTGTTATTTTTTATAAACATATTATTTTCTTCCTGTACTGCCAAATCCGCCGCGATCTTCGTTTTCGAGTTTTTTCGTTTCTTCAAATGAAATCTTCGGCTGATGTTCCATGATTCTAAATTGGCATATGCGATCATTGACATGAATCACAGTATCACGCATTGCATATGCCGGAAAATGCCACTGATCATTATCTCCGCAATACGTCTCATCAATCACACCCATATGATTTGTCTGAATTATTCCAAAATTCTTAAAAGTACTGCTTCTTGGCACCACATGTGCCTCATATCCTTTTGGAAGCTCCATGGCCACTCCAAGAGGAATAAGTGCAAAATCACCTTTCTTTAGCACGACCTCTCTGGCCGCCCTCAGATCGATCCAGTCAGATTTGCCATCGATATAGGTAAGCTTATCAATCGCATCGGTAAAATATTTTATTTTTATCTTCATGTTATTCATATTTATGAACATTCCTTTCATCCTGTTGATTTGAAGAAATTTAGTCTTCGCTTTCTGCCAAGTTTCATCAAGAACTTAGAGGAGGAGGATTTCTTCGACTGAGTTAAAAACACCTCGCTAAGTGCTCATAGTATACCACAGCATGACTTTTTCGAAAAGAATTAATTTGATTTCCAGAAAGCCGCATCGCAAATTCCTGAATGTTTTTATTTCATATGACGTTCTTTCCTATGAAATAAAAAATCCCGGTGGCCTGATTAGTCAGAACCACCGGGCAGGAAATAGGTTGGAGCTATTTCTTTGAATGGGATACTTTATACGAAATTTTTAAATTATCACTTTAAGAAGTTCATGAAAGTAGTCAGTACCATGGAGTTAAAGAAGTCTACGAATAAGCTTCCTACTAACGGTACAATGAAGAATGCACGCGGAGCCGGGCCATAACGCTCTACAAGAGCTCTCATGTTAGCCATAGCGTTTGGTGTTGCACCCATACCAAATCCACAGAACGCTGTTGTCATAGCTGCTGCCTCATAATCACGACCCATGATATTGAATACAAGGAAGTTTGCATACAAGAACATAACAACTGTCTGAACCAGAAGAATAACAATCATCGGAAGTGCAAGTGCTGCCAGCTGCCACAGTTTCAGACTCATCATAGCCATGGAAAGGAACAGATTCAGTGAAAGGCCGCCAAGTGCATCAACCTCTTCCATCGGAAGATCTTTATTCTGTACATCCCAGATATTACGGATAGCTGCTGCTGCAAGCATCGCACCGATGTAAGTCGGGAATGTAAGACCAATACTCTTAAAGAATGCGAAGATAAATGTACCAACGCCAATTGCAACTGCAAGGAATACGGCTGCTGTTGTGAATTTCTGACCATCGATCGGCGGTGCTACTTCATCAACTGCATTGCCTTCTTCTGCTGCTGTTGATTTAAGATGGAACTTCTCAACTCGAGCACGGGCGATAGGTCCACCCATCATACTACCAGATACCAAACCATATGTAGCTGCTGCAAGAGCTACTGTAGTTGCACCTACAACTGCATATTCCTGCTCAAGCAGAGGTCCGAAAGAACCACTTGTTCCGTGGCCGCCAACCAGTGGCATGGAACCCATACATAAACCAAGTAACGGATTAAGACCAAATGCCGCTGCAAGTCCACTGCCGACTGCATCCTGTACTATACAGATTCCGACTGATAGTGCCAGGAAGATAAATACCTGAATACCACCCTTCTTCAACAGACGGAAGCAAGCGGTAAATCCAACGCTACAAAAGAATATCGTCATAAATACGCTCTGTAAAGTTGTATCAAACGAAATCTCCAACACCCCTGTTGCATACAATGCCAGATGAGCAAATGCAAATACCACACCTCCTGCAACCGGAGCCGGTATACAATATTTGCTCAGGAAAGGAAGTTTCTGCACCAAAAATCTTCCCAGACAGTAGACAAGTGCACCCAACGCGCACGCCTGATACATATCAAGCTCAAGTGTCAACATAAACAATTCCCCCTTTTGTTTTTGCTGGCTTCTCTCAATTGTGTTTTATTTTGAAAGAGCTGCTTGTTTTTGTTGACCTAATTGTCTACGTTCGCTACAAAAAATTACAAAAAAGTACATTTTTTTCATGTTAAGAAAGTGTTAATGTCAAAATCGGTGTTATTCACACCTAAAATTGTTCATCCAATTTAACTTCTTTCTCTGCTTCCATACGGAACTCATCAATCTGTCTTGGTGCCGGTTCAGGCAAATCCTTTGTCGAGCCCACACCAAATCTACGAAGAAATTCCTCTGTAGTCGCAAAAAGTGCCGGTCGTCCAGGAACATCCATACGGCCAACCTCATATACAAGATTATATTCTATAAGTTTATTGACCGCATGATCTGATTTAACGCCACGAATTTTTTCTATCTCAAGCTTAGTAACAGGCTGTTTGTAAGCAATAATCGAAAGTGTTTCAAGAACCACATCCGTCAGAACCTGTTTTTTGGGTGTCGCTGCCACCCGAATCAGATTTTCATAATACTCCGCCCTAGTAGCCATCTGCCAGCTATTCTCAAGTTTGGTAATCTGAAGGCCTCGATTCTCATCGTCATAACGTTTCTTTAGTCTCTCTACGGCTTTACCAGCCCGCTCTATATCTGTCCCGAGTGCCGCAGCCAACTGACCAAGTTCAACTGATTTTCCTATGGTAAAAAGGACAGCTTCAACTATAGCCTCTTCCTTTTTTTCATTTTCAAATGTATTCTGCTCATTTTGATCCATCCGACTTATCACTCCCTTTTCTATGATTCCTTATCGTCTAATTCAACGTTATTATCTGTCGAATCATTTCCCCTATGTTCTTTTTTTATATCACTTCCTTCTATGCCGCTATCATCTATTTCATCATCCTTCGTATCATCATCTTTAGTATCATCGGTTGTCATGTCATCGCTTGTCATATCATCGTCTTCTATCTCATCTTCGCCTATATCATCTGTATTCAGGGTTTCTATCTGCATATCATCAAACAGATTCTCCTGAACCAGAGAGATCCTTCCCATCTTCATAAGCTCAAGTACTGCAAGAAATGATACTACTATTTCAAGCTTGTCTGATGCACGTTCAATCACATCACTAAACTTAAATCTACGATGTCCTCTGGCATAGGAAAGAACCGATTTCACCTTCTGTTCAAGGCTTATCGGCTCTCTTCGAATCGTTCCGAATCGGCTTCTTACCGGATCAAGCTTATTCGCATTACGCTTCATTATCGAATCAAAGATTTTCTGAAGCTTTGCAAGTGTAAGTCCTTCCAAAAGTTTATCAAGATCAAGCGGTTCCTCGTATTTGGCTACTTCTTTTGGAATCGTAGGTTCTTTGAAAAAGTGAAGTTCTGCTTCCTGTTCTCTCTCCTCAAGCTCTTCGGCCATGTATTTATACATTTTGTACTCTAAAAGCCTGCGAACCAGCTCCGCACGAGGATCTTCCTCGTCTTTTTCATCATCTTCGCTCTCAACCTTCGGAAGAAGCATACGCGATTTTATATCCAGAAGAGTAGCCGCCATGACAAGGAAGTCACTTACAACATCCAAGTCCTCCTGCTCCATATTATTAACATATTCCAGATATTGTTCTGTAATCATGACAATCGGGATGTCGTAGATACTTACTTTGTTTTTTTCTATTAAATGGAGGAGCAAATCAAGCGGCCCCTCAAAATTATCTAATTTATAAGAAATTTCCATTATTTTCGAACTTTCTGTTTTGTATTGATTGTATGCTATTCTTGTTACTGTTCAGAGCATAGTGCATAACGTCAAGAGATTGTCAGTCCCCCATCTTCGCTAAAGCTTAGAGGATGGGGATTTCTTCGACTGAGTTAAAAATGCTTTGCATTCCCACGGAGTGTCACACATACAAGCTGCGGCCTGTTACCCAGACGTATATTAATTGAATGTGTTCCTAAGCCACGACTTACGATCATCGTCTTATCTGAGGCATCAAATCTTCCTGCACACCATGGCAGAAAAAACTGATACTGAGGTGTCATAACTCCTCCAATAAATGGAATCCTGATTGTTCCGCCGTGAAAATGTCCACTGAGTGTTAGGTCAGCCCCCCATTTTCTACAGGTGTCAAAAAAAAGAGGCGAATGAAATAACAAAATCTCATACTTTTCGTCATGAATCTTTCTAACTCGACCAGAAATCTCATTAACGGGCAATTTCGGCACAGTAAAATGATGTTTATAGTATTTGTCAAGAAGACCGCACCCGGTCACTCTGATCCATGGATTGATATCTTCACTACGATCTAAAAGATGATGAACGCCAAATCTTTCCAGTTCTTCTGTGAACTTGTCATATAAATTTCCATATACGTGGCGTTCCTGATTCATACGCTCTTCATGGTTTCCATTTGCATAATAAACAGGCACAAATGCTGTGAGTTTCTTTAAAAGCGATAATGTCACGGATAAATCGCACTTCCCCTTGCAGACCATCATATCGCCGCCAATAAGAACAGCATCAGGTTTTAGCGAGCGAATCTTATCGACCAGAGGTTCATTATCATAGCCAAATACATTATCATGAAGGTCTGACAAGAATACATAGCGAAATGTCTTATCTTTCGGCAATTTATTACTTTCTATTTCATACATATCTGTAACAAAATGCTTTTTTTCATACTCTGAACGAAGAACAAGTCCTGCCATCATTGCTGCAAATGGTACTAATAGAAATGAGGTTAAGGTCATCATTTTCCTCCAATCTAATGACGATATCCGTTCATCATAGTTTATCATAATTCGTCATATGATTCCCAATCTCAAAAAAATCGGATAAATATAACTTGCACCGTACACACCTAACTGCTTCGGTCCGGATACACACTTTAGTTCAAGTGCCTTCTCATAGGCCTTAAGTATACTGGACCTGGTAATGGTCTTTTTCTTACGGCTGACAAACATCTCTTTTCCCTTGATCGTATACGAATATTCAAGTCCTTTAGCAGTATAAAACACCATTCCCGCACACGAAGCTACTGCATCCCACAGTGCATCCGGCGTCATATCATAAAGCAAAACTTCTTTTTTTTCATGCTGTAATGAATTCTCCTGAATTTCATCACCTTCCATCTTCAGTAGAATTTCCACTTATATCATCGTTAGGCTCAAACTTTCGCCTGCACTCGTTTTCTCCAAAAGAACGCAAGTCTCCACATTCGCCGTGTGCGGAAACATATCTACGCAGCACACCTTATCCACCTTATATCCTGCTGCCTGAATCGCTACCAAGTCTCTCGCAAGGCTGGTTGGCTTGCAGGATACATAAACCATGCGGTTTACTCCAAAATTCAGAATTTTTCCGATTGCTTTTGGATGTATACCGTCGCGTGGGGGATCAAGTACTATCAAATCCGGTTTTTCTTCAAGTTCATCTACCACTTTCAGAACATCTCCGGCAAGAAATTCACAATTAGAAAGTCTGTTTATTGCGGCATTTTCACGAGCTGCATCGACCGCCTCCTCGACAATCTCCACTCCTACAACTTTTTCAGCCACTGGTGCAAGAATCTGTGCTATCGTTCCGGTGCCGCTGTAAAGGTCAAATACTACTTTTCCCTTCGTCTCGCCTACATACTCGCGTGTCTTCTGATACAGAACTTCTGCCCCAAGCGAGTTCGTCTGGAAAAATGAAAATGGTGAAATTTTAAATCTGAGTCCCAAAAGTTCCTCATAAAAATGGTCTCGTCCGTATAAAATCTCTGTTCCCTCATCCTTCACGGCATCCGCCAATGTATCATTTTTAGTATGAAGAATACCAGCAAAGCTTCCATCTATGGAGAGTGACTTTAATCTGGCTGTCCATTCATTTAAAATACTTTCTTCACTTTCCTTAAAACCATCTGTCTGGGTAGTTGTAATAAGATCTACAAGAATTTCACCGGTTTTTATCGCACGTCTCACCAAAAGATGACGCAGATAGCCCGTATGCTGCATTTTCTTATAAAATCCAATATTTTTTTCTTCAAAATATTCCTTGGTACAAATCAGAATCTTTCTAAAATCAGGATGTACAATGCGGCATTCTCCGGTTGTAACCACGTCATAAAAACTTCCGCGTTTGTGCATTCCTAAGGACATCGGTCCATCCTTCACCTCATCTCCAAAGGAAAATTCCATCTTGTTGCGGTATTCCTGAACCAAGGGGCTTCCCAATATACCCTCAAAATTGTATTCCGGACATACACCGTCTATGAGTGAACGCACCTGATTTTCTTTAATCTCAAGCTGTTTTTCATAAGGAATCGGCTGATACAGGCATCCGCCGCATATTCCATAATGTGGACAAACATCTTCTGCCGTCTCTAACTTTGAATGTTCTATAACCTCTAAAAGCATGCCTTCACATCGGCCGCCACGTTTTTTATTGACACGAAAACGAATCTTCTGTCCCGGAAGTACATTTTTTACTATAGCCTTCTCCTCGTCAACCAAAACTACTCCCTTATTCGGGAACTCTATCCGCTCTACGATTCCTTCGTAAATCTCGCCTTTTTTCATCGAATCTTTATAACTCCTTCTTCTTAATACTTCTATAGTATACAAGAATATTACTCTTTTTCCAAGACAAAAGCATAAACAATGTACTATAAAGCAAAAAGAAACGTGTGAAACACTTATCTTATGTCTCACACGTTTCCAAATTTCTTTTTATAGATTGTACTTAAACAATCATTCTTCTTCCTTATCTTCTTTCTCTTCTTTCTCATCTTCAAAGAAATCATCATCGAAGTCATCGTCGAAATCATCTTCAAAATCTTCCAGATAATCCGGAGTAAAGAAGCGATATACACCATATGCAATCGCTGCAACAGCAGCTACTACACCGATGATAGCCAGTACCCAGAGAATACAGGTTTTCTGTTTTTCTTCCTCTTCTTTTCTGTGAAGGAATTCATTCAGCTTAGTTGCATTCATGATCTCCTCAACTCTGGAGAGTGCATCTTTGCTCATCATATCAAATTTATTCATATACTCCACATCCTTTCCCGCGTTTTGTTCCGCGAACCCTGATATAATTATGCCATATTTTTTTTGATTTTACTATATATTTTATAACTTTTTTAACTTGGCAAATGAGGCAAACATCTTTTTCACGCCAACACGGTCAAAATTGACAGTCACCTCGAAATCTTTGCCCCCATCGGCAATGTTTTGCACTGTTCCATCACCGAATTTGATATGTTTTACTCTGTCTCCCACACTGTATGACAAATGCTCTTCCTTCTTAACTGTAAATGATTTGCCAAACGAAGGTACAGATGCCGGCTGGCGGCTGCCTGTGCTATATGCACTATTATATGTATTCAGTGTCCATGGTGACGACGCATCTTTTCCGGCTGTTTCTGAATTTCTTACGCCTCCCCAACCGCTCATTCTGGACTGTCCGCGTTCCCACGTAGCCTCTGTGAGGTTATCCATGCCCCTTCCAAAGCCTCTTTCACGGGCATATCTGCTCTCTGTACTCCAGCCGCCCTCTTCGGCGGTTTTCCATCCGCTTTCAGCACGGCTGTTGCGACTCATGCCCGCTGCTCTTCCAAATACCGAAGGCTGTTCTTCTTCATCAAGAAGATTAGCTGGAATTTCTTCTATAAAACGGCTTACTTTTGAAAATCTGGTCTCGCCATTTACCATACGCTGTCTGGCAGCCGTCAGCGTAAGTTCTTTCTCCGCTCTTGTAATTCCGACATAGCAAAGTCGTCGTTCCTCCTCAACGGCATCTTTATCATCAGAGATAATAGACATACTGCTAGGAAACAGTCCGTCTTCCATACCGCTTAAGTAAACATACGGAAATTCAAGGCCTTTAGCACCGTGTAATGTCATAAGGACAATTCTGTTCTCAGATTCATCCAGACTATCCACATCAGCTACAAGGGCAACTTCCTCTAGGAATCCGTCAAGAGTCGGTTCTTCTGCAGTATTCACATAGCCGGCTGCCTTATTGACAAGCTCCTCCACGTTTTGCAGTCGTGTCTCGCCCTCAATCTCGCCTTCTGCCTCAAGTTCCTTCTTATATCCGGTTTCCTCAAGAATAGCCTTGATTAAATCAGGAATAGAAAGTTCTGACATTCTTGCTCTAAAACTCTTTATCTGGTCCGTGAACTTTTCGATCTTATCTGCCGCCTTACCGATGGTCGGCACGCCGCGAACACGAAGCAGTGCATCATAAAAACTCATTCCATTGGCGGATGCATAGATCGTAATCTTGCCTATCGAAGTTGCACCGATACCTCGTTTTGGCACATTGATGACTCTTTGAACTGCCAGATCATCACGTCCATTAGCAATCGTCTTTAAGTAGCACAGAACATCTTTGATTTCCTTTCGCTGATAGAAATTCACTCCGCCAACCAGTCTGTACGGAACACTGTAGTATATACATTTTTCCTCTAAAAGACGAGACTGTGCATTGGTGCGATAAAGTACAGCAAAATCAGAATACTGAGCATTCTTTTTACCTATTTCAGCCTGAATATCACTGATGATGGCATTTGCCTCCTCGTATGCTGTATCATACTGACGAAAACGCACCTTCGCTCCCTCGTCATTGGCTGTCCAAAGTGTCTTATCCTTTCTTCCGCGGTTATGTCTGATAACCTCATTCGCCGCGTTAAGTATACTCTGGGTGGAACGGTAATTCTGCTCCAGCTTGATAACGCAAGCTCCCGAAAATGACTTTTCAAAACTTAGAATATTTTCTATATTAGCTCCACGGAACTTATATATCGACTGATCATCATCGCCGACAACGCAGATATTTCTGTATTTTTTTGCGAGAAGATCTACAAACTTAAACTGTACCAGGTTTGTATCCTGATACTCGTCCACCATAATATATCTGAATTTATCCTGATAATACTCCAAAACATCCGGATTAGTCTCAAAAAGCTCTACCGTCTTGACCAGCAGATCGTCAAAATCCAGTGCATTATTCTTCTTTAATTCACTCTGATATTCTCTGTAAATCTGAGCAATCTTTTTCTCCCTAAAATCAGAGCCCGCCTGCTGTTCAAATTCGTCTGCCGTGATTCGATCGTTCTTAGCCGAGGAAATGCGGGATAAGACCGCTCTCTCCTTAAACATCTTTGAATCAATCTGCATCTTCTTAAACACCTGTTTTATCAGGGTTTTCTGGTCATCACCGTCATAAATTGTGAAATTTGTATCATATCCAATATGATCTATAAATCTTCGCAAAATCCTCACACAGCTTGAATGGAAGGTACTGACCCATATCGTCTCAGCACCGTCTCCGACAATCTTATCAACACGTTCACGCATCTCTGCCGCTGCCTTATTTGTAAACGTAATCGCCATGATATTCCACGGAGCTACATTTTTTTCTTCAATCAAATATGCAATTCTGTGCGTCAGCACTCGCGTTTTTCCGGAACCTGCACCAGCCAAAACTAAGAGTGGTCCTTCTGTATGAAAAACTGCCTCTCGCTGCATAGGGTTAAGTGTATCATACTTATTCATCAATATATTCCTTTTACATCTTTCTATTTTTAAGTTCAATTATACCTCATTGATTTGCAATAAGATACCACTTTCTATATTTTTTACGAAGTATGTTCACAACTTAATGAAAAACAATTAATATTTTTTCTTGTCATCTGGTTTTGAAAACTATATAATAACATATAGATAATCTGCATAGAACATGCATTTTCAGGTATTTGTTTTTGCAGTTTTAAAATTGAATTATGCGCAGCGAGGTAATTACATGAAATCAAACGAAGAACGCCTTAAGGATCTGATGGCTTATATCGACAGTCTGACCAGGGTACATCCATCTGAGATACCGGCTATTGATTTATATATGGATCAGGTTACAACCTTCATGGATAAAAATCTTAACACTACCAAGTGGCTGAATGAAGACAAAATACTGACAAAAACTATGATAAACAATTATGCCAAGAACAATCTTCTTCCGCCGCCTGTCAAGAAAAAGTATTCTAAGAATCATATTCTCATGCTGATTCTTATATATTATTTTAAAAATGTCATATCATTTCGTGACATCGAACAGCTTTTTTCTCCAATCAGCGAACACCATTTTGCTAACGGCTCTACACCTGAGTTAGAGGAACTTTATGAGGAGCTTTTCTCCTTGGAAAAAGAGCAACGAAATCGCCTGTTAGAAGATATTAAGGTCAAATTTGATGCAGCCTCTAATACATTTAGCGAGTATGACTGTAAGGATCGTGAATATCTGCAGCTTTTTGCCTTTATAAGCGAACTGGCCTTTGACGTATATCTTAAAAAGCAAATGATAGAAATTCTGGCAGAACAGTTAAGACAGGAAACACCTGCAAACCCAAAAAAGAAAAAATAAAATCACAAAAGACACTGAATCATCTCGCTAATTCTGAGAATTTACAGTGTCTTTTCATTCTTTTATTCCTGCTCTTTTACACGTGCAAATACCATATCATATCCGTCACTGCCATAATTCAGCGAGCGATTTACACGGCTGATGGTTGCAGTTGACGCACCCGTCTTTTCAGCAATCTCAAGATATGTCTTCTTCTCGCGTAGCATCTTTGCCACTTCATATCTCTGAGAGAAGGAAAGCAATTCATTGACTGTACATACATCCTCGAAAAAGCTATAGCATTCATCGGTATTTTTAAGTGTCAGAATAGCCTGGAACAGATGGTCCACAGCTTCAGTTTTAAGTTTGTTATTCATAATGCAAAGCACCTCTTTTACTTAATATATGTTTTCTATTCATGATCATGGCTGCCATGGTAACCAGGCCATGCCATTTTGTCCACTAATCACATATTAACATATTAAAGTTTTAAAGTCTAGTACTCTGCGAATTTTTCTGCTTTACGGTAACACCTTTTTCTTTTAGATTTATTGCATGAAAGTTTCTACAACATGTGCAATTCCATCATCGTTGTTGGAATACGTTATAAAATCTGCCGCCTTGCGTACCGGAAGCACTGCATTTTCCATAGCAACACCAAGACCCGCATACTGAATCATCGTAAGATCGTTGTATCCATCTCCGCAGGCTATCATCTGCTCTCGTTTTAGCCCTATATGCGAAAGCAGCCGTTCCAAAGACTGTGCCTTATCAATTCCTTTTGGGAGTATCTCAAGGAAATATGGTTCTGAGCGATAGACGCTGAAGTTCTTTCCCATAGCGGCTTTCACACGCGGCTCAACCATAGCCAGATAATCTCCATCTTCTATCATCAGAAATTTAGGTACCGGATATGTAACGAGTGACTCCATGTCGTCCACCTGTGTCATCTCCATTCCGTTAATTCCAGCTTCCAACTTCGCATATGGACTGTCACTCTGGTTTGTGAAAATCTTTTCGCCTGTCTCATCGTATGTCGCGACTCCGACCTGTTCTTCTTTTGCAAGATTTATAATCTTCTGATTGGCCTTTACAGGAAGCGAACGACTAAATATTATCTCTCCAGTCTTACAATCAGTAATTCTTCCGCCATTAAATGAGAGAATATAACTGCCATATTTTGCAAGTTCAAGTTCTCTTGCAAGAGGCAGCACTCCCGGTGTCGGACGTCCTGATGCCAGAACAATTTTCTTTCCCCTCTCCTGTATCTCCATAAGGCATTTTTTCGTCTTCGGGGTGA
This sequence comes from bacterium, assembly GCA_963657995.1. Taxonomy (GTDB): domain Bacteria; phylum Bacillota; class Clostridia; order Lachnospirales; family Lachnospiraceae; genus Otoolea. The sequence goes on from CAVKOQ010000060.1 coordinate 16,050, forward strand.
TTACTTTATCTCTGTTTGTCAAAGTCCCATCAAGATCCAGGACAATAATCTCATAATCATGTTTTTCGGTCATATTTACACTCCAGGTTAAACATATATTTCCAATTTCTTACGCATGTTTTTTAGCATGACATAATTT
>CAVKOQ010000061.1:0-15942 GCA_963657995.1 bacterium
GGTTATACCACACAAAAGCGGATCCAGAGTACCGATCAATAAATTGGCTGAGAAACCGCCGGACACACCTGCAAATGCAGCTGCCATTCCCACAACCGGGTGACGATCATATGCCATAAACATCAAGGCGGCAATCGGAATCAGAACAATATATCCAACCGCATCTGCCAGATTAGACATAACCCCTAAAAATACTACCATCGGAGTGATTAATTTCGCCGGTGTCACTTCTACGGCAGATTTCAATGCTCCACCAATCAAACCACTATCTTCCAAAAGCCCAATACCAAACATCGCCACCAATACGACTCCCAACGGTGCGAATCCTGTAAAGTTGGCAATCGCGTGTGTGAGCATATAGACAACGCCTTCCCCGTTTAACAGGCTGACCGCCTGAACCGTCTGTGTCTCTACGACTCCCTTACTACGATTTACCAGCTCTCCCGTTGCCGAAACTCCGGCCATCTCACAGACAGCAGAAAGTATAATAACCCCTACAACTAAAATTGCGAAAATACAGATTGGATGCGGAAGTTTATTTCCGACCCTTTCAATCCCGTTTAACCATCGGTTTAACAGGGACGGCCTTTCCTGCGTATTTTCTTTTCCCTTTCCCATGCCTTCATCCTCCATTCTTTACTTATACGTATAAGTAATGTTTGTATTGTTACAATACCACAAAACACTGGCTATTTCAATTTGTTTTTTCGTCATAATTTATTATTGTTGATTTTTGTAGAATTTTTGTAGACATTTTTAGAGAGATTTAATAAACTGTAAACGAATAAGGAGAGCTAACAAGATGAAAAAAACGGTTACCGCAAAAGATATCGCCAAACTCTGTGGAGTTTCCCAGGCTACAGTATCTTACGTTATCAATAATCAGGCCAATCAAAAAATCAGCCCTGAAACCCGGCGTAAAGTGTTAGAAGCTGCCGAAAGCCTGCATTATTATCCCAATGCTTCTGCCAAAAATATGCGGACTAAAAATTGTACTTCCATTGGAATCGTATGCGCCAAAGATTACAGCCGTCAGGCATTTTTAAACGCCCTGACAGGAATCAGCGGTTATCTGTCCCAAATGGAATATACCATTACTATTTTTAATGAGACGGCTGAAGAAACAAAACCATCTACTCCCGCCTACGTAAAAAGCTATTTTTCAAATGTAATCGACGGATTGATTTTTATTTCCAACGATGATCATGCCGCCTTTATCAAACCTGCCATATTAAATCAGATTCCATATGTAGTTATCTGTATGGACGGCGTTTTTTCAAAAAACACGCCGATTCCCCATGCATTTGATTCTGCTCTGGAAGAATGCGCCCTTTTCTGCCGGGAACGTGGTTTTCGAGAAATACGCTATTTTTCCGTTGATAATGATGGCCTTTTCGTTAATAATAAATATCCAATCTTCGAAGTTTTACTGCACCAAATTTATCCGGAAGCCCATATACTCCACATTATCTGTCCCTCCAAAGACAGAAACCTCGATCAAATGCAGCATTTTATTTCGGATTATATGAAACAGAATCAATTTGATCTAGCGATTTCTCAAAACTATGATATTGGGCTTTTACTACAGCGTGAAATCCTGAAACCAGCCTTTTCTCTTCCTCAGAGAATTCGAAACATCTTTTTAAATGATGTCAATTTTTATGAAATGAACTATCCTTCCATCAGCGGCATTGATATTCCTTACGATAAGATGGGTGAATATGCCGCCAAACTTATCCTAGCAGAAATTGAGAACAAAAGTATGGATATGTCCGAGCCATCCTTTCAATGCCATCTCATTCTCCGTGAATCCACTTTATAAGATCAAACGAGCCATCTGGTACTTTTCTCAAGTCTACAGATGGCTCGTTTTTACTTTCACTTGATCTTACAATTATAAATCCGTGTCGTCTCCAGCGTCCTGAGCCGCATCCTCTGCGTCTGTCTCGCCGTCCGTATCTTCATTGTCCACGCCATCCTGCTCCTCGAAAAGTTCGTCTTCCTCATCTTTGTTTTCGCTCTCACGAACCTTTGCAATGCTTGCTACCGTGATACCAGATTCCGCATCAATGCTCATGAGTTTAACTCCAGATGTATTACGTCCGATAATCGATATATCACTTACAGCCATCTTGATAATAATACCCTCGTTGGTAATAAGCATAATCTTGCGGTCATTGTCTACAAGTTTTGCTCCTACAAGATTTCCTGTTTTATCAACAATCTTATAGCAGTGTACACCTTTACCGCCTCTATTTTGTGCTGTAAATTCGTCAATTGATGTACGTTTACCATAACCATATTCTGATACTACCAGGAGGCATTCTCCCTGACTTGAAGTCTGCATACCTATAATTTCATCTTCCTTATCAAACTTCATGCCGATTACACCCATCGAAACTCGTCCTGTCACACGAACATCAGTCTCATGGAATCGTATACACATACCTTTCTTGGTAATCAGGAATATGTCTTCAGTATTGTCTGTTGCCTTTACTTCAATCAGTTCATCATCATCACGAAGTACAATCGCCTGCAAGCCATTCTTTCTTACATTGCTGTACTCCTTCATCGGTGTTTTCTTTACCATACCTTCCCTAGTCGCCATGAAAAGGTATTTTTCATCGTCAAATTCTTTCATCTGTACGATAGAAGTGATCTTTTCACCAGGCATAAGAGGAAGAAGATTAACTATAGCAGTACCACGTGCTGTACGTCCTGCCTCAGGAATCTCATATCCCTTAAGCCTGTATACACGTCCCTTGTTGGTAAAGAACATAACATAATGGTGGGTCGTCGTCATAAGCAGATCTTCGATGTAATCCTCATCAATCGTCTGCATTCCCTTGATGCCCTTACCTCCACGGTTCTGACTCTTGAAGTTATCACTTGACATTCTCTTGATATATCCAAAATTAGTCATGGTAACAACTATGTCTTCATCAGGAATCAAATCCTCAGCTGACATGTCATATTCATCATATCCGATCGCAGTACGGCGGTCATCTCCATATTTATCTGCTATCAGCGTGATCTCTTCTTTTATCACTCCAAGAAGCTTCTTTTCATCTGCCAGAATAGCCTTCAATTCAGCAATCTTAGCCTCCAGCTCTTTATACTCATTTTCCAGCTTCTCGCGTTCCAATCCTGTCAGTGCACGCAAACGCATATCTACGATAGCCTGTGCCTGTGCATCAGAAAGCTCAAAGCATTCCATCAACTGTGTTTTTGCAGCCTGTACATTGGCAGAACCACGGATGATCTTTATTACCTCATCAATATGATCAAGTGCTTTTAAGAGTCCTTCCAAAATATGGGCTCTCTCTTCTGCCTTGTTAAGATCATATTTGGTACGTCTGGTAACTACATCTTCCTGGTGTTTTAAATAGTACTCGAGAATCTGCTGCAGATTTAAAATGCGTGGCTGATTATCAACGAGTGCCAGCATTATAACACCGAATGTATCCTGAAGCTGTGTATGTTTGAGAAGACGATTCATGACAACATTGGCATTTACATCACGTCTGAGTTCAATGCAAATACGCAGTCCTTCACGGTTGGACTCATCTCTAAGATCCGTAATTCCATCTACCTTTTTATCTTTTACAAGCTCAGCTATCTTTTCAATCAGACGTGCTTTATTGACTGCATACGGAAGCTCTGTAACCAAAATACGGCTCTTTCCGTTTGCCATGGTTTCGATATGGTAAACGGCACGGACACGAATCTTGCCACGTCCTGTCCTATATGCTTCTTCGATTCCTGCTTTTCCAAGGATCGTAGCTCCGGTTGGGAAATCTGGACCTTTCACAATCTCCATCAATTCCTCGATGGAAGTAGGACGATCTTCCTCGATCCTGTTGTCAATAATTTTCACAACCGCTGCTATAACCTCGCGAAGGTTGTGAGGAGGAATATTGGTTGCCATACCAACCGCAATACCGGTACCTCCGTTTACCAGAATATTGGGAAAACGTGAAGGTAATACCTTAGGCTCTTTCTCGGTCTCATCGAAGTTTGGCATGAAATCAACGGTATTTTTACCGATGTCAGCCAGCATCTCCATTGAAATACGGCTAAGTCTCGCCTCAGTATATCGCATAGCCGCAGCACCGTCTCCGTCCATCGAACCAAAGTTTCCATGGCCGTCTACAAGCGGATAACGTGTAGCCCATTTCTGTGCCATATTAACCAACGCACCGTAAATGGAACTGTCTCCGTGCGGATGATATTTACCCATTGTATCACCAACGATACGTGCCGACTTACGATGCGGCTTATCAGGACCGTTGTTTAACTCAACCATTGAATAAAGAACTCGTCTCTGCACCGGCTTCAAACCATCACGCACGTCAGGGAGTGCCCTGGCTGCAATGACGCTCATCGCATAATCGATGTATGACGTCTCCATCGTCTTTTTAAGATCGATGTCATGAATTTTATCAAATATATTTGGTTCCATCTATACTCCTTTCGTCCTTCAAAAGGATTTTGTTATGAAAATTTGAAATAATCAAACTTTCTAAATATCCAGATTTTTTACATATTTAGCATTTGCTTCAATAAACTCACGTCTCGGCTCAACCTGATCTCCCATGAGAGTAGCAAATGTCAGATCTACCTCTGAAGATGTCTCGCTGTCGATCTGCACACGCAGAAGGATACGTCTCTCAGGATCCATAGTCGTCTCCCAAAGCTGCTCTGCATCCATCTCTCCAAGACCTTTGTATCGCTGGATCTTGTTATTATTGTCTCGTCCGATCTCTTTAAGTATCGAATTGAGTTCATCGTCACTGTATGCATACCATACACGCTTATTTTTCTCAATCTTGTAAAGCGGTGGCTGTGCAAGATATACATGTCCTTCACGAATCAGATCTGGCATAAATCTGTAAAGGAATGTCAAAAGCAGTGTACTTATATGTGCACCATCAACATCGGCATCGGTCATGATGATAATCTTGTTATAACGAAGCTTTGATATATCAAAATCTTCATGAATTCCTGTTCCGAATGCTGTGATCATGGCACGTATTTCAGCATTTCCGTATATTCTGTCCAGACGTGCTTTTTCTACGTTTAAGATCTTTCCTCTAAGTGGAAGAATTGCCTGATTAGACTTATTTCTGGCCTCTTTTGCAGATCCTCCCGCAGAATCTCCCTCTACGATGTAAATTTCGCAATTTTCAGGATTTTTATCAGAACAATCAGCAAGCTTACCAGGAAGTGCCATACCGTCAAGAGCTGACTTACGACGAGTCATCTCTCTGGCTTTTCTTGCCGCATCACGGGCTCTCTTTGCCAAAATAGATTTTTCACATATAATCTTGGCAACTGACGGGTTCTGTTCGAGGAAATATGTCAACTGCTCACTGACAATAGCATCAACTGCAGCACGTGCTTCGCTGTTTCCAAGCTTCTGCTTTGTCTGACCTTCAAACTGAGGTTCTTCAATCTTAACACTTATGATTGCCGTGATTCCTTCACGAATATCTTCACCGCTTAAAGCCGGCTCATTTTCCTTTAACAGTTTATTCTTCTTGGCATAATCATTAAAAGTTTTTGTGAGTGCACTCTTGAAACCGGCAAGGTGTGTACCACCCTCAGGTGTATTTATGTTGTTGACGAATGTATAGATATTTTCCGTATAGGAATCGTTGTGCTGCATTGCCACTTCGACAAACACCTTATCCTTGATTCCCTCACAGTAAATAACCGGGGCATAAAGTTGCTCATTGCTGCGGTTTAAGTATGTGACAAATTCCTTAATTCCGCCTTCATAATGAAAAACCTTCTCATGCTTTACTTCACGATCATCTCTCAATGTGATTTTAAGATTTTTCGTCAAAAAGGCAGTTTCTCTAAGTCTAATCTTCAAGGTATCGTAATCGTATACCGTTTCTTCAAAGATCTGCTTATCAGGCAGAAATATTACCCTGGTGCCGTGCTTATCTGGATCGCACTCGCCAACTACTTTTAACGGATACATCGTTTTTCCGCGCTCATATCTCTGTTTATATACTTTTCCGTCACGGCATATCTCAACCTCGAGCCACTCTGAAAGAGCATTCACGACAGATGCACCTACACCGTGAAGACCACCGGATACCTTGTATCCTCCACCGCCGAATTTTCCGCCCGCATGAAGGATGGTAAATACTACCTCTACTGCCGGAAGTCCGGCCTTTTTCTGAATGTCGACCGGGATACCACGTCCGTCATCCTGAACAGTAATCGAGTTGTCTTCGTTTATCTGAACCTCGATATGGCTGCAATACCCTGCAAGTGCCTCGTCTACGGAATTATCTACTATCTCATATACCAGATGATGAAGACCTCTTACGGATGTGCTGCCTATATACATACCAGGACGCTTTCTGACAGCCTCCAGTCCTTCCAATATCTGTATTTGATCTGCACTATATTCTGAACCCATATTTCCTCCTTCACATACTGATGTCCTCTCGGACTCTTTCCTGAAAATGCCTACTTTTGAACCCTGGCAACTGTACCCTTAACAATCTGAAATGTCTTATCTATCTGGAAGCTGTGACTTATAAAATCATCCAGTCCCGTACAGGTAATAAGTGTTTGTGTATGACGAATGCTTGAAAGCAGATGTTCCTGCCTTTTTCCATCAAGCTCTGATAAAACATCATCTAAAAGCAGTATCGGATAATCATTTTTCTGCTTCTTTACCAACTCAATTTCGGCTAACTTTAATGACAATGCCGCTGTACGCTGCTGTCCCTGTGATCCAAACTTTCGGATATCTATACCACCTACATTGAAGCTTATATCATCGCGATGAGGCCCAACAAGCGTTATCTTCTGCTTTTTTTCCGCCTCACGATTTCTCTTTATTGCCGCCTCAATCTCTTCCGATTCCGTATTTGGCTCATAGCTTATGGAAAGTTCTTCCTTTCCACCCGATAATTTATAGTGAATCGGGCGAACCAGCTCTCCCAATTCATTTATAAATTCCCTACGGTAATTAATCACCTCTCGCCCATATGAGGCTAGCTGAATATCCCATATATCCAACATCTCCTCATATTCCGGATGAAAATAAATATCCTTAAGCAGTTTATTGCGCTGACTTATAACCCGGTTATATTGAACCAGAGAATGAACATAGAGACGATTAAGTTGACATAACTCTAGATCAATGAATCGACGCCTGTCAGCCGGTCCATTTTTTATAAGATTCAGATCTTCCGGCGAGAAAAAGACAACATTAACTATGCCAAATAGTTCGCTTGCCTTTTTGATGGGAATACCATTGACCGCAACACCCTTTGTCTTATTCTTTTTTAAATGCATGTCTATCCGGTAAGGAACATCTTCTTTTCGAATCTGCATCTTGATATGTGCCTCATCCTTACCAAATTCGATGATCTCTTTGTCCTTGCTTCCACGGTGTGATTTGGTTGTAGCACACACATAGACCGCCTCGAGAATATTGGTTTTACCCTGAGCATTGTCTCCATAGAGAACATTAGTTCCCGAATCAAAATCCATATGTAATTCACCGTAATTACGGTAATTTTTGAGTTCAATCGATTCGATAAACATGAAATCATCCTTTATTTGGAAATAGTTACTGTTTCTCCGTTATATTGGATTTCGTCTCCATCGTAAAGTTTCTTGCCGCGCTGTGTCTCTACAGAGCCATTCACCTTAACAAGACCATCCTGAATAACAAATTTGGCATCTACGCCTGACTCCACCAGTCCTGCAGCTTTAAGTGCCTGACCTAGTTTTATAAATTCATCTCTTAATTTTATCTCCATAATTATTTAAGATCCTCTCAAAGAAATTTATTTAAATGGAAGCTGCATTAAAGTTTACAGGAAGGATAAGATATACATAACTTTTATCCTCGTCCCTGATAAAGCAAGGAGATTTAGGATTCATCATGTAGAGAGTGACTTCTTCATCATCAATAATACGCAACGCATCACTAAGGAACTTAGGATTAAATCCTATCATTAAGTCATTGCCATATTTTGAAATACCTAGGCGTGCATCCATGGTACCAAAGGCAGAACTCATCTTTAACTCCATCTCATCATCTGTAAATTTTAAAATAAGAGGTTTTTTGTCATTTTCGCGTACCAAAATACTTGCACGATCGATAGCATCCATAAACTCACGTCGGTTTAAAGTGACTTTGGTCTCGTAGTCAGAAGAAACCATCTGATTGATCCTGAAATATTCTCCGTCAATAAGTCTCGACAAAACTACTGTATCATCAAATTCAAACATAATATGATTTTCACTGAAGAAAATCTGTACCCGAGAGTCATTATCTCCGTTAAGAATCTTGCTGATCTCACTCAAAGTTTTTCCCGGAACTACAACCTTTATATTTCCGTACTGTTCTTTAAGTACAACTTTTCTGATTGAAACGCGATGACCATCCAAAGAAGCAAGCATTAATTCATTGTCCATGACTTCCATAAGTTCACCTGTCATAAGCTTGTTGCTATCATTTGGTGAGATAGAAAAGATAGTCTGTCTGATAATTTCTTTTAATGTAAACTGAGATAGTGTAATAAACTGTTCCCTCTCAATATGCGGAATATAAGGAAATTCATCTGCGTCTTTACCCTGGATATGGAAAACAGCTTTATCACAGGTAATTGTTGTATTATATCTGTCATCTGATTCAATGGTAATGATGGAGTTCTCGCTTGAAAGCTTGCGAATAATATCTGAAAAAAGTTTAGCATCAAGTGCGATTTTTCCACGTTCAAGAATCATTCCTTCTACTTTCGTCTCGATTCCCAGTTCGGTATCGTTGCCTGTCAGTTTGATCTCGTCAGAAACAGCATCTATCAAAATACAGTCTAAGATTGGCATAGTAGTTTTGGAAGGAACAGCTTTAAGAACTATATTAATGCCATTCATTAAATGATCTTTTTCAAATGAAAGCTTCATATTTGTTGATAACTCCTTTGCTAAAAATAAGGTGGAACGAAAAGAAATAAAATATATAAATTTAGTCGCAATCGTAGTAGGGGATGTGAATATGTGGAATTCTCAAAATAATCCTGAAAATAAAAGGATTAAAGCTAATTAATGATAGTTAAAAATGATGTGTAAAACTATCAAAAACAAACTGGAAAACTTTTGAATTATCCACAGCAAGAAAAATCACCTAAATGTCGCGAAGGTTATCCACAGATTTCCAACCACTTATCCACGCGAAAATGTGGATGAAATCTACTGAGGACTAATTTTTTTGGTCAGAATTTCCACAGTGTTGCGCAGAGATTCATTTTTCTCCATATCTGCAGCAATCTTGTCATGACCATGAATGATGGTAGTATGATCTCGTCCGCCTAAGTACTTTCCGATGTTTTGAAGTGAAGTTCCAAGCATGGAACGGCACAGATACATAACGATCTGACGCGGGAATACGATCTCTTTGTTGCGTTTTTGTGAGGAAATATCGAGCGGAGTGATACCAAAATGATCAGCAACTACCTGAATGATAAGTTCAGGAGTGATCTCTTTCTCGGCATTCGGAGAGATAAGGTCTTTTAAGGCTTCCTCAGCGAGTTCAGTAGTTATTTCCTTATTGTTAAGTTTTGAAAGAGCAACAATTTTCGTAAGAGCACCCTCGAGTTCTCTGATATTGGATTTGACATTGGTAGCAATGTACTTTATCACTTCATTATCAATGTTATATCCCTCGAGTTCTTCTTTTTTTCGAAGAATAGCCATACGGGTTTCATAATCAGGTGACTGTATATCTACGGTCAGACCCCATTCAAATCGTGAACGGAGACGTTCCTCGAGAGTTTCTATCTCCTTCGGAGGTTTATCTGAGGAGATAATAATCTGCTTTTTAGCTTCATAGAGTGCATTGAAGGTATGGAAAAATTCTTCCTGTGTAGATTCCTTACCTATAATAAACTGAATATCATCTATGAGCAGAACGTCGTTATTTCTGTATTTTTCACGAAACTCAGTGGTGGAAATGTTGTTTTTATTTCGAATGGCATCGATAAGCTCATTGGTAAATTTCTCACTTGTAACGTAGAGAACCTTCGCTTTAGGGTTATTTTTGAGTATAAAATGTCCGATCGAGTGCATCAAATGCGTTTTACCAAGTCCCACGCCTCCATAAATAAAAAGTGGATTGTAGATCTCACCGGGAGATTCGGCAACGGCTAAGGATGCAGCGTGTGCCAGGTTATTGTTAGCACCAACGACAAAAGTATCAAATGTATAGCGTGGATTCAGATTAGCATCCTGAATCAGCTGGCGACTTACCTCTGAAGGCCGATTGATAAGATGAGTTTTGTCAATTTCTTTCTTAGGTTCATCCACCTGTTCGATAGTAACAAAATCTACATCACATTCAATACCGGTCATTTCCTCAACGGTAATCTGTATTAAAAGTCCATATTTTTTCTTGATATATCCGAGAAACTGGACATCCGGAACGAGAATCTGAAGAGTGTTTCCTTTCATAGAGTAAGGCTGCGTCGGAAGCAGCCATGTTTTAAAAGAAACATCCGTCAGTTCATGTTCTTCTTTAATATGGAGGAGAATTTCATCCCATTTTTCTTTAATTTTCTCTATCATACTGTGTCTCCTAAACATAAAAGGCCTTCAAAACTGCAAAAAAACCCAATCTAAAATTTATTTTACATGATTTTTCCACATTTTTCAATAAAAAACATCGATGTGAATAAGTTAAATTCAGTTATCCACGCGAGAAAAGCACCGAAAAATAAGGATTTTTTCGAATAAATGTGAAAAAACAAGACGTTATCCAGATAATGTTCCACGATTTTTCCACAAGTTATCCCCAAAATGTGGATAAACGGTGGATTGTATGTGAATAGATTGTGGGAATGCTTATAAAATAAGGGTTATATTATCCACATACACGGGAAACGAAGCTTCGGCTAATTCCTTACGAGATCGTGAAAAACCTTTAAAACATAGGAAAAAAAGCAAAATTAGTGGTTGACGAATTAGAATTTCTTCTATATAATTGAGAAGATGTTTAATTACAGTAGTCTAAAATAGTCTAACTATGTTGAGGAAGATGCCAGATTTCGTTTAACCGGATGTGGCAGGGATTTTCTCTTACTATATTATGGACGAGGAGGTGTATGTAGAAATGAAGATGACATTTCAGCCGAAGAAAAGACAGAGAGCAAAAGTTCATGGATTCCGTGCGAGAATGAGCAGCGCAGGTGGAAGAAAAGTTCTGGCTGCCAGAAGAGCAAAAGGTAGAGCAAAATTATCTGCTTAATGAACGAGGCCGCAATCAAGTGTATGATTGTGGCCTTTCTTAATATTAGAGGCTCTGCGAAGATAGGTGATTTTAAATGAAGCGTTTTAATTCAATTAAAAAGAACAGCGAGTTTCAAAGGGTTTATAAGACAGGAAAATCCTATGCCAATAAGCTTTTAGTTATGTATGTAAAGAGGGCAGATGATGAAAGTGACACAAGGATCGGTATTTCGGTCAGCAAAAAGGTTGGCAACAGTGTGGTACGTCATCATGTGACAAGGTTGGTAAGGGAGAGCTATAGGTTAAACAAGGATAGAGTAAAAACTGGATTAGACATCGTGGTTGTTGCCAGAATGGCGGCAAAAGAATCAGACTTCAAAAAAATTGAGAGTGCGTACCTGCACTTATGCGGACTGCATAACATTTTAGAGAATCGAAGTGAGAATATTGGTTAAGAACATCTTTATAAAAATGATAAGGGGATACCAGCGTTATATTTCCCCTATGACAGGACCTCACTGTAAGTACACGCCTACGTGTTCGGAGTACGCCATCCAGGCACTTAAAAAGTATGGCGCTGTAAAAGGTATGATTTTGGCCTGCAAGAGGATTATCAGATGCAATCCGTTTGCAGAAGGCGGTTATGATCCAGTTCCGTAAAGGATGAGGAGGTAGTTCATTGGACGTTAACGTTTTAGTTGCGACAAAAGCAGGTTCAATTATGGGACCGATCGCCAGCGTGTTTGGCTATATCATGGACTTTTTGTTCAGAATCACCAGCAGCATGGGCATTATGAATATAGGTCTTTGTATTATCCTGTTTACAATTATCACAAAATTACTCTTATTTCCGTTGACGATCAAGCAGCAGCAGTCGTCAAAACTTATGTCCCTTATGAACCCGGAAATCAAGGCGGTTCAGAATAAGTATAAGGGAAAAACAGATCAGGCATCCATGGCCAAACAACAGGTCGAGATGCAGGCAATTTATGAGAAATACGGCTCGAATCCGGCGGCAGGATGTCTGCCGATGGCAATTCAGCTGCCGATTATTTTTGCTTTATATCGTGTTATTTACAACATTCCGGCATACGTTCCTTCAGTTCGCGTATTCTTTGACAATGTAGCGAACCCACTTATGCAGCAGGCTGATTATGCAACCAAGATTTCAGAGCTTGCAAGCAGTGTAGGACTTGGAAATGCTGATTTTACGATCGAAAGCAAAGTAGTAGATATGTTATATAAGTTGACACCGGCAGGATGGGAAACTCTTCAGGGAATTTTCCCACAGATCTCGTCAACTATTGCGGACAATGCAAGCAAAATTGAGCAGATGAACTATTTCTTTGGCATCAATCTTGCGACTCCGCCATTTACCGGATTTACCAATATTAATATTGCATGGATTATCCCGATTCTTGCAGGTCTTACACAGTGGGGATCCACTAAACTTATTTCCAATTTGCAGCAGGTAGATCAGGATGCACCTGGTGCAAACATGATGAACAGCATGATGATTACCATGCCGCTTATGTCTGTATTTTTCTGTTTCTCACTGCCATCTGCAATCGGTATTTACTGGGTTGTACAGGGTGCATTCCAGCTTGTACAGCAGCTTGTAGTAAATGCTTACATGAAAAACATGGATGTAGATGCTCTTATTCGCCGCAATGTAGAAAAGATGAATAAGAAGAGAGAGAAAAAAGGTCTGCCTCCGGCAAATGTAAGTGATAAGGCAAGTGTAAATTTGAAGACAATTCAGGCTCGCGAAGAGGCTGAGAATCAGGCCAAAGAAGATAAGATATCACGCAATAAAAAACAGATGGAAGTATCTGAGTCATTTTACAATTCAGAACCGAAGCCTGGCAGTCTGGCTGCTAAGGCTAAGATGGTTCAGAAGTACAATGACAAGCATGCGAAAAAATAGAAGGAGGGCGCAGTATGGATATGATTACGGTTACCGCTAAAACAATCGAAGATGCAGTAACAAAGGCACTGATTGAGCTGGAAACTACCAGTGATAAATTAGAGTATGAAGTGGTCGATAAAGGAAGCGCCGGATTTCTGGGGATTGGTGCTAAACCGGCAATAATCCGAGCAAAAAAGAAAGAGACTCTTGAAGATAAGGCTATAGAATTTTTAAGCCAGGTATTTGATGCTATGCATATCGAGGTAAAGATCGCAGCGGCATTCAATGAGGAAGAGAGTGAGATGACTATCGATCTGTCCGGTGATAACATGGGTGTTCTTATCGGAAAGAGAGGTCAGACACTTGATTCTCTTCAGTATCTGGTAAGTCTTGTAGTTAATAAAAAGAGCGAGAATTATGTAAGAGTAAAGCTCGACACTGAAAATTACCGTGGAAGAAGAAAAGAAACACTCGAGACACTGGCTAAAAATATCGCATACAAGGTAAAAAGAACCAAACGTTCGGTATCTTTAGAGCCGATGAATCCGTATGAAAGAAGGATCATTCATTCTGCACTTCAGAATGATAAATACGTGACAACCAGAAGTGAAGGAGAAGAGCCTTTCCGCCATGTTATTATTTCACTTAAACGTGAAGGAAGAAGTGAAAGAAATGACGGATACAGAAAATATGATAAGCAGTAAATAGTGTTAGAAAAAGGCCTGGGTATCCGGGCCTTTTTTGCCAGTGACTTTGAATAAGATGCAGAGTTTATTGAATATGTGGCAGGAAAGGACTTTTGGCATATATGATATATAAAGACACAATTGCAGCGATCGCGACGCCACTTACAAGTTCGGGAATCGGTATTATACGCATAAGCGGACCTGAAGCACTAGAAGTGGCAGAGAAGATGTTTAAACCGGCTGCTAACAAAAAGAAGCTTTCAGAGCAGAAAACATACACAATTCATTACGGTCATATTTGTGATGGAGATGAGAAAATAGATGAGGTTTTGCTTCTTCTTATGAAGAAACCTCACAGTTATACAGCTGAAGATACTGTAGAGATAGACTGTCACGGCGGTGTGATAGTAATGAAAAAAATCCTGGAACTTTCTGTAAAATGCGGTGCAAGACTGGCAGAGCCCGGAGAATTTACAAAAAGGGCATTTTTAAATGGAAGAATCGATCTGTCACAGGCAGAGGCTGTGATTGATGTGATTAAGTCAAAAAATGATTATGCCTTGCAATCATCGGTCAGCCAGCTAAGCGGTTCAATGTCCAGAAAAGTAAAGAATTTAAGAGAAAAAATCATCTATGAGATTGCTTTTATAGAGTCGGCACTTGATGATCCTGAGCATATATCGCTTGAAGGATATCCTGAAAGACTTAGTGAAACACTTAAACCGATTGAAAAAGAATTGAGTGATTCGATTGGCACATTTGATAATGGCCGTATCATGACTGAGGGAATAAAAACAGTTATTTTAGGAAAGCCAAATGCCGGAAAATCATCACTTATGAATGTGCTTTTGGGAGAGGAGAGAGCGATTGTTACCGAGATAGCAGGTACAACCCGTGATACCTTAGAGGAAAATATTCATCTGCATGGCCTGAGTCTCAATCTTATAGATACCGCCGGAATCAGAGAAACTGAGGATGTGGTAGAAAAGATAGGTGTGGAGAGAGCCAGAAAGATCGCAGATGAGGCAGATTTGATTCTTTATGTGGTTGATGGTTCGAAGAAACTTGATGAAAATGACAGAGAAATTTTGGATCTTATAAGAGGACGTAAAGTAATAGTTCTTTTGAATAAGACGGATCTTGAAACTGTTATTACGGAAGAAGAACTAAAAAAAGAGTGTGGTCAGGAGGTTATACCTGTATCAGCCAAGGAAGAACAGGGCATCGAAAGATTGGAAGAGAAGATTCAGGAGATGTTTTTAAAGGGAAATCTGAACTTTAATGACCAGGTTATGTTAACTAACGTTCGCCACAAGACTGCGATGGAACAGGCATTAAATAGTCTTAAACTCGTGGATGCAAGTATTGAAAAAGGAATGCCAGAGGATTTCTTCTCAATAGATCTTATGGATGCTTATGAGCAGCTTGGAACTATAATTGGAGAATCACTGGAGGAAGATCTTGTAAACGAGATTTTCAGTCATTTTTGTATGGGAAAATAAAAAAATTTTGCAAGCTATTCTTACCTGTGGTATGATGATACGAGGATCAAGAGGCACAAAATCAGATGAGTGGCTTACTTTCAATATAATTTTGGCCTTGGAACCGTGGTATCATCATGCGATAAATACACAGATATAGATAGAAATATAGAGAGGAAATGAAAATGCCCTGTTTAACAGAAAATTATGATGTGGCGGTAGTCGGGGCGGGACACGCAGGCTGTGAGGCTGCACTTGCAAGTGCGAGACTTGGACTTGAAACAATTGTTTTTACAGTCAGCGTTGACAGCATAGCTTTGATGCCGTGCAACCCGAATGTAGGAGGAAGTTCAAAAGGACACCTTGTACGTGAATTAGATGCTCTCGGTGGAGAGATGGGTAAAAATATAGATAAAACATTTATACAGTCCAAGATGCTTAACCAGTCAAAGGGACCGGCAGTACATTCTCTTAGGGCACAGGCAGATAAGCAGGAATATACTCGTCAGATGAGACGCACTATGGAGAATACAGATCATCTGACTATCCGTCAGGGAGAAGTGGCCGAGCTTATCGTAGAAGATGGTCAGATAAAGGGATTAAAGAC
>CAVKOQ010000062.1:0-15717 GCA_963657995.1 bacterium
TCCGCGCGGAGCGTTTTTTGATTCATAGGATGCACTTTCCTATGAATTAAAAAAGAATCCGCACTGACGCGGACTCAATCCATCTCGAAAAGGGTATACGAACCTCTATGAACCGCTCCCCTTTCCTTCAAGACTTATCTCAAACGTCAGCATCGCTTTTCACAATTTCCGGCATCGCCAGAATACTTGATTATTTCTGTTAAATTCCTTTTAGAAAGGCATTCATTTACCTCGCAAATCAGAATACTTTATAAGAGAGTATCACATTTATTATAAAATTGCAAATATCACTTGTACGTTTCACTAGTCAAGACTCGCTCGCGAGTCTTGCGCGCCGGATTCGAGTCTGCTTTAGCAGACATATACATCTTCGAATCCGTGCGCATCCTCGCGGAGCGTTTAACTCAGTCGAAGCTTGACTTCGACTGAGTTAAAAAAGGAGGCACCGATTTTCCACTTTGAAATCAGCGCCCCATCTTATATGATAAGTATTCATTTCTTACAGTATATTCCCATATCGTCCCAAGAAACTCTTCGTTCTCTCATTATCTGAAGCAAACACCTTATCCGGTGTGCCTTCCTCGACGATAAGCCCGTCTGCCATGAAGATCACTCTGTGGGAAATATCCTTTGCAAACGCCATCTCATGGGTAACGATCACCATCGCGATATGCAGATCCGCTAACGATTTGATAACCTTTAACACCTCTCCTGTAAGCTCAGGATCAAGTGCCGATGTCGGCTCGTCGAAAAACAGAATCTTTGGATTAAGTGCCAATGCACGTGCGATCGCCACACGCTGGCACTGACCGCCTGAAAGCTGGTACGGATAATAGTCAGCCTTGTCCTCAAGTCCCATTTTCTTCAAAAGTTCTCTTGCTTCTTTATAAACTGTCGCTTTATCACGCTTCTGCACATTAATAGGTGCATCTGTTATATTTTTAAGCACTGAATAATGCGGAAACAGATTAAAATTCTGAAATACAAGTCCGTACTGACTGCGTATTTCTTTCATCTCTTTCTTGTCGGCATAATTAAGTTTTCCGTCAGCTCCTGTCCACACTGCTTTTTTTCCAAGGTATATAATCTCACCACGATCCATAGTTTCCAACATGGTCGCACATCTAAGCAGTGTTGACTTGCCAGATCCTGACGGTCCGATTATAGATACAATCTCACCTTCTGAAACACTTAAAGATATATCTTTTAATACCGACAGATCACCGAAGGCTTTTTCCACATGATTTAACTCTAACAGATTCATTTTCCACATTCCTCCCGTTTCTATCGGTAATAATCCAGTTTTTTCTCAATCCACTCCATGGCAACCGCCACAATCAGGTTGAAAATATAGTAAAAAACTGCTGCTGCCACGAAAGGCATCATATTGGTCTGAGAAGCCGCCAGTGCCTTCGCGATCGAAAACATCTCTGCCACACTCAGTGTAAATGCCAAGGACGTATCCTTAACCAGCGTGATAACCTCATTCGTTACCGACGGGAGAATCCTCTTGATTACCTGCGGCAATATGATTTTAAAGAAAGTCTGTGTCTTTCCGTATCCTAAAATCTGTGCTGCCTCGTACTGTCCAACCGGCATTGACTGGATACCGCTTCTGTAGATTTCTGCAAAATAAGCCGCATAGTTGATGACAAAACCTATAAATGTGGCCCACAGACGATATCCGCTGCTGACCTTAATATGGAAAAGATAATATGGGCCAAAATACACCACCATGAGCTGCAGCATCAGCGGTGTACCTCGCATAATCGAAATATATACTTTCACAATTGTCTGAATCAGCTTATTCTTCGACATACGCCCAAAAGCGATCACGAGTCCAAGCGGAAGTGAAAACAGCAGCGTAACCACGAATATCTGTGTGCTGACTGCCATACCTCCCGCAAGCTGTGCAATCATCTGCTGGAGTGACATTTTACCCATAAAATTTTATACCTGCTTTCTAAAATATAGAGTGCCGCGTGAGCCATAACCTTAAACCGCGAATGGGGACTGCCATGAAAATGTTCACAGCCGTCCCTATTCTCTTTATGTGGTCGTTTACTTCTCCCCGATTCCTCTATCAGGAATCCATCATGATTAAAAATCAATTATTTACCGATTGTAGTTACATCCTTGCCAAACCATTTCTCGGAGATTTCCTGTAAAGTACCGTCTTCTGCCATCTCTTCAAGAGTTGACTGAACTTTATCTCTTAACTCAGTATTGCCCTTCTTAAAGCCTACACCATACTCTTCCTCAGAAAGTGAGTCATCAAGAATCTTGAAATCTGCATTTCTCTGCTGAATCTGATAACCTGCCACAATTACGTCCATAGCAATCGCATCAACTGCACCCTGCTCCAGATCCATGAATGCCGTATTGTAATCAGCTGTTGTGAGCAGTTCCTTAAATGTATCAGTAAGCTCCGGTGCCTCTTTTAATGCTGCCTCTGCAGATGAATCTGTCTGAACTTCAACGATCTTTCCTGCAAGGTCTGCCTGACTGTTGATGTCAGAATCATTAGCCACTACAAATACCTGCTGATTGGACATGTATGGATCTGTCCAGGTATAATCATCCTCACGGCCTGTGATGGTAAATCCATTCCAGATACAGTCGATATTGCCAGATTCAAGCTCCATATCCTTAGAATCCCAGGCAATCGGCTGTGCCTTGTACTCAAGTCCCAGACGCTTAGCAACTTCCTGTGCCAGCTCCAGGTCAAAACCTGTATACTCACCGTCATCACCTACAAATCCCATAGGTGGGAAATCCTGATCAAAGCCTACGATAAGTGTACCGCCATCTGTTGTCTTAGCTTCATCTGCAGTACTCTCGTCTGCCTGGCTCTCAGCTTCAGCTGACTCAGTGTCTGCTGCTGTTGTCTCAGTCTTACTGCTGCTGCAGGCAGTCATAGAAAGTGCCATTACCGCAGCCAATGCTGCACTCACAAGTCTCTTTTTCATAATTGGTGTCCTCCTCGTTTTCAGACATAGGAAACCGCTCTCCTCAACATTCGATTTCCTCTTTCTTTTTAATATGCTACCATATTAGCACACTAAAGTGTTTTTGTAAAGCACTTTAATTCTAAAAATCACCAATATACAACAACGTACACTGACCAGTTCATGAAATTTTTAGAAATTCCCAACTTTACTTTCATTTTTTTTTCATTATAATAGATTAAATAGCCCGGATAGATTTTTTGCAAGAGAAAATCTATCCGGGATTCCTAACTATATATCAATTTTATCAAAACGGAGGGTTTTCATGTTTAAAACGTTAATTAAACAAGTGCGGCAATATAAAACCGCGTCACTTTTGACGCCTTTCTTTGCCGCAATAGAGGTAGTATTTGAAGTGCTGATCCCCTTCATTACAGCCTCATTGATTGACAAAGGTATTGAAGCAAGAAGTCTGCCTCAGATCTGTCGGTATGGTGTACTGATGCTCATAGTTGCTTTTTTAGCTCTGGCAAGCGGTGTCCTTGCCGGACGTTTCGCAGCTATAGCATCTGCAGGCTTTGCCTGCAACCTACGTGATGCCATATACGAAAATGTACAGACATTTTCATTTTCGAATATCGATAAATTCAGCACTGCCGGACTGGTTACCCGTATGACAACTGATGTAACTAACGTACAGAATGCCTATCAGATGATTCTTCGCATTGCAGTTCGATCACCTATGATGCTCCTATGCAGTATGTTCATGTGTTTCTTAATAAACGCCAGACTTAGCTGCATTTTTCTGATAGCCGTACTTTTTTTGGGATTAGCCCTTATCTGCATCATGAGAAGAGCAACAAAAACTTTCAACGAAGTTTTTCACAAATATGACGATCTAAATGCCAGTGTTGAGGAGAACGTATCCGCTATACGTGTAGTGAAGGCGTATGTACGCGAGGAACATGAAAACAACAAATTTATGAATGCTGTAAAGAATCTCTACAATCTCTTTGTGAAAGCTGAAAGTACTCTGGCATTCAATGCACCGATCATGATGTTTGTTATTTACGGCTGTATTACCTCCCTTTCCTGGTTCGGTGCGCATTTTATCGTATCCGGCAGTCTGACAACCGGTGAACTAACATCACTTTTTAGTTACGTCATGAGTGTCATGATGTCACTTATGATGTTGTCCATGATTTTTGTCATGTTGACCATGAGTATGGCAAGTGGACGCCGTATTGCTGAGGTTCTTGTAGAAAAACCGGATCTCACAAATCCAGCTAATCCTGTAGAAACCGTAGATGACGGACGCATCGATTTTGACCATGTAAGTTTCTCATACAAACACGGAAGCGGTGAAGAAACTCTTCATGATATTGACCTTCATATCCGCTCAGGAGAAACTATAGGTATTATCGGAGGCACAGGCTGTGGTAAATCCAGTCTTGTAAGCCTTATAAGCCGTCTGTACGATGTGGATCAGGGTGTAGTTTATGTCGGTGGACGCGATGTGCGTACTTACGACCTTGAAGTTCTTCGTGATCAGGTTGCTGTTGTATTGCAGAAAAATGTCCTGTTTTCCGGAACCATCCTTGAAAACCTACGTTGGGGCAATGACAACGCAACTGAGGAAGAATGTCGCGAGGTATGCCGTCAGGCCTGTGCAGATGAATTTATCGAACGTTTCCCTGATAAATACAACACATGGATTGAGCAGGGCGGAAACAATGTTTCCGGTGGCCAGAAACAACGTCTATGCATAGCCAGAGCCTTGTTAAAGAAGCCAAAAATCCTTATTCTCGATGACTCTACCAGTGCTGTTGATACTGCTACAGACAGTAAGATCCGCGAGGCATTTGCAAAAAACATCCCCGGAACCACCAAACTTATCATTTCCCAGAGAATCAGCAGTATTCAGCATGCCGATAGGATTCTGGTACTCGACAACGGATCTATCAATGGATTTGCTTCCCATGATGAGCTTTTAGCATCTAACCAGATTTATCAGGAAATCTACGAAGCACAGACAAAGGGAAGCGGTGACTTTGACGCACCGTGTGCAGATTAATGAAGGAGGTTTTCTAAAATGGAACGAAATATGAATAATAAGAAGAAAGCCGACATGCGGACTCTGACTCCGATTCTCGCACGCGTGCTTCGATATATATTTAAAAACTATAAACTGGCATTTTCTGTTGTGGTTATCTGCATCATAGGATCTGCCCTTGCTACTCTCAGAGGTACACTCTTTTTACAGAGTTTGATCGATGATTATATCATGCCGATCACAAAAATGGAGACACCTGATTTTTCTTCCCTGGCACACGCACTTTTAGGCCTTATCGCCACATATGTAGCAGGTATCATCTGTGCATATTCTTACAACCGAATCATGGTTAATATCGGCCAGGGCACTATGAGGCATATAAGAGAAGACCTTTTTTCACACATGGAATCTCTGCCTATAAGCTATTTTGACACACATCCGCATGGCGATATTATGTCAGTTTATACCAATGACGTTGATACACTGCGACAGCTAATCGGTCAGAGTATTCCTATGGTTTTAAACTCAGCCATAACCATCGCAACATCTTTTATAAGTATGCTAATTCTCGATGTACCGCTTACCATACTGACTGCTGTCATGATTCTTATAATGCTTACTATCACCAAAAAAATTGCCTCTAAATCTGCATATTATTTTGGAAAACAGCAGCAGGCAATCGGTGCCGTCAACGGTTATATAGAGGAAATGATGAACGGCCAGAAGGTTGTGAAGGTATTCTGCCACGAAGAAAAAAGCATCGAGCAGTTTCGCATCATCAATGAAAAACTGCGTGAGAGTGCTGAACAGGCTAACACATTTGCCAACGTATCCATGCCTATCAACAATAATATAGGAAATATAAGCTACGTGCTTTGTGCCATCTGCGGTGCAATCCTTGCTCTTGGCGGATATACCGGACTGTCTCTCGGCACCCTGGTTTCATTTTTGACTTTAAACAAAAATATCACACAGCCATTTGGCCAGATAAGCCAGCAGCTCAACAGTGTTGTCATGGCCATGGCCGGTGCTGGACGTATCTTCAAGCTGATGGATGAAACTCCTGAGGAAGATAACGGCTGTGTGGAACTTATCAATGCCCATGAAACCCGCGATGGACACCTTGAAGAATGTATTGAGAGAAGCGGTGTCTGGGCATGGAAAAATCCAAACTCAAGCGATGCTTCTCACCGCTATACAAAACTAGAGGGTGATGTGCGATTTGAAAATGTAGATTTCGGCTATACAACTGAAAAAACAGTTCTACATGATGTGACCCTTTTTGCGAAACCTGGACAAAAAATCGCTTTTGTAGGCAGTACCGGTGCCGGAAAAACCACTATAACAAACCTGATAAACCGCTTTTATGACATTTCAAAAGGGTCTATCACATATGACGGAATAGATATAAATCATATACGCAAATCAGATCTGCGGCGTTCCCTTGGAATGGTTCTTCAGGATACACACCTGTTTACAGGAACTGTTATGGACAATATTAGATATGGACGACTCGACGCTAGCGATGAGGAATGTATAGCAGCTGCAAAGCTTGCAAACGCTGACAAATTTATCCGAAGACTTCCTGATGGCTATCAGACTATACTTACCGGTGATGGTGGCAACCTAAGCCAGGGACAACGCCAGCTTCTCTCTATAGCACGTGCCGCAGTTGCAGACCCACCTGTTTTGATTCTCGATGAAGCTACTTCTTCTATCGATACCAGAACCGAATCTCTCGTCCAGGAAGGCATGGACCGCCTGATGGCCGGACGAACCACCTTCGTCATCGCCCACCGCCTTTCTACCGTTAAGAACTCTGACTGCATCATGGTTCTCGAACAGGGCCGTATCATCGAGAGAGGCACCCATGACCAGCTTATAGATGAAAAGGGACGATATTACCAGTTGTATACGGGTAATGCAATTGGAGCATAATAAAACGCGGAAAACTCATTAAATTTTGTAGATCTATCCCCATAGATTATTTTGCCATGCAAATTTGATCACGGTAAGAATTACAACCACTAACATAACAGGTTTGATGATCTTCTCGCCCTTCTTGATCGCCAGATTGACACCGACAAGATTCCCTGCAATAGCACAAAGTGCTGCAGGACACGCAATCTCATAAGCAACATTTCCTGTCCTCACGTAGCTTACAAGGGCAATAGCATTTGTAAGCACGATGAGGACTTTTCCGTTTCCGGAAGCACATCTCGCATCGTAGTGCATAATCATCGTAAACGCGATAATCGCCACAGTACCAATTCCAGGTCCAAAGAGACTGTTGTAAAATCCCATGATCACACCGACAATCAAGGCCTGAATCACTGTCTTTTTTGAGATTTCACTTCTCATGACCACGTTTCTCGCATCCGTTTTTCTAAGGACCATAACTAGAGCAATCACTGGAAGTGCTACCGTGATAGCTTTCTGGATGCTGTCCTCCGGCAGAAGGAAGATTATTTTTGTTCCGATCCATGCCCCCGTCATCGCTGTAATAGCGGAGATTAGGGCAATCTTCAGATCCACCATATTATTTTTGAAATACTTGATGGCCGAAACTAAATTCCCTAGACCTGCCTGCAATTTGTTGCAGCCGTAAGCCGAACGGACAGGCAACCCGATCATTAGGTATGTCGGCAATGCAATTAATCCTCCACCTCCACCGATGGAATCAATTATACCCGAAATAAAAAAAATAGGGCAGATTATACACAGTGTTTTTATGTAACCCATATTTACTCCCTCCTAACTACGAAAAACACTCTTTGCCAGTTTTTCTCATTATCACGATATCTACGTTCCACTTTGGCTCATTGTCTACCATAAATGTGAACAAAGAATGTGCCTTGGCACATTCTCGCGCCTGCGGCGGTCGCTTGCGACATCTACATTGTACGCCGCAGTGTGCATTCACGCGGAGCGTTTTGTGCAATAGGAACGAAGTTCCCTATTACACAAAAAAGGCCCTGCATGACATATAATGCAGGGCCTCAATGATATCACAACTGATATATTATTCGCATACGTATGGCATCAGGGACAGATGTCTTGCTCTCTTGATAGCTACAGTAAGAGCTCTCTGATGTTTTGCACAGTTACCTGTGATACGTCTCGGAAGGATTTTTCCTCTCTCAGATACGTATCTCTTTAACTTGTTTGTATCTTTGTAATCGATTTCTCCGTTTTTCTCACCGCAGAATACACAAACTTTTTTTCTTCTACGCATGCCGCCTCTTCTGATCTTGGAAGCGTCTGCTTTATCGCCTTTATTGAATGCCATTGGTCTTTCCTCCTTCACACACATCAGCCTGATAGTGCTTACGCACTCTCCGTCCGCCGGGGGACCGATTCCCGAACCTTAGTTGAACGGAAGGCCTTCGTCTTCTACTCCGTCAGGAATATTCATGAATCCATCGCCGATTGCGCTGGACGGAGCCGGGCGCTCTGCCGGACGGTAACCACCGTCACTATTTCCAGATGACGCATTCTTGCTCTCTGCAAATTCCTGATCTTCTACAATAACTTCTGTCGTATATACTTTCTGGCCATCACGATTGGTATAGCTGCCAGTCTGAATTCTTCCGGTTACTACGAGCTTTGTTCCCTGATGAAAATACTTCTCAGCGAATTCGCCTGCTCTGTCAAATGCAACACATGGAATGAAATCCGCTGTCTGTGCACCGTCATCTCCGCTTCCGCTTCTGCGACCTCTGCGATCCACTGCCAGTGTGTATCTGGCAATTGCCATTGCTCTCTCTCCACTAGAGTATCTCACTTCCGGATCTCTCGTCAATCTACCCATCAGAATCACTTTATTCATACGATCACTCTTCCTTTATCTGGTCTTACGCATCCTGTCTTACGCATAAGTATCTGATAACCGGCTCCATGATGCGGATATGACTCTCCACCTCATTTGGGCACTCGGAATCAGACTCGAAATGTACGAAGTAGTAAAATCCTTCTTTCATCTTCTGAATCTCGTAAGCAAGTCTCTTCTTGCCCCATTCATCAATGTCAGTTACTGTACCGCCGAAACGTGTGATGTAACCTGTTACTTTCTCCATCGCTGCGGCTCTCTCTTCGTCTTCGAGTTTTGCGCTAAGAACAACTGCTAATTCATATTTGTTCATGCTCTTTCTTACCTCCTTGTGGTCACCGACCCCCTGACTCCAGCAGGGAGTAAGGATTTATTGTTATATATTACCGAATATTTATGATACCAAAAAAACCATGTCTTGGCAAGTTATTTTTTTATTTTTCCTGTAAGATTTTTATACGTTTTTTTCCATGTTTTCAGGCTATTTAAACCATGATCTATACCTGTACATCTGCTGCCTTGGTAAGCCCTCTAGTACTCTTCTCCACCAGTGGACGTGCCATCATCACTTGATGTCCACATCCGGTACATTTCAAGCGAAAATCCGCACCGACTCTTAAGATCTCCCACTCATGGCTGCCGCAAGGATGCGGCTTTTTTAATTTTACGATATCTCCTACCTCGTATATCATTTTCTATCCTGCTCCTGTTTATTCCGATGTTATGTTGCACTCAATTCATGCTTACAACTTTCAAAGCTTCTCTATACTCCTACGACATCTCCAAGTACTTTGCCGATACTGTCACTGATGACCAGATCTGCCTGGCTATCGCGAGACGTGGTCGATTTGTTGATAAGAACCAGCTTATCTCCACGGTAATAATCAATCAGTCCTGCTGCCGGATAAACTACCAAAGATGTGCCTCCGATAATCAGCATATCTGCATTTCTGATATGTGATACAGATCTTTCAATTACCTCGTTATCAAGACCTTCCTCATATAATACGACATCAGGCTTAATTACACCGCCACAGGTGCACTTTGGCACACCTTTCATCGTCAAAATATCGTCCAGTCCGTAAAACTTGCCACAGCGTGTGCAATGATTACGAAGTACAGATCCATGCAGTTCCAATACTTCTTTGCTGCCTGCTGCCTGGTGCAGACCGTCAATATTCTGTGTAATGACTGCTTTGAGTTTTCCTTCCTTTTCAAGCTTTGCAAGTGCAAGATGTGCCCTATTCGGCTTTGCGTTCGGAAATAACATCTTATTGCGGTAAAATCTATAAAATTCTTCTGGTTTTTTCATGTAAAAACTGTGACTCAAAATAGTTTCAGGTGGATAGTCATATTCCTGATGATAAAGACCATCAGTGCTTCTGAAATCCGGGATATTACTCTCGGTCGAAACACCCGCTCCGCCGAAAAATACGATATAATTCGACTCATCAATCCATTTTTTTAATGTTTCTGTCTCTTCCATATAACGCAGTCTCCTCTCCTTTTTATGAGAACCTAAAAACTCCCGCTATCAATTTACATAACGCCAGCATCTTTCCCTAAACTGTACAATCACACTATGAACTCTACACAATCTCATCCAAATATACACCATTTACCGTATCCACTTGTGTAAGAATTTCTGCCAGTTCACTGTTTTTAAGCTGTTCGCTCCAGATATCTTCTGCCTTCTGGTAGCCGAAAAGCCAGCTTACCAGCTCCTGAGGATTTGTCTTTAGCCATACTTGGACATTTTCTGTACATCCGCAGGTTTCCTGTTCTGGTTTTCGTATCTTAAGGCTGGATCCAGTCTCTCCAATCATCCAGACAAACTCACCGTTATTCATCTCCAGAATTGGGTCGTTCATGCAGATTCCAAGCGTAAGCACACTGTCTTTTGCACGCTGTTCATCTTTTTTTAATCCAAATGTCGCCAGCAATGTTCCGATGTTTGTAAGACGTGCCATATTCCACGGTTTCTCACCAATTTTAACTGTATACTGTTCATCGGCATAGAGAAATCTGTGTTCACGAACTTCAACTCCCCAGTAAGCATCCAGACCAATCAACTCGCCATCATGCTCCAGAAACTCCAGTGTTCCGTTTTCAGATGCCAGTTCCTTTATGAGACAGCTCACATAAGCCGAATCCCTTCGTGTATACATTTCATATCGTGCCCCTAGCCACTGTTCCATATAGTTCGCAGCCCGCTCACAGTCCGCAGGTATATCCTGACATGTTCTTCGTGTCAGCGTCTTTTTTGCCTCTTCGGTCAGCTCATACTCGGTTATATTTCCGACAAACGTAAAGCCCATAGAATCATATACTTCGTGGTTAACCGGAACGAGATATGTAATCGGCTTTCCCGAGGCCTCCTCATCGTGAAGCATCTTTATGAACACATCCCTAAAATGCCCTTCCCTGCGGCGATTTTCTTCTGTTGACACTGCCACAAGATAATTAAGCTTAAAGAGCCTTTCTTTTAATTTTACCATATATGGATTTTTGTGAACCATTGAAATGATAAAACCATTGTCCTTTTTTACCAGAATCTCATTATCCGTAGTTTTATCTCTGTAATAATAATCCACAAAACTCTCTGAATCTTCCGGAAAACACATATGCCAGAGAGGTCTTGTTTCATCCTTTTCATCCTCATCAAGATATGTAAGGACGCTTCCGGGTGTTGTATTTGCGATCTGCTCAGCCCAGTGATACCCCTTACTGCCGTTTAAAAGCTGTTCGACAAGGTATTTGCGGGCATGATCCGCCGGACAATAGCTCATCTTCGCCTTTCTAAGTCCTTCTAAGCCCATGTCATCTTCCCGATTGACCCATTCTACATTCGGAAATTCTTCAATCAAAAATTGCTGATTAATAAATTGATAAAGACCATTTACCTCAGGATTTGCTTTTTCTATATGGATAACTGCCATATTTTCCACCGGATTATAACTTCCAATCGTAAATGCTTCCATCCGACCGTCGATATACACACCACCCATGTGAATACTTAATTCTGAACAATTTTTCAGAATGTCATGAATTCCCTTTACTTCGTAGTCGAGATGTTCTTCGACATCATCACCTTTTTGCTGTCTCCATCTGTCAAGAAATACCCATACATCATGGCTATCAGAGCAACACAGACGGCGATATTCGTATCTTCCCTCGTACTCACGTTTAAATGCATTTACACGATTTTTCTTTTTGTGAAGTTTTTTGCCTGCCAGTGATCGCATAGCATCACCGCTGTAAAGATAATCCTTTGCATCCACCTGTTCCTCTACCAGATATTTGTCCTCTGGCAGATTCAAATATTTAACTGCATACTCATCTGCAAGATTGATAACAAGCGGATATCCTAAATTTTCATTGAAATATTTTTCAATTTCAGCGAAAGCATCAGCAAGATCTTCATCCTTGCAAAGCGGCATTGCTGAAAAGCATCTCCCATCGTTTTCCATCAGCCATAACAGAGCTTTATTTTCCCAAATTGCATAGCGGACATTGTAGTAATCTTTCCATATGAAACTTTCTAAAAACACGCTATCACATGTCATGTTGTGACGCATAGCATAAAACGGAAGCATCTCCTTCATACTTCCAATATCAATTTTCTTAAACTCCAGACTCATAAAACCTCCTATGTAAATCTAAAGTATAATCATAATCTTTTTTATTGTACACTTAAATCCTACCAAAAAACAAGGAATTTATTTTTTTATTTATAAATTTACCAACTGTGTGCAGTATTTTATTTGCTTGACTCTACAATTGTTATAGACATTATATTTATTTTTGTTAAACTATTCATAGTTTAATAGAAAGACGAGGATATTATTCATGGAAAAAAATCTTACTTCCGGCAGTGTTTTTAAAACTGTAATTTTTTTCTCTCTGCCATATTTATTATCTTATTTTCTACAAACTCTCTATGGCATGGCAGATCTGTTTATCATAGGACAATTTGGCAGTGTAGATGGAACTACCGCTGTTTCTGTAGGTAGTCAGGTCATGCATATGCTGACTGTCATGATCGTTGGATTGGCAATGGGTGCAACCGTTCTTATCGGACGTGCTGTAGGTGCCGGTGATAGGAAACTTGCTGCACGAGGTATAGGCAACACTATTACCCTTTTTGTCCTGCTGTCTGTTATCCTGACAGGATGCCTTCTTGCATCGATTCAAGGCATCATAACCCTGTTATCTGTTCCTGACGAAGCCATAGGCGGCACGGCATCATATCTTATGATTTGCTTTGCCGGAATCCCATTTATCACTGCCTACAATATCATAAGCTCCATTTTCCGAGGAATGGGCGATTCAAAAAGTCCAATGTATTTTGTTGCCATCGCATGTGTAATAAATATAGTTCTTGACTATATTTTAATGGGAATATTTTCTCTTGGTCCATCCGGGGCTGCACTTGGAACTACTGTCTCTCAGATGTGCAGTGTCCTTATTGCCATGTCTGTTATAATAAAAAAGAAGCTATTTCCGGGATTTAGTATTAGTGATCTTCGTCCACACAAACCTACCATGACCACCATATTACAGGTTGGAATTCCAGTGTCTGTTCAAGATGGCTTTATACAAATCTCTTTCCTGATTATAACTATGTTTGCAAATAAAAGAGGGTTAAACGACGCAGCTGCAGTAGGAATCGTAGAAAAACTGATCGGTATACTATTTTTGGTTCCATCATCTTTTCTTTCCACTGTTTCAGCACTTTCAGCTCAAAATCTGGGAGCTGGGAAACCAGAGCGTGCCCGTCTGACTTTGAAATATGCCATCTGCATCACATTTTCTTTCGGTCTCATAATATCAGTCCTTATGCAATTTTTTGCAGATGCCGCAGTATCCCTCTTTACTGATGAGACTGAAGTTATACTTCTTGGTGCACAGTATATGAAAAGCTATGTTTTTGACTGTATGATAGCCGGTATTCATTTTTGCTGCAGCGGTTTCTTTTGCGCATGCGGATTATCAGGACTTTCATTCCTGCACAATTGCATCTCAATCATTGTCGCTCGAATCCCACTCGCATGGCTGGCCTGCCGCTATTTTCCTGATAATCTGTATCCCATGGGACTTGCAGCTCCCACGGGGTCATTCATCTCGGTTATCATATGTTTGATTGCCCTTCGCTGGATAAAAAAACATCCTGAAAAAATGGTTGTCGACATAAATTCAAAAAAGGATACTGAATAAAATGAATAATCAAGCTCTTTTTCGTATTGGAGATATCGCAAAACTGTTTCACGTTAGCGTCGGAATTCTTCGCCATTATGAAAAAAATGGTCTTATCGTTCCGGAATATACCGATCCAAATACCGGATACCGCTATTACAGTGTCCGTCAGTTCGAATGTCTTCATACCATTCGTGCACTGCGGGCACTTGATATGCCACTCTCACAGATAGCATCTTTTCTGCAAAATCGTGAAATTTCAGCTATGGAAAACATGCTTAATGAACAATTAGACACTGTCATCAAAAAACAGGAAGAATTAAACCTGATTGAACGTAAAATCAGGCGTCGCATAGACATGCTTAAAGATGCAGTTTCTTCTGAGTTAAATGTGATACATATCAAACAGATTCCAAGTCAACGAGTTGTCTGGATGAAGCGTTCACTGACTCTTAATTCTTATCTTGACCTTGAAACATCAATTCGACAGCTTGATCAATCAGAAACTGATACTGCTGTATGGCTTGGGAAAGTGGGCGTAGGCATTTCTCTGGAACACCTCAATGCCGGAAATTTTAATCATTATGACTGTGTTTTTCTGCTTCTAGATCCGGAAGATTCATTCGTCCCCGGCACAGAAAAGTGGCAGGAGACTTGCTGTGCTGTTCTCCGCTTTCGCGGCAGTCACAGTGAAGCTCCTGCCCAGTATGCAACTCTTTTACAATTTATCCGTGATCATTCTCTTTCTATAGGCGGATTTTCACGCGAAATCACCCGAATCGACAACGGTATGACCAACGATCCGAATCAGTTTGTGACTGAAATTCAAATCCCGGTCTCATACTAATAAATATTCTCTATTCCGCCTTACTTGCAGCTTTATCGCTCATTGCCTTTGAATTTACAATGATACGCAGATGTGATCCCTCACCGCATTTTCCTTTTTCATCATTTACCTCGATATCAAACCACATTTTTCTACGCTCAATGCTACGAAGTTTAACATTGGCTGTTACCTTCATTCCCACCGGTGTCGGTGCCAGATGGCGGCAGTGGATCTCCGCTCCGACCGTCGTCTGTCCCTCTTCTAGATAGGATTTTGCCAGCTCAAGTGCCGCTGCCTCCATCAGTGCCACCATGTTTGGGGTAGACAAAATTTTGGAACCTGCACTTCCTATGCGCTTTGCGGTCATCTCATCTGTAACTTTCCATGTTAAGCTATATTCCTGTAATTTCTCTGCCATTTTCCTTCCTCCATATTTTAAATGTTGCTGTTCAGCACAAACCTTCAAAATGATTTGTATTTCGTGAGGTTTGCATATCCGCTAAATAAAATTATAAAAAAAATCCGTCATTCATGCAAGTATGATTCATTTTTTTCTATTAGTTTGCTTGTCTATTTCACAATTTCAGAAAGCTGCATCTGCACTTCCCTAAAATCGAAAAAAGGAACCATCTTACGATGATTCCCTAGAGGCGACAACCAGATTTGAACTGGTGATCAGGGTGTTGCAGACCCACGCCTTACCACTTGGCTATGTCGCCAAAAGTGACCCCAACGAGATTCGAACTCGTGTTACCGCCGTGAAAGGGCGATGTCTTAACCGCTTGACCATGGGGCCAGATATTTAATTATAAACTCCCCGAGTAGGACTCGAACCTACGACAGCGCGGTTAACAGCCGCGTGCTC
>CAVKOQ010000063.1:0-15206 GCA_963657995.1 bacterium
TGTATGGCCAGCCACAGATGCAGCAGCCGGTATACGGCCAGCCACAGATGCAGCAGCCAGTATACGGCCAGCCAGTGTACGGTCAGCCACAGGCACAGCAGCCACAAACGTCTCAGGCACAGATGTCTCAGGTAAGTGCACCAGAGACACAGGTACAGGATATGGCTCCGGC
Source organism: bacterium (assembly GCA_963657995.1). GTDB lineage: Bacteria > Bacillota > Clostridia > Lachnospirales > Lachnospiraceae > Otoolea. The sequence continues at coordinate 173 of CAVKOQ010000063.1, forward strand.
TCCGACACCGGAACCGATAACTTCTGGTTACAGTTCAGATACAAAGAAAAAGAATTCTGAAAAAGAATTTTTCAAAGGTTATGAGAACTTTTGTAAACAACATCCAGATGATGTTAAGCTCATCAATTCAAACAACACGAAAGATTTAAATGGATTGATTGATAAATATGGCAAGGATACACCTGGACTTAAAGATTATCTGACACACCGAATCGATTGTATAGCAAAGATAAACGACCTTGCAGATAATGCTAAAAAAAATACATCGAAAATTGCTGTTAAATCTGAAGCGGTAATAAAAGAAGACGGATCGTTCAAACAAATATATGTAAAAGGAGTCAAGCAAAAAGATTGCCAGAAGACAAACAATGGATGCTGGTCAGTAGCACTTTCATCTATAGCAGGTTATAATGGTGTAGAAGTCGATCAAGAGACTTTAAGAGCATACAGACCGGATTCTAAGAAAATCAGTGCGGATGTATCCAATAATGATAGTGCGGAGTCTATTAGCACATATCGTGATATGATACATGAGATTATGCCAAATGTATCCGTGCAAGATGCTAACTATAGGAAGGATCATTTTGATATAGATGATAACTCAAAATTATGGACCGCGGATGAAAAGAATGCTGCCAAAGCAGAAGTGGTGAAAAATATGAAGGCAATGTTTGAACATGCGCTTAGCAAAGATGGACAACCGGTTGCTATTGTAGTTAATGGTCATTACAGAACAGTGTATGGTATGATTTCTGATGAAAATGGTACGACGTTACGGATTCATGATCCTAATGATGAGTCTGTAAAAATTATGGATATAAATGACCTTGCTGATAAGTGTTACAAGACATATCCTAGCGAAAAAGATCCAAAAAAGATTGCCTCTGAGACGTTTTCATTTGAAGCACAATGGGTTAAACCGCTGGAATTCGATGATGATGGAAAGATAAAATCAGACATCACAAAAATTGGGGATGTTTATGTTGAAACATATAATCCTAGTAACCCTTATGTTCATGATAAGGAGATGAAAGCAGACGATAAAAAGCAAAAAGCTGCTCAAGTGGCTGCACAAGCTTCTGGTCAAGTAGAGACTTCATTGAATGCTAAAGATCTAGACGAAAATTCATTAAAAAGAGTTAATGCCTTTAGCGAGAAAGAAGTAGCAGCTATAGCAGCTGGAGAGAAAACTAAGAATACAGAACAAAAACAGACAAAGGTAATTAAGTCTGATACTAAGAAGACCAATTCAAAAGACGAATCCAATATAGTAAAATCAAGAATGTCAAAAAAATTTGAGGAAGGTGTAACGAATCCGAATCCGAAAATAAAACGCTCAAATACAATTAACCCTATCAGAAAAGACAAGAAAACATATAATGGAAAGACACTGTGAAAATAATATGATGCCACCAGTGTCAAGAGGAGCTTTACGCAACATGAAAAAGAAATTTATAGTGATTATGGGTATGGCAGCTGTGCTTGGAAGCACGGCTGTCAGCGGATGCGGCAAGAAGGATGAAGCCGCCTCAGTATCTGCTTCTAGTGAGGCAGATACTGAGAATGTATTAAATATCGATGTGTCAAATGATTCTGCTGATGAGAGCCAGGATAGTACTGATGCTGATTCTAAGAACTCTGAATCAAAAGCCGATTCTTCTGATGGAAAAACAGTTACCATAGACAGTGCCTCAGCCGCGATTTACGAAAAGATCTCTAGGTGCAGCTTCACATTTTCAAGCGGAGCAGGTGCATGGTCAACAGAGCTGACAGTGAATAAAGATGGCTCATTTAAGGGCTTTTACCATGATTCGGATGCAGGCTCTACAGGTGCCGGATATCCGAATGGAACAGTGTATGTTTGTGATTTTACAGGAACTTTTGGAACACTTCAAAAAGTTGATGATTACACATACAAAACGACAATTACTAAGATTGAGACTGCTGAAAAATCCGGAGTAGAGGAACTGGCAGATGATATGAAATATGTCTACAGCACTCCATATGGACTGGATGATGCAAAGACAATTTATATCTATCTTAAGGGAAAACCTGTAAGTTCACTTCCGGAAGGCTTTAAGGACTGGGGAATGTATATTCTTAGTGACAGCGACAAGACACTTCCATGTTATGGAATATATAATGAAAATGCTGAAAACGGCTTTTATGGTTGGACTGACGAAGATTATGAATCATGGAGCCAGTCTCTTGCTAGTGGAAGTGCTGATACATCAAGTGCAAATCAGAAAGCAGCAGCCTTAGCGGAGGGACTTGCCGATACTGAGAAAAAGGCAGCAGCTCTTGAAGATAAGATTCAAAATGAGACACTTACCCAATCAGAATACAATGACGCCAGTGCAGAACTTTATAAGCTCTGGGACGATCAGCTGAATGTTACCTGGAAACAGCTTAAGAAAACTCTTTCTGACACCGAGATGAGTGCTCTTACAAAAGAAGAAAAAGCATGGATCAAGGAAAAAGAGGAGATGATGAAGAAAGCCGTGGAAGGTTTCGAGGGCGGAAGTATGGAGCCGATGCTCAGAGATACTGAGGGTGCTGAACTTACAAAAGCACGTGTATATGAGCTGATAGAATATCTTGTAAAGTAAATAAAGACTAAATAAAGACGAAAAACCTTTTGACCAGGTCATAAACATGACAGTATTGCATGCATTACAGAGTAAATAATGAAATTAATAATTGACACAGATTGGATTCTAAAAAACATAAAAATAGTTGTGATCGGGCATAAACAACAGTGGATCGCTGCCGGTATGGCAGCGATCCTTGGTATTGGAAATATTTCACTTTCATCGACCATGTATCCAGGGAAACTGGACTCAGCCTACGGTAAGGAAAAAAACAAAGAAGTAAGCTTTGGCTCGAAAGCTACTTCATCAGAAGTCGTTGTCACTGATAAGACATCGGATGACGATGCGTGGAAACCTTCTATTTACGATATGAATCTGTTTCATATAAGTCCTGACGGAGAGAGTGGAACGGATGTATCAGGAAGTATAGGTGCTCAGATCTTCAATGAGCTGGCTGCGAAGGATACACAGTGGTCAAGCACAGTATACAGCTATTCAAGCTTAAAACCAGAGGATATGGTATCAAGATATGGAATAGCAGAATCATATATAAAAGGAGAATATGACCCTTCAGATTCATCGCAGGATCCTGAGGATCCGTTCACATGGCTTATTCGCAAATTTAGAAATGTATGGTTTATGACTGTGGATGGAGACGGAAATGCAGTTTCACCTGATTCCAATATTCCGCAGATAATGGCTATGGCCAATGTTTACACATATTACCATGACCCGGGAAACAGTGAACTATTTAGGACATATGCAGAGGCTCTTTGGCAGGCATCCCATTCATATACTATGGGAGTCAGCGGAATCTATCATTGTTCGGGATGCGTGGATCTGAATGCAGTGAATAAAAAGATTGCTACAGCATCAGAAATTGGTGAAGAAGCAGATATTCAGGAAAATATTGCTCCGACAGAGACCGAAGAAAGTTCGATTGCTCCGACGAGTGTATATATAGAAACTGAGGGAAGCACTATTCAGGCTGAGAGAGGGACAGATGCATCAAATACAGTTGACATAAGTACATCATCTGAGACTGCAAATGCATTGGCTGAAACCGGCACAAATACTTCAATCAGCATTGATGAGACTTATGGGAATGCGACAAATCAAAATGTTGCAGACACGTCAACTACAACGGCTGCTGCTTCTGGCTCAGGACAACTATACTGCCCCGGTCACGTAGATCTCACCATTACAATGAAGATTGCTGGTGTGACAGAGAAAAATAGTCTTTTTGAACTCGATTCCATCGGAAACAGTGAGGAGAATATGAGTGAAGAAGGCTGGCAGGGCTGGACTGAGGAGAATCGTCAGGCCGTTAAGCTCATTGCTGGAGAAAACTGGTATCAGAGATATGGTCTTGTTGTCCCTACGATCTCTACAAAACTTGCCTTAAATTCAGCTGAGATTGCAGCATATATGGATGAGCTTCCGACGGATTTATCTGAAACCAGAAAAGAACTCGTCAGATTTGCACTTGAATCTGTTGGAAAAGTACCTTATTACTGGGGTGGAAAGCCTTCTGCTAAAGATTACGAAGGAAACAATTTTGGTAAGTTAGTATCACCAGATGAAAAGGGACGTATGCAAAAGGGTCTTGACTGTTCAGGATGGATTAGCTGGGTATACTGGTCGGTAACAGGCAATAAATTGCCATATCAGAGTACCAGCGGTATGGTAAACATGGGAACGAAAATTAGCAAGGAAGAACTGAAACCAGGAGATATACTTCTAAAGACCGGCAAGGAAGGCCATGTGGTTATGTTCATCGGATGGACAAAAGACGGAAAGATACGCTGTGTTCACGAAACAGCCGGTTCTGTAGATAATGTAACAGTAAGTATACGGGATGCAAATTGGCCGTATTATATAAAACTTGTTGACTAAAATTATAGACACATTGGATATTGTGACAGGGGGTATGTCCTATGCCAAGATTAACATACAAATATGATTGGAAGAAGATAAAAGAAAAAGCACTGAGCAAACATCAGAAAGAATATAAGATTGGAAGTGTTATGGATGCAGTGAAAAAAGCTGTTGCTTCCGGCTTGATGGAAGATCCCTATTCTAAGTATGAGAATATGAAGGATGAGGGAATTACAGATATAGGGCTCAATGCATCACGCGGTTCGCAGATTCAGGCTAAAGGTGGCAATGTTCTTGAATTTGACCTGGCCGGTTCCGGTTTCCGTCAATTTATAACAAATCATGAAAATCTCGGCGGTAAAGACGATTATTATAAGGATGATGCACATATCCCATTTAGCGAAATAAAGAATAAAAATAAGGTGAAGGTTCACTGGTGGAATAGAATTAACTGGCCTGAATTTATAAGGGATTTGTTAGGTATTTCAACAGAACATGATATCATTACCCAAAATAAACTTATTGATGAATATGACGCTCAGTCTAAGAAAAATTCTGCTAAAAAAGGACCAAATAATACGTCCAGACAGTCTGTACATCAAAACACACGAAATAATCAGATGGTAAATCAACAGGCTTATGTTCAGAATGCATTAAGCCAGCAACCAGAAAACAGCCAGCCGGGAAATACTCATCCAGAAAATATACATCCAGAAAATATACAACCGGAAAACAGACAGCCAGAAAATAGTCAGCTTGAAGATAACCAGCCTGAATTACTGCAGCCTGATGAGATGATAAGGAAGCGTTATGGTGTAAATCCAGATGTTGATGGTCTTAAGGATAAGAAATATATCTACGTGAAGAACAATACCATGAAGCTTGAGGACGGCACCGAGGTAAATCGCAGACGATACAGTATGCCCGGATCTCAGTCATGGGGCGGTATGAGAAACAGGGGAGAATACAGCATAGCTAACGTAAGCAAATATATGCTGACAGCTGGAATTGATTATTTGAAGCCTTTTTTTGATAAATGGAACAAAGAAGGCATAGACACGAAAGAACGCAGCGTAGATCCGGTCACGGTTATGATAAAGGGACACAGCCGCGGAGGTGTAGCTGCTTCACATGGTGCCATGATGATCAAAAACTGGATAAGCAAGAATTATCCGCAGTATGAGGATATGGTTAAGTTTGAAATTACTCAGCTTGACCCTGTGGCTGGTTTGGGCTCTGACCACGGAGTTAAACATGCTATAAATTTTGTAGAAGAAGACAGACCAGATATCAAAAAAGAGATGGAAGAGCGAGGCATGAAGTCGCTTGGAAATAGTGCAGAGACGACACTTATTTATTCACTGCATACTGATCATCCGCTCGGATTTGCACCGCAGATTGTCGACGGTGCAAAGAGAATTATTCTTACAACAACAGATCATGGAGTTAACATTGATGATGTGGACGAAACGCAAAAGAAAATTGGCAAAAAAAAATCTCATCGTGCTGGATATATGGATTTATCAACAGGGGAAATGTACAGAAGTTCAGGATTAAACCAATTGCCTGAAGGTATATACATAGCTGATGAGAACAATTGTCTGATAAAAATACCGAGTCTTGAAGTGGGCAGGAGCGTTATCGGCGAGGTGCTTAAGAAGACATCAGGCCAGTCCTCACGTCACAGAAGAATAGATGAGGTCATGGATAAATGGTTTAAGGCACGTTCACTTCAGAAAGATAACTCAAAAGAGAAAGTTGATCTTTCTAAGGCAGTATCTGTAAATAAAGATAAGAAAGCACAGAAAGAAAAATTAGACAGAACAAGAACGATGATTGGAAACGAGAAAAATAATCAGAAGGATGTCGTTTCGCAGCTAAAAAGAAGTGCTACATTAAAGAAGTAAAGCGTGAAATATAACCAGAAGAAGAGACATTGTACAAATAACTGAACACTTATAATTGACAATTAATTGACAGCTGACTATAATAAATCTATTAGAATGTCCGTAGCTTCGCTTATCGGTACGGACAGAGATACTAAAAAGAAAGGTGGAAGAAAGCCGTGGAACAGAAAGAAATATCAAAAGCGGTCATTTCTAGGCTACCCAGATACTACCGTTACTTGGGCGAACTGCTCGAAGAGGGAGTAGAGAGAATCTCATCGAATGATTTGAGTATCCGCATGAAGGTAACAGCGTCACAGATTCGTCAGGATCTGAACAATTTCGGCGGATTTGGTCAGCAGGGATATGGTTACAATGTTAAATACTTATACACAGAGATTGCAAGGATACTTGGAATCGACAGACAGCACAACCTGATTATTATCGGTGCCGGCAATCTTGGACAGGCGATCGCCAATTATACCAATTTTGAACGGCGTGGGTTCCTTATTAAGGGAATGTTTGATGTCAATCCTCGTCTGGTTGGTCTGGTGGTCAGGGGAGTTGAGATTCGTGGAATCGATGACCTTGAGCAGTTTATAAAGGACAATGAAGTCCAGATAGCTGCCCTTACTATTCCTAAGTCCAAGGCACCTGAGATAGCAGATCGCCTCGTGAAGGCAGGTATAAAGGCAATCTGGAATTTTGCACATACAGATCTGCAGGTTCCTGATGACGTGGTAGTGGAGAATGTCCATCTGTCAGAGAGTCTGATGAGACTTTCCTACCGCGTATGCAATATGCAGGATCAGAAAGCCAGAGAAGAGGCAAAAAGGAAACAGGAAGAGGCTGCAAAGGCCGGAGAGACAGAATGATTATCGGAGTTGGTACTGATCTGATAGAGATTGAACGCATCAGAAAAGCCTGTGAAAAAGAGGCTTTTTTGACGCGTGTTTATACAGAGGAAGAGCGTCGGCAGGCGGGGAAAAGGATATCCCGGCTTGCCGGCGATTTTGCCGTAAAAGAGGCAGTGTCAAAGGTGTTCGGAACCGGATTCAGGAGATTTTATTTAAATGATATAGAGGTTTTGAGGGATGAATATGGCAAGCCCTTCGTAAAGCTCTATAAAGAAGCTCTGAATATAGCTGAAAATCTGGGAATAAAAAGAATTCACGTATCAATTACCAATACAGATAAACTTGCGATGGCCTATGCAGTAGGAGAGGGAGAATAGGATTATGAGACGTCTGGTAACCGGCAAACAGATGAAGGAGATAGATGGATATGCGATCCGCAAAGTAGGTATTCCATCACTCGTACTCATGGAACGGGCTGCTCTATCAGTGGCGGATGAGATGGAGAAACGATATGGAAAACTGACGGGCAAGAGACTTTTGGTATTTTGCGGAACAGGCAATAACGGTGCTGACGGAGCTGCACTTGCAAGGATCCTTTTTTTGAGAGGTGCACTTCCGACGGTTCTTACCATTGGTGATAAGACGCACTGGACAGGAGAGATGACATGTCAGACAGCAATCGACAGAAATCTTGGCATTCCTGTGGAAAGCTTTGGAAATTATGTTCCGGGACAGGCCGAGATCATGATCGATGCGATCTTCGGAGTGGGTCTTTCAAGGGAAGTTGGCGGCGAATTTGCCGAGGCGATCCGATTCATGCGTGAGCAGGAGCCTAAGGCGGTCGTTTCAGTGGATATTCCATCAGGTGTAAGCTCAGAGACAGGTGCAGTGCTTGGAGATGCTGTAGAGGCAGATCTTACAGTGACATTTGGATTTGAGAAACTTGGCATGTCTTTTTACCCGGGACATAAGCTTTGTGGCGAGATCGTGGTATCAGATATTGGTTTTCCGGCATATACCAAATATGAGGGACATACATATTTTGCCTTTGAACCTGGAGATCAGAACCAGATTCCTAAAAGAAGGGCGGATGCCAACAAGGGTACATACGGTAAGATTCTGATTGCAGCAGGTTCTGAAGGCATGTGTGGGGCAGCGTATCTTAGTGCATTGGCCGCATACAGGATGGGAGCAGGCCTTGTTAAGATCCTGACAGTTAAGAATAATGTCCCTATCCTGCAAAATCTTTTGCCTGAAGCGGTTTTGACGCCTTATGATCCTGATGAGGTACAAAAAGATCCTGAAAGCTTTAAGCAGCTGATAGAGCAGGAATGTAGCTTGGCAAGTGCGATTGTGCTGGGACCTGGTCTAGGAAAAGGCGAGCACGTGGGAAGTCTTGTGCAGAATATACTTCTCTCTGCATATGTGCCGATTATCGTGGATGCAGACGGCCTCAATGCGGTATCGAGGTATCCGCATCTGTCGGGTTATTTTACAGAAAATGTAATCGTTACCCCACATATGGGCGAGATGGCACGTCTAACCGGACTCAGCATAGAAGAACTCAAACAAAATCCTGTTGAAGCTGCTGTGAATTATAGTGAAGAAAAAGGCGTAACCTGTGTGTTAAAGGACGCTGTAACCGTGACGGCAGGACGCGATGGCAATGTCTATATAGGCGATAGCGGCTGTGCGGCGATGGCAAAGGGCGGTTCAGGAGATGTGCTGACCGGAGTGATAGCAGGACTTTTGACACTTGGTTTTTCAGAGGATGAGGCAGCGGCACTTGGAGTGTTTTTACACGGAAGAGCCGGTATGCTGGCAGCGAAGAAAAAGGGAGAACATTCGGTACTTGCGAGAGATATAGCTGATTGTCTTTTACAGCAATAATGTCATGTGAAGTAATGGAATTGAATAGATAAAGGAAGTAATAAAAGATGGAAAAATCAAATACAATGGCAGACGAACCTTATACACGTATTTATGCGAGAATTAATCTGGATGCGATTGTTAAAAATATGGAGGCCATGCGAGATAATCTTCCTGCTGATACAAGGATTATCGGTGTAGTAAAGACTGATGGCTACGGTCACGGTGCAGTACCGGTGGCAAAGGCGGTAGACAGGTTTGTATGGGGATACGCTGTTGCCACGATAGAAGAGGGACAAAATTTAAGACGTCATGGAATTGATAAACCGATTCTGGTGCTGGGAAGTACACATCCAAGACACTTTAGAGAACTTATCGAGGACGATATCAGGCCGGCTATATTTGAACTTGATAAGGCTGAAATTTTGTCCGATCTGGCAATCTCCATGGGGAAAAAAGCAAGACTACATATAGCACTTGATACCGGTATGGGACGAATTGGATTTCACCCTGATGAAGATAGCCTTAAGGAAGTGGAAAAGATTGCAGCTCTTTCAGGCGTCGAGATAGAGGGAATGTTTACGCATTTTGCCCGTGCTGATGAGATAGACAAAACATATACCCACATTCAGTATGAAAGATATCAGACATTTCATAATAGACTTGAAGAGATGGGGATACATATTCCGATCTGCCACTGCTCAAACAGTGCGGCAATTATGGAGCTTCCGAATATGGCTCTGGATGCCACGAGAGCAGGTATCACTATGTATGGCCTGTATCCGTCAGATGAGGTCGATCGCAGCATGAAGATATACCCGGCTATGGAAGTGTATAGTTTTATCACGTATGTTAAGGAAGTAGAGGCCGGTACACCTATAAGCTATGGCGGCACCTTCGTAGCAGACAGAAAAATGCGGATCGCCACTATCGGAGCAGGATATGGAGACGGCTATTCAAGAAATCTGTCAGGAAAAGGTCAGGTTCTGGTTCGAGGTAAACGTGCTCCGATTCTTGGAAGAGTATGCATGGACCAGTGCATGATTGATGTAACAGATATCCCGGAGGCCGCAGAAGATACGAAAGTTACACTTCTCGGATGCGACGGTGACGATGAGATCACGATGGAAGAACTTGCAGAGTGGAGCGGCGGCTTCCATTATGAGATCCCATGTGTCCTCGGAAAACGAGTGCCTCGTGTATACGTAAGGGACGGAAAAATTGTTGGAAAAAAAGATTATAACGATGACAAATATGTGGATTTCATATGATAATGATGTCATCCATCGACACATTCCAGTGTGCCGGTCCTTTGTTGTTTGAACAGTGACCGGAGATTGCATGAACAGGCACAGTCACGAATAATCTCTTGCCAAGCATATGGAATGGTGTTAAAATGAATAAGATGCTTTTGAGCGAAATTATAAAAAGAAGATAGAAAGAGGAGTTTTATTTTATGTCAGGACATTCAAAGTTTGCCAATATTAAGCACAAAAAAGAGAGAAATGACGCTGCAAAGGGAAAAATCTTTACAGTCATCGGACGTGAGATTGCCGTAGCAGTTAAGGAGGGCGGTCCGGATCCGGCCAACAACAGCCGTCTGCGTGATGTTATTGCAAAAGCTAAAGCAAACAACATGCCTAACGATACGATCGATCGCGGTATCAAGAAGGCAGCAGGTGATGCCAACTCTGTTAATTACGAGAATCTTACATATGAGGGATACGGTCCAAATGGTGTAGCTATTATCGTAGATACACTGACAGACAACAAGAACCGTACAGCAGCCAATGTCCGCAGTGCATTTACCAAGGGTGGCGGCAACGTAGGTACACCTGGCAGCGTGTCATTTATGTTCGATAAGAAGGGCCAGATTATCATCGACAAAGAAGAGTGCGAGATGGATCCGGATGAGCTGATGATGCTTGCTCTGGATGCCGGAGCTGAAGATTTCTCTGAGGAAGAGGACAGCTACGAGGTTATCACAGCACCTGAAGATTTCTCAGCAGTTCGTGAGGCACTTGAGAAAGCTGGCATCCCTATGATGGAAGCAGATGTTACCATGATTCCGCAGAATTGGGTAGAGCTCACAGATGATGATGCTATCAAGAAGATGCAGAGAATCCTTGATCTTCTGGATGAAGATGACGATGTACAGGCTACATACCATAACTGGGATGAATAATCAATAAAATACCAGACAAGATAACATTGAGACAAAGTAAATTGCGTATATGTTATCTTGCAGATATAACTCCTTAAGATGTTTGGTAGAAAGTTTACGGACAAATTTATTTTATCATAAATCTTAAGGAGATTTTTTTAGGGGGGGGGTGGAAGGAATGAAACCAAATCGGAAGAAAAGAAGATTACTGTCACTAATACTGCTTGTATTATTGGCTTTTCAGCAGGTCCATATGATGGCTTATGCTGATGAAACGACGGGTTTGAAAAAAATGTGGCGTCAGATAGTAACTTCAGCATCAGAAGCTGAGACGTCCACAAAATCAAAACTGTTATCGGGAACAAAATCACTGAAAAAAAGAGCTACGTCTTCAGATGCCTGGGAAGAGACAGAAGAAGCAGAAGAATCGACCAAAAAAGCGACCCCGACAGATGCTAAGAAGCCTACAGATGTCAAAAAACCGGTAGAGACAGAAGAACCTACAAAGAAAGCAACACCTTCTGATGCTGAGAAACCGACAGATGAGGATGAAGAGCAGGTTTTCAAATACAAGAAATCTGGTATTCAGGTAGAAGTGTCTCTCTCTTCATTCATCGATGAGGATGCGAAACTTTCTGTTACCGAACTTGAACCTGACAGCTTCGATAATGAAGCATTTACAGCTTGGGTAGAAGATCAGACGGTTTTTGGTTCATTAATCTATGATATTCATCTGAGTGATGAAGATGGAAACAAAATAGAGGTTGGAGAAGCTGACGTCAAAATCAAGCTGTCTGAGATAGCGGTTCCTGAAGTGGAGGGAACAGAAACAACCCTTGCTTTTCTGCATGTGACGGATGACGGTACGATAGAAGAGGGTACAGTTGACGAAGACGGAACTACGGCAGAGATTACCGCAGATGGTTTTTCGCCATTCATATTTGTAAGAATTTCTTCAAGCGATAATACGGTTCTTCCTATAGAGGCAAATACATTCGATGTCGGTAATGCACAGGAGTTGAAAGATGCTGTTGAATCCATTAATGAAGGAGAAGAAAGTTACACGATCAATATCACAGATGATATTAATGTGGATTCTACTCTCCAGATTAAAAAGAATACTGTAACGATTGTCGGCAATGGTCATACACTTGATTTTGGTGATTTAGAGTCTGCCATTGTTGTTAATAGAGATTCAAGTGATAGTTCTGGTGATGGACCTGTTCTTATATTAGGTAATGAGGAGGATAAAAGTAATATTCTCACATTAAAGACTAATGGTAACGTTCGTGATGATGGAGATCATTTTATTGTAGTTGGCGATACCAGTGGTACCAAAAATGGCAATGGCACTCTTAAAATGTACGATGGAGTTACGATAAAAGATGCCTATGCAAACAATACCTTCGGTGGGGGGGGTATTAGTCTGTGGTGGTGGTAAATTTGAGATGAACGGAGGTACCATTACCAATTGTGGCATCAAAGGTGGTTCAGTATGCCATGGTGGAGGCGTTGCTGTAATCTATGGTGGTAAGTTCGAAATGAACGGAGGTACTATTTCGAACTGTTCAGTTAATAGCCAAGGTAATTATGATGGAAGATGGCAATATTCTTATGCAACCGGTGGCGGAGTATACGTTGGATTTGGCTCTACATTTACCATGAATGGTGGCACGATTGAAGGAAACACTGCGACTTCTATTGGTGGTGGAGTTATGGTCGTTGCATCCGAAAAGAGTTGTGAGCAACATGGCTATCAACTAGGTTATCTTGACAGCCGTTTTGAAATGAACGGTGGCACGATAAAGGATAATGAAGCGGGCACATTTGGCGGCGGACTTGCAGTCTTGGGTACATATACTATTGCATATGGTCTGGCTGCTGTTACAAGTAGTGATGCACCAGGTGATCCGGGTGTGTTTATTAATAGAGGAAGTTTTATCAGTAATAAAGCTGATTATGGTGGCGGAATTGGGTTCTTTCAGATAAGAAGCAACATTCGTATGCAGATTTATAATGCAATCATTGCTGAAAATGAGGCCACATCATATGGCGGTGGTATTTGTGTCCTTAGTTACTGGACGAATGCATATATCAATAGTTGTAAAATTACAGACAACACTGCAGGACAGGGTGCTGGAATTTGCATGATGACCAATGGAAATGGCGGAAATACCACCCTTAAAGATTCTACCATTACGGGAAATAAATCCAGTGATATTGGTGCAGGCGTTTACTACGATGGAAGCTCCAATCTTACTATTTCAGGTAAAAATACCATTCAGAATAACTACTATGTTCTTTCAGAAACTGAAAAAAAGATCAATAACTTAAACATCTACGACAAGGATCATCCGGTATATGTAGACGGAAGTCTGAGTGGTTCAAGTATCGGTCTGTCAGATCCTACATTGTGGAGTGATGGTCTGAGCGACGATGATGATTCTGCTGTATCCACTGCAAAATTAACAAGTGGATTCAAAGATAAAAATAACGGTATCGAGCCGGAAGAGGTCTTCACATCAGATCATAACACATGGACTCCTGATTACGGAGAGAAGAAAGAAGATACCACAAGCATAGGGAATAGTAGTACAGCTACCCAATGGAATGAAGTCATAGTTAAGAATACCGTATGGGTTGTTCCTGACATTGATGTGTATTCTGGTTATCAAAATCTATATTATAATAGGCGGGATAAGACATACTCAACAACCTCTACATATAACGCCAGTCAGGTGGCTATGATATTAAAAGATAATAAATACTATTTAGCATATAAATATAGTAAAAATTATTACATCTTAAAAGAGCTTTCAGTAGAGCCGCAGCCTCGCACATATACTTTGGGTGGTCATGAAATGACATATATACATTTCAAAATTAATCTATCGATAGATGGTTATGATTACATCCGAGCCAACGATTTTTCTACATCTAACAGAATAAGTATTTCCTGCTATGAGTTAACTACAATAAGCAATAATGACGGCTATGACTATTCTAATGAAGTCCGATTAATTCACGTATATCCTATCAAGTACTACGATGGTGATAGTGAAGCGGAATTTGGCTCTATTGAGCATCCGACTGTTTATAAAAACAAGGAAGTTGTTCTGGTAGATCCGGCAGAGAAAGAAGGATATGAATTTAAAGGTTGGTACCGTGATGCGTCTTTCGCTGATGGCCGGATAACAAAGCTTAGTGATAATGAGACTCTTGACAGTGAAAAGAAAATTACCCTTTACGGAAAATGGACGATGATTCCAAAGGAAATTGTCGTATCTGACCTGGAAAACGTAGTTTATAACGGTAAGGATCAGAAACAGGTTCCTATCGTTAAGACAGTAGCTGGTACGATACTTACATCTTCAGATTACGCTATCAGTTATTCAGAGGATACAAAAAATGTGGGCAAAGTTACTGTTACAATTACCGGAATAGGTAATTATACGGGGACAGTTACCAAGACGTATGAAATTACTAAAAAAGAGCTTATAGTGAAGACTGAAAGTGCAACAAAAAAATATGATGGTAACCCACTCACAGCAGGCGGTTACATTGGCGGATTTGTTGAGGGTGAAAATGCAGAGCTTCGCGTAACAGGTTCTCAAACAAGTGTCGGAACAAGTGACAATAGCTACACGATCGTTTGGAATGACATAACCAAGGAAAGCAACTACGAAGTGAAAGCTGATGTGGGTTCTCTAACGGTTCAGGCACAGAACGATGATTCGAAGGATGATTCAAAAGATGACTCCAAGGATGATTCAAAAGATGATTCTAAGG
>CAVKOQ010000064.1:0-14998 GCA_963657995.1 bacterium
GAACGGATGAAGAGATAGAGTAGAAGAAATTCAGTGTGCAGTTTTGAAGGTATATGATTCTTTGATGAAAACAGAATACCATGGTGGATGACGGGGTGTGGCTCAGCTTGGCTAGAGCGCCTGGTTTGGGACCAGGAGGTCGCAGGTTCGAATCCTGTCACCCCGATTCATAATTTATGCGCGAGTGGCTCAGTTGGTGGAGCGCGACCTTGCCAAGGTCGAGGCCGCGGGTTCGAGTCCCGTCTCGCGCTCTTAATAAAAAAGGATATCCGAGTGGATATCCTTTTTTTATTGAGAGCATCATAAGATCGCACTGCGGCGGTACTGAATCCTGTCGCCTTCGCGACCCGCCGCAGGCGAAGAATGTGCCTTGGCACATTCTATTTACGTTCAAGCATTATATGCATTTCCTACCATGTCACCACCCGGTCGATTACTGTCCGTTGTTCTTCACTAGATTTCATGAGATATATTCTTGTTGTCTCAATACTGTCATGTCCTAAAAGATCTGCCAGCAGAGAAATGTCATTGAAGCGTTTCAAAAAATTGATAGCATATCGGTGACGAAATGAATGCGGATACATGGTGGCTGGATTTATTTTGTAACGTTTGGCGATAGCTTTCAATTGCATTTCAATAGCTCTGGTACAAATGCAGGTGTTACGCCGGGTTAAAAAGATAAAGCCGCTGTCTATGCCGAGAGAGCTGAAATACGGTATTGCTTCATTACATAGAGAACGTGGAAAGAATAGTCGTCTTATTTTTCCGCCTTTAGAATAAATATCGAGGTATCCGAGCTGTAAATCCTCCATTTTTACCTGCCTTAATTCACTAACACGTGCACCTGTTGATGCCAGAAAACGAATTATAAAATACCAAAAATAATTTTCGTCCTTTTTAAGACATCGTTTAAGGCGTTCGTAATTCTTTTGTGAGATTACTGTATCGAGGTATGTTTGTCGTTGTTCAAGTATGGGTCGCAAGCGATAATATACCAGATTGTTATCACTTTCAGGTATAGATTCATTTTCGTATGTTGATAAGTTATTTTTTTGAAGATAATTCAAAAAACGATTCATTCCAAGTATCCGTGTATTTACAGTTGACGGTTTATAATTATCAAGCAAAAATAATCGGTACGACTGGATATTTTCTATGCTTAAGATATTGTAATGTGTAAAATAAAGTCGTACGGAATAGCTGTAATTATGTATTGTGCCCGGAGAAAGGCCAAGTTTTTTTAGATATTCGCAAAAATCGCTAATCAAAGTATCAGAATAATGTTTTGTAGGAGAAATTTCAGCCTTAGACATATCTGCGTCTGCTTTTTTGTCAAAAATATTTTTCATATGATATCACCGGCCTCCAATTTACCAATTTACTATGCGATTGACAATCTCATACTGTTCACTGCTGGAACGTCTAAGATAGATACGCGTGGTTTCCAGATTTTTATGTCCGAGAATATCTGAAAGTAGTGAAATATCACCACATTTTTCAATGAAACTCTTGGCAAAACGATGCCTGAATGCATGGGGATGTACTATTTCCGGCGGAAGATGATAGGAAAGAGCAATTGATTTAAGTTGACTGCGTATTCCACCTGTAGATATGGGGGAACCAAAGCGGTTTAGGAAAATAAAACCATTAGATTTGTGGATAGATGAAAGCCATTTTAAGGTATCGCACTGAAGTGACTTGGGAATATAGATTCGTCTGACTTTGTCGCCCTTAGAGCAGATATCCTTATAGCCGTTAAATACGTCTTCTGCCTGAATACCTATGACCTCGCTGACTCTGACTCCGGTTGCAGCCATAAAACGTATAAGAAAATAGTAGGTATAGCATTGATCTGATAGAAGACATTGCTTTAGATATTCATAATCTGCTTCACTGATTATTCGGTCTAGGTAGCTCCTTTGCTGGATTTTAATCATAGAAATGCGTTCGAGACTTAAATTTTTAAAATTCAGATAGGCATTTATTGAGCGAATACGCAAATTGACGGTCTGGGGCTTGTAGTGTTCAATAAGGTAGGTTTTATAAATTTTTAAGTTTGTATATGTGAAATCAGGAAAATTCGAAAAAAACTGTTTCAATGCATACGTGTAAACTCGTATGGTGGACGCGGACATATTGTGCGTGAGCAGATAATGTCCGAAGTCGTCTACTTCTTTTAGCTGTTTTTCGGATAATTGTGACATGATATATATGAACCTTCTTTCTAGTATGCAATTATCAAGGTACCTTTGTAGTAAATAGTCAATCTACTAAATAGCTATGAAACTGATTCTTGATTTTCCGGATCACAGTTGAATTTTTCCATGAGTTTCATAAGAATGCATAGGCAGTTGTTCATAGATTCAAGTTCTTCAGAAGTGTAAGAACGAAGTCCGTACAGCGTTGAAGCAAACATTTCTTTTTTCATCTGATTCATCATCTCACGTCCTGAATCGCATATTTTTATGTAGACACGACGGCGATTGGTTGTGTCGTGTATACGCTCAACAAGACCACGCTCTTCGAGTACGCTTATCATATGCGACAACTGCTGTTTGGTTATACTCAGTTTATCTGCAAGCTCTGACATGGTATAATCCGTCTCTGCCCAACTGTCAAGGGCAATTAAGGCGAAGAATGGCAGTGAGTTTACTTTCATTTCCTGACTAGGCTGATAATGACATTTTGCAAGGGACAGAAAGCTAAGTGCAAATTCTAAAAAATGAATACCGGTATTTTCAAGAAGCTGATTGTTATTATTGTTTTTGGTAGTCGAATCCATATAAGTTCCTCCGGGATTGTTTAGCATCATTTAAAAGAACTCTAACACATTCAGGCGAAAAGGTCAATAAATATAAAAAGTAAATAAATATTTACCTTTAACGATTGACAAATAAATATGTTTGCAGTATATGTTATGTATCAGTGGGGAAAACAACTTTTATCCTCAACAGTAGTTGAAATGAAACATGTAAATTATGAGTAAGGAGAGCGACTAATGGTAGAAAACACTAACAGAGGCGGAAAACAACCGCCAAAAAAATCATTTCTATATTATTACGGTTTGGTTATGCTTATAGTTATGCTTTTAAACATTTTCCTTTTTCCATCCATGATGGATCGGACGCAGGAAGTGAGATTCGATCAGTTCACTGAACAGCTGAAGGAAGATAATGTTGATGAGGTTTACGTAACTACAAACAATGAGATTATATTTACGCTTAAAAATACTGACAAAAATGCAGTTTGGAATGTCAGATACAAAACGGGGGAAATTCCTGGCATAAATCTTTATGATCTGCTTGATGGCAAAGATGTAAAATACAGTGCAGAGATCAGTACTCAGGCATCTCCACTTCTGAATTTTCTTTTGACCTGGATACTTCCGCTGGTTATTTTTTACGGTATTGGTCAGCTGATGGGACGTTCACTTATGAAGAGAATGGGCGGAGCAGGCAATGCGATGACATTTGGAAAATCCAATGCAAAGATTTATGCAGAATCTGAGACTGGCATCACATTTGCGGATGTAGCCGGAGAAGAAGAGGCAAAGGATGCTCTTAAGGAGATAGTTGACTTCCTGCATAAGCCTGAGAAATATTCGGAAATTGGTGCTGTATTGCCTAAGGGAGCCTTGTTAGTAGGACCTCCTGGAACAGGTAAAACAATGTTGGCTAAGGCGGTCGCCGGAGAGGCACACGTCCCATTTTTCTCCATTTCAGGTTCTGAATTTGTCGAGATGTTCGTCGGTATGGGTGCGGCCAAGGTGCGCGATTTGTTTAAGCAGGCCAATGAAAAGGCACCGTGTATCGTGTTTATCGATGAGATAGATACCATAGGCAAGAAGCGTGACGGAGCCGGAATGGGTGGAAATGATGAGCGTGAGCAGACACTTAATCAGCTACTCACTGAGATGGATGGTTTTGACGGTAAAAAAGGAGTTGTTATTCTGGCAGCTACCAACAGACCTGAGTCTCTTGATCCGGCACTTCTTCGACCGGGACGCTTTGACAGACGAGTACCTGTAGAATTGCCGGATATTAAAGGGCGTGAAGCGATACTTAAGGTTCACGGAAAGAAAGTTAAGGTGGATGAAAGTGTCGATTATCATGAAATAGCCCGAGCTACCAACGGAGCGAGCGGTGCTGAACTTGCCAATATAGTCAACGAGGCGGCACTCAGGGCAGTACGGTTGGGAAGAAAGACTGTTTCACAGCAAGATCTTGAGGAAAGTGTTGAGACTGTCATCGCCGGGTATCAGAAGAAGGATGCAGCGGTTTCAGAAGATGAGAAAAAGATAGTTTCGTATCATGAAGTGGGACACGCACTTGTGGCAGCCTTGCAGTCTAATTCGGCACCGGTTCACAAGATCACTATAGTGCCGCGTACATCAGGTGCACTGGGATATACTATGCAGGTTGATTCTGAGCAGCGTTTTCTTATGAGCAAGGAAGAGGCATTTAACAAGATAGTTACTCTGACCGGAGGTCGTGCCGCAGAGGAACTGATTTTCCACTCGATCACCACAGGAGCCTCCAATGATATAGAACAGGCAACCAAGATTGCGAGAGCGATGATAACCAGATATGGCATGAGCGATAATTTCGGTATGGTTGCACTTGAGACAGTTAACAATGCATATCTAGGCGGTGATACATCACTTGCTTGTTCCGCACAGACTGCCGCAAAGGTTGACGAGGAGGTAGTTGCACTTGTAAAGAGTGCCTATGATAAAGCAAAAACCATTCTTTCAGAAAATGAAGGAATGCTTCACAAGCTAGCCGAATATCTTCTTGAACAGGAGACAATAACCGGAGAAGAATTTATGAAGATTTTGAATGAGAAGAAAAATGATTAATTCATACTGGTATTTTGGAGGTTGATGCTGGTATTTTGGAGGGTGATTCTGAACGGTTACTGATTTGGATAAATTTGAATGATTATATATTAGAATAAATTAAATCAACAAACTGACATATAAGTGATTCTAATGATAAGACGTTAATAAATATAAAGATTGACAGATGTCAAATTTCTTGCATATCAGTTTTAAATGTGTAATAATATCTCCTGTATCGATCTAATTTTCGGGAATGTGATTTTTGTAAAAAAATCAGCATTCACAGGTGTTTTTTAGGAGGAAAGATTTATGAAAAAAGTCGCAAGCGTGTTGCTTAGTGCTGCTATGGCACTGTCATTATGTGCAGGCTGTTCTTCATCATCAGAGACAGCTGATACTGCTGATACAAAGGCAGCTGATGAGACTGGAGCTGAGGCAGCTGATACCGAGGCTGGAGAGGCAGCAGAAGGTGTTATGCCGGCAGTAGCTAAAGAGGATTTGAAGGTCGGAGTTATCCATATTGGCAATCCGGCAGATGGTTCAGGTTACAGCTATACTCATGACCAGGGTATCGTAGCTATGCAGGAAGCTGTTGGTCTTGATGATTCTCAGATTATCCGCAAAAACAATGTAGCTGACGATGATCAGACTGCTATTGAGACCGCTATGCGTGAGTGCGTAGAGGAAGGCTGCCAGATTATTTTTGCAACAAGCTGGGGCTATATGGACGCATGTGAGGCACTTGCAGAAGAATATCCGGATGTTATCTTCTCACATGCAACAGGTTATAAATCCAATGGTGTAAACTTCAACAACTACTTTGGACGTATTTACCAGTCTCGTTATCTGTCAGGTATTGCAGCAGGTTTAAAGACTGAAAGTAACAAGATCGGTTATGTTGGTGCCTGGGGCAAGGACAATGCCGAAGTTACTGGCGGATGCAACGCTTTCGCAATGGGTGTATATTCAGTAAATCCTGACGCAACAGTTTACATCAAAACTACAAACAGCTGGTATGATCCGGAAGGTGAGAAACAGGCAGCTGTAGCTCTTATCAATGAGGGCTGTGATGTTATCGGTCAGCACTGTGATACTCCGAATCCACAGCTGGCAGCAGAGGAAGCTGGTGTATTTGGTGTAGGTTATAACTCTGATATGAGCAAGGATGCACCGAAAGCTGTACTTACATCTACTGTTTGGAACTGGGGTGCTTACTATACAAAGGCTGTTCAGGATGTGATTGATGGAAGTTGGACAGGAGAGAACTACTTTGGTGGTCTTGAAGAGGGACTTGTAGATATTTCCCCATTATCTGATCTGTGTGCAGATGGTACTCAGGAGAAAATCGATGAGGCTCGTGAGCTGATCGAAACCAGTGACTGGGATGTATTTGACGGTGTTATCGAGTGCAATGACGGAACTACAGTCGGAACAGAAGGCGAGCACATGTCAGATTCCGACATCACAAGCAACATTCACTGGTATTTCAAAAATATCGTAGAGAAGTAATGAATTGCTTGGCGGATTTGCGTATTGATAGCAAAATCGTTTGAAAGTCTGACTTGAAGATTTCAGCAGGATCTTTGATAGCAGATAGAACAAAGGAGGTAGCTTCAGATGAATTCATTTTCATTTGCAGCTCCTCCTTTTTTATGATAGAATTAACTCATTTGATGCTATTCGTATTTTGTATTTTAGTTTATTTGAGGTGACGATATGACAGAACAGTATGCCATTGAGTGCAGGCAGATCACGAAAGTATTTGGCAGCGTGGTTGCAAATGATAAGATCGATCTTACTGTCAAGTACGGAGAGATTATGGCACTTTTGGGAGAAAATGGTTCCGGTAAGACAACGCTCATGAACATGCTTTCCGGTATCTACCACCCTGACGCCGGATCGATCTTAGTTGGGGGTAAGGAAGTCTCCATCAATTCGCCGGTTGATTCGAGAAATTTAGGAATCGGAATGATTCATCAGCATTTCAAGCTGGTGGATGTATTCAGTGCGATGGACAACATCGTGCTTGGAACTACAGGAAAAAGACTTGGGAAAAAAGCACTCAAAGAAAAGATAGAGACGCTTAGCCAGTCATTTGGACTTGAAATTGAACCTGAAAAAAAGATTTATGACATGTCTGTCAGCGAGAAACAGACGGTCGAGATTTTGAAGGTATTGTATAGAGGCGCTCAGATCCTGATTTTAGATGAGCCGACGGCAGTGCTGACACCGCAGGAGACGGAACGTCTGTTTACGATTCTTCGTCGCATGCGTGACCAGGGATGTGCGATAATCATTATTACACATAAGCTAAACGAGGTCCTTTCTCTCAGCGACCGCGTGACGATTCTGCGAAAAGGAAAGAGCATCGAAACTGTAAAAACTGCCGGATGTGATGAGAAAAAACTGACTGAACTCATGGTTGGAAGACCGGTCAGCCTCAATATTGAACGCCCGAAGACAGAAAAACAGGATACTATTTTGAAAATAGTGAATTTGACTGTGGATAAGAACGATGGCGGTGTGGCACTCGATGATGTCTCCTTCGAGATAAAGACGGGAGAGATACTTGGTGTTGCCGGAGTAGCAGGAAGCGGACAGAAGGAATTGTGCGAGACGTTGACAGGCCTTATGTCTGCAAAAAAAGGTGCTATTTTACATCAGAAGGAGAATATTGTAGGAAAGACTCCTGCAGAGATCATCAAACTTGGAATTAGCATGAGCTTTGTTCCGGAAGACAGACTGGGTATGGGACTTGTGGCATCGATGGGAATGGTCGACAATATGCTTTTAAAGTCCTATTCTAATGCGAATGGTCCATTTGTAGACAGGAAACCTGCAAGGGAGCTGGCAGAACGTCTGATTGGAGAATTGGGTATCGTGACACCGGGCGTAGATATGCCTGTTCGCATGATGTCAGGTGGAAATGTTCAGAAAGTACTTTTAGGACGTGAGATTGAATCAAATCCTCAGGTGTTGATCACAGCTTATCCGGTGCGCGGACTGGATATTAATTCATCCTATATGATCTACGACCTTTTGAATAAACAGAAGAAAAAGGGCGTGGCAGTTGTATATATAGGTGAAGATTTGGATGTGCTTTTGGAACTTTCAGATCGCATCATGGTACTGTGCCACGGAAAGATAACAGGTATTGTGGATGCGAAGAAACTGACCAAGGAACAGTTAGGTCTCATGATGACAGGTACTGAAGCTAGTGAGCTTGGACTGACTGAAAAGAAGGAGGAGTAGGCATGAAAGAACCGTGGATCCGCGTTGTAAAAAAAGCGGAACTTGGAAAAAAAGAAACATTGATCCTCCGTCTGGAGGCAATTGTGCTGGCATTGGTAGCAGGTGGACTTTTTATTTTGCTGATCGGACAGAATCCATTTGTCATATATCAGACGATAGTAACCGGTGCACTCAGAAGTGAGATGGCTATTCAGGCTACTGTTAAGATTATGATTCCTCTGCTCATCTCATCTCTGGGAGTTACCCTTGCATTTAAGATGAAATTCTGGAATATCGGAGCTGAAGGCCAGATCATCATGGGAGGTATTTTTGCCTCATATTTTGCACTGTTTCACTCAAATTGGAATCATTGGCTTCTGGTAATTGTGATGTTTATAGCCGGAGCAATAGGAGGCGGTCTGTGGGGACTTATTCCGGCCTGGTTTAAGACTAAATATGATACAAATGAGACATTGTTTACACTTATGTTAAACTACATTGCACTGAATGTGATTGTATTTTTACGAGAGGGTGCGTGGCGTGATCCGGGCTCTCAGGGATATGCAAAGATTGCCCGTTTTAATAAGAATGCATCACTTGACAAAGTACTTGGTATACAGTTTGGATGGGTTATCGCACTGATTTTAGTTGTTGTTGTTGCTATTTATATGAATCGATCCAAGCAGGGATACGAGATCAGTGTAGTTGGAGAGAGTCAGGAGACAGCACGCTACGCCGGCATGAATGTTAAAAAAATTGTTATGCGTACAATGTTCCTTTCCGGGGCTGTGTGTGGCATCGGTGGCATGGTTCAGGCGACAGGTTCTGATGTTACTTTGACTACAGCTGTAGCCGGAGGAGTTGGATTTACAGCGATAATTGTAGCTTGGCTGGCACAGTTAAATCCACCGGTTATTCTTCTGGTAACATTTCTGTTCAGTGTTCTGGAAAAGGGCAGCAGTGTGGTTCAGTCGTCATTCGGACTTTCATCTGACTGTGCTGATGTATTGCAGGGAATAATCCTGTTCTTTATCTTGGGATGTGAATTATTTATTCGATACAAATTTGTATTTCGTGGAAAAGGAGGTACGCAGGCATGAGCAGCGAGATTATAGTTAAGTTTCTGGTGGCAGCAGTGCTGGCAGGTACACCTTTCCTGTTTGGTACGGTTGGGGAAATTCTCAGCGAGAAGGTTGGACATCTGAACCTCGGTGTTGAGGGCATGATGTCCATAGGTGCATGCGCAGGTTTCATGATCGGATATAAAACCGATAATTTTTTAGCAGCACTTTTGGCAGCAGCTGTAGCCGGAATGTTAGCGGCACTTATCTATGGTGTTTTAACAGTAACATTTATGGCCAATCAAAATGTAACCGGACTTACGATGACGATTTTTGGTGTGGGATTGTCCAATTTTATTGGCGTTTTCATGCTTGAAAACTCTGAAAACGGTACTTTGAAACTGCCGGATACGATTACTGCACAGATGAGAAATATCCATATTCCTGGACTCAGTGATCTGCCAGTAGTTGGTGAACTGTTCTTTTCCTACAATCCTTTCGTATATCTTGGAATAGTGATTGCGATTGCCGCAAGCTTTTATTTATATAAAACTCAGGTCGGTCTGAATGTGCAGGCAATCGGGGAGAATCCGGGAGCAGCTGATGCGGCTGGTATCGAGGTTACCAAGTGGAGATATGTCAATATTCTCCTTTCCGGTGCTATCTGCGGTATAGGCGGTGCATACTGTTCAATGATTATCAACGGAGGTGTATGGCTTCGTGATAGCGTAGGCGGTTTGGGATGGATCTCTGTTGCACTTGTTATCTTTGCAGCATGGAAACCGATTAACGTTATTTACGGATCTTTCATTTTTGGAGCACTACGCGTGCTTAAGTATTATGTGCCGAAAAATACATATGCAATTCCAACAGCATTTTTCGACGCACTTCCATTTATTATTACTGCATTGGTTCTTGTAATTGCTTCAATGCGTAAAAATAAGGGCGGACATATCCCGGCACATCTGGGAGAGAATTATTTCAGAGAAGAGAGATAGAAATATAGTATACAAGAGGCGGTTTTCAGTCGCGTACTAGACTGAAACTGCCTTTTTTTCTTCAAAAATACAGAACAGATGTTTGCAAAGGCGTTCGAATATGCTATACTATCCTATAAATGATAATAATTGAGGTACGGACATGGCAAAGCAATATATAAAAATACGAGGTGCCAATGAGCACAATCTTAAAAATATTTCAATTGATATTCCGAGAAATGAGCTGGTTGTTTTGACCGGTCTTTCAGGTTCCGGCAAATCATCGCTGGCATTTGATACGATCTATGCAGAAGGTCAGAGGCGATATATGGAATCTCTGTCATCCTATGCACGTCAGTTCCTGGGACAGATGGAGAAACCCGATGTAGAGAGTATTGAAGGGTTGTCTCCGGCGATTTCCATAGATCAGAAATCAACGAACCGCAATCCACGTTCGACAGTTGGAACGGTTACAGAGATTTATGATTATATGCGCCTTTTGTACGCAAGAATCGGTATTCCGCACTGTCCGAAATGTGGACGTGAGATTCGCCGCCAGACTGTCGACCAGATGGTAGATCAGATTATGTCACTTCCGGAACGCACAAAGATACAGCTTTTGGCTCCGGTAGTCAGAGGGAGAAAAGGTCGTCATGAGAAGGTTCTTGAGCAGGCGAAAAAGAGTGGATATGTCAGAGTGCGTGTGGACGGAAGTCTGTATGAGCTTTCTGAAGAGATAGTTCTTGATAAGAACATTAAGCATAATATAGAGATTGTGGTAGACCGACTTGTAGTTAAAGAGGGCATCGAAAAGCGTCTTTCGGATTCTATTGAGACAGTTATGGGACTCTCGGCTGGTTTGATGCTTGTTGACGTGACTATCAGAGATGAAAATGGCGATGACAGGCATGATACACTTACATTTAGTCAGAATTTTTCATGCCCTGACTGTGGTATCAGCGTAGATGAGGTTGAACCGAGAAGTTTCTCATTTAACAACCCGTTTGGTGCATGTCCTGATTGTTTTGGACTTGGATATAAGATGGAATTTGACGAGGATCTTATGATTCCGGATAAAAGCCTCAGCATCAATCAGGGGGCGATCACAGCTCTTGGCTGGCAGTCATGCACTGATAAGAATAGTTTTACCGGTGCCATTTTAAATGCATTGACAAAAGAGTACAATTTTAGCCTTGATACACCTTTTGAAAATTATCCTAAGGAGATTCATGATATTCTAATTTATGGTACAGGCGGCAAGATTGTAAAGGTTTATTACCGTGGCCAGCGTGGAGAGGGAATCTATGATATAGCTTTTGAGGGCCTTATTCAGAGCATGAACAGAAAGTACCGCGAGACATATTCGGATTCTATGAAGGCAGAATATGAGACATTTATGCGGATTACACCTTGTCCGGCATGCAAAGGTCAGAGACTTAAGAAGGAATCTCTGGCGGTAACTGTCGGAGGCAAGAATATTTTTGAGGCAACAGACATTTCAATTGTCAAATTCCGCAATTTTATAGACGAACTTGAGCTTACTGATATGCAGCAGGCGATAGGAGCACCGATTTTGAAGGAAATCAGGTCCAGAATCAGCTTTCTGATAAATGTGGGTCTTGAATATCTCTCACTTTCTCGTGCAACGGGAACGTTGTCTGGCGGAGAGGCACAGAGAATTCGTCTGGCAACCCAGATTGGCTCGGGCCTGGTGGGAGTTGCATATATTCTGGATGAACCTAGTATAGGCCTTCATCAGCGTGACAATGACAAGCTGCTTGATACTTTGAAACATCTGCGTGATCTGGGGAATTCAGTCCTTGTAGTAGAGCATGATGAAGATACGATGCGTGCAGCTGACTGCATAGTAGATATCGGCCCTGGTGCTGGCGAACATGGCGGAGAGGTAGTGGCGATTGGCACGGCAGATGAGATCATGAAAAATGAAAAATCTATTACCGGTGCGTATTTGAGCGGAAGAATCCGGATTCCGGTGCCGTCGGAACGCAGAAAACCGACCGGATGGCTGACAGTAAAAGGTGCAGCAGAGAATAACCTCAAAAATATAGACGTTCGATTTCCGCTTGGCGTCATGACCTGCGTGACAGGAGTATCGGGTTCTGGTAAGAGTTCACTTGTCAATGAGATTCTTTACAAGGCACTTGCTAAAAAACTGAATCGTGCACATACAATTCCGGGTAAACATAAATCTATCGAGGGAATAGAGCAGCTTGATAAAATTATTGCAATCGACCAGTCTCCTATAGGAAGAACACCACGTTCAAACCCGGCTACATACACAGGTGCCTTTGATCTTATCAGAGATCTTTTTGCCTCATCTACGGATGCAAAAGCGAAAGGATATGATAAGGGACGTTTTAGTTTCAATAAAAAAGGCGGGCGATGTGAAGCGTGCTCTGGAGATGGCATCATCAAGATAGAGATGCATTTTCTGCCTGATATTTATGTACCATGTGAGGTTTGTGGAGGCAAAAGATACAATCGTGATACATTGGATGTCAAATATAAAGGAAAGAGTATTTATGATGTTCTGAACATGACAGTCGAGGAGGCAATGAAGTTTTTTGAAAATGTCCCGTCGATTCATAGGAAAATAGAAACTCTATACGATGTTGGATTGTCATATATTCGTCTTGGACAGCCGTCAACGGAGTTGTCAGGTGGAGAGGCACAGCGTATAAAACTGGCTACTGAACTTAGCAAGCGCGGAACTGGTAAGACGATATATATTCTGGATGAGCCGACCACAGGACTTCATTTTGCGGATGTACATCGTCTGATAGAAATTCTTAGAAGATTGTCAGATGGCGGCAATACAGTGGTTGTTATCGAACATAACCTCGACGTGATCAAAACAGCAGATTATCTGATAGATATCGGACCGGAAGGCGGCGAGGGCGGAGGAACCGTGATTGCAAAAGGAACGCCTGAAGAGGTGGCAGCTATGGAAGGATCACATACAGGGCATTATGTGAAGAAATATTTGACTCAAACATGCTGAATAATAGAGTTTTCTTAAGAGTAAAGTTGTTGTGATTTGTATAAACGCATGAACATGTAACGTAAAATCATGGAAAAAATCACTTGTCTTTAATTGCGTGCTATTTTATAATAAAAGTTACAGCAAAACGATAGTAAATTTGTATTGCAGCATGAAATTATAGGAGGAATACTCGTGGAGAAAGAGATGATAATTGTACTTGACTTTGGCGGACAGTACAATCAGCTGATTGCCAGAAGAGTAAGAGAGTGTAATGTATATTGTGAGGTACATCCTTATACACTTTCATTGGAGAAGATTAAAGAGATGAATCCGAAGGGAATCATTTTTACCGGTGGACCGAATAGTGTATACAAGGAGGAATCTCCTAGATGTTCAAAGGAAATTTTTGATCTTGGAATTCCGGTACTCGGTATCTGCTATGGTGCTCAGCTGATGTCTTATCTGTTGGGCGGTGAAGTGGCTACGGCACCTGTTAGCGAATATGGAAAGACAGAAGTAGATGTGGATACTACATCTAAGTTGTATGATGGAGTTTCACCGAAGACTATCTGTTGGATGAGTCATACAGATTACATTTCCAAAGTACCAGAGGGATTTCGTGTGACAGCACATACACCAGTTTGCCCTGTCGCTGGTATGGAAAATGAGGAAAAAGGCTGGTACGGCATTCAGGCTCATCCGGAGGTACTTCATACACAGGAAGGTTCCAAGATGCTGCATAATTTCGTATATGGTGTATGCCATTGTGAAGGCGATTGGAAGATGGATGCATTCGTTGAGAAATCCATTGAAGAAATTCGCAAGAAAGTTGGAAATGGTCGTGCACTTTTGGCTCTGTCAGGCGGTGTAGATTCTTCAGTTGCAGGTGTTCTGATGGCGAAAGCAATTGGCGATCAGCTGACATGTGTATTTGTTGATCATGGTCTGCTTCGCAAAGACGAGGGTGATGAGGTAGAGGCTGTATTTGGTCCGAATGGTCCGTATAAGCTCAATTTCATCCGTGTGAATGCACAGCAGAGATTCTATGATAAACTGGCAGGTGTGACAGAGCCTGAGCGTAAGCGTAAGATTATCGGTGAAGAATTTATTCGTGTATTCGAAGAAGAAGCTAAAAAGATTGGAAAAGTAGACTATTTCGTTCAGGGTACTATTTATCCGGACGTCATTGAATCAGGTCTTGGAAAATCTGCTGTTATCAAGTCTCATCACAACGTAGGCGGACTTCCTGAGCATGTAGATTTCAAGGAGATCATCGAACCGCTGCGTATGCTGTTCAAGGATGAGGTGCGTCGTGCAGGTCTGGAGCTCGGTATTCCGGAAAATCTGGTATATCGTCAGCCATTCCCGGGCCCGGGACTTGGCGTTCGTATCATTGGCGAGGTAACTGCAGAGAAGGTACGTATAGTACAGGATGCAGATGCTATCTACCGTGAGGAGATCGCAAAGGCAGGCATTGACCGTACGCTTGGTCAGTACTTCGCAGCCCTGACAAATATGCGTTCTGTAGGATGCATGGGTGATGTCAGAACCTATGATTATGCAATTGCACTCCGAGCAGTACTCACATCAGACTTCATGACGGCTGAATCAGCAGAACTTCCGTGGGAAGTACTCGGAAAAGTTACAAGCCGTATCGTCAATGAGGTAAAGGGTGTAAATCGTGTACTATATGACTGCACCGGAAAGCCACCGGCAACGATTGAGTTTGAATGACCTAAAAACTGTGGGAAGCCTTATAAATCAAGGCTTCCCGTTTCTTACGTCTACAAAATGTCTACAATATTTTCAGTTTTACTTTTTTTAGAAAGAGTCAGTAATAACGCTAATATAGCTGAAATAATTCTTGCAAATACAGTACTCCACC
>CAVKOQ010000065.1:0-14994 GCA_963657995.1 bacterium
AATAAATTACCTAAGAATCCTGAGCCTGCAAAGGGGAAAGTTAAGGGAGGACCAGAGAAGTAATTAGACGTAACTCTTACAATAAGAAAAGCAAAAATTGGTTCGGGTGTTTTGAAACCCGAACCAATTTTATTTATTTCATAGGAATGTGCCAAGGCATATTCTTTAATTAGATTTAACTTCTTTCCACAGACTGTTATAGAGCTCATCTGCTTCGTCTCCCAGATATCTGTAGACTTCACAGTTTTTTAGCTGTTCTGAATCCGGGAATACGGCTTTGTTGTTCTTGGGTTCTTCGTCCAACATTTCCTTGGCGGCCTTGTTTGGCGTTGCGTAGGTGATGTATTCGAAGTTTTTAAGTGCTACATCAGGGCGGCAGAGGAAATTGATCCATTTTTCGGCATTTTCCTTGTTTTTTGCATTTTTAGGAACAACCCAGGAATCAATCCATACATTGGTGCCTTCTTCCGGAATAACGTATTCCAGAGAAAATGGCAGATTTTGATTCGCTACCTCATCTTGAATATAGAGTATCTCGCCTGAGTAGATGACACCGATGGCGGCCTCACCACCGATCATCTTGTCGCGTACCTGGTCAATGACGTAGGCCTGAACTAAAGGCTTTTGATCGATAAGATCCTGTTTGGCCTGTTCAAGTTCAGCTTCGTCTGTTGAGTTGGCGGAAAAACCATCCTTTTTGAGTGCTACCATGAAGGCATCACGGACGCTGTCCTGCATAAGGATTTCTCCCTTGTAGACAGGATTCCACAGATCTGACCATTTGGTTGGAACCGGAAGTCCTTTTTCTTCAATGAGCTTTGTATTGTAGAGTATACCTACGGTTCCCCATGTATAAGGAACAGAGTATTTATTCTCCGAATCGAACTGCTTTGACATCTCCATATACTGTGGATCGATGTTTTTGACATTCGGTATATTGTCAAAATTGAGCTCGGCGAGAAGGTCATTATCCTTCATTTTCTGAATCATATAGTCGGACGGACATACAACGTCGTAGTTGACACCGCCGGCCTCGATAACCGGATACATCTCTTCCAGAGTCTCAAATACATCGTATGTGACCTTGATTCCGGTTTCTTCCTCAAATTCCTCTATAAGGTCAGGGTCGATATACTCACCCGCATTGTATACATAGAGTTCCTGAGAATGGGAAGCAGTATAGCGGCTGTAGGTGCTGAATCCGACAACTACAAGTATCAACATGCATGCAATAGAGAGAATACCATTCTTGATTTGACTATTTCGTTTGCGAAGCTTGATCGTCTCAGGATCAACTGCCGAAGCCTTGCCTGTCGCCTTCTTATCAGGTGCAAAATTGGTAATCATGAGGAGAACCAGTACAACTACAAATATAAGTGTGGACAGCGCATACATGGTTGGCTGGATACCACGTCTTACCTGGCTGTAGATCAGTGTGGAGAGGGTATCAATACCGGCACCTCTGGTAAAATGTGTGATGATAAAGTCATCGAGCGACATGGTAAATGCCATCAAAAAGCCAGAGAGAATACCCGGCACTATGTCAGGAAATACAACCTTGAAAAAAGCATATAGCGGGCTGGCACCGAGATCCAGTGCGGCTTCATAGGTGTAGCGGTTTGTCTGCTTGAGTTTTGGCATGACACTAAGTATTACATACGGAATGTTGAATGTAATATGGGCAATAAGTACTGTCTTAAATCCAAGTGAGATACCAAATGCAATGAATGCCAACATCAGTGAGATACCGGTTACGATATCGGAGTTTAGCATGGGAATGTTGTTTACACCCATGACAATAGAGCGTGGAATGCGTTTCATACTCTTAATTCCGATCGCAGCGATGGTGCCGATGATGGTGGCGATAAGAGCTGAAGCGAACGCTATGAGCAGAGTGTTGTTTAAGGCATTCATGATGGATGAATCCTGAAACATCTGTGTATACCACTTGGTGGTAAAACCGCCCCAGACTGTTCTTGATTTGGTGTTATTAAATGAAAGAACAATCATGGTGACTATAGGAATATATAAAAAGAGCAGGATCAGCGCCAGATAAAAATCCTGGAAAAACTGATTTAATCGTCTATGTTTCATCAGAATGCGTTGCCCTCCCCTTCTTTGTCATATTTGGCGATGAGCGCCATGCTAAGTAATATAAAGATCATAAGGACAAGTGAGAGACCGGAACCTAAGTTCCAGTTGCTTCCCTTAGTAAATTCCTGCTCGATGACATTGCCGATAAGCAGGATCTTGCTTCCACCCAAGAGACTGGAGATGACGAATGTCGTCAGTGCAGGTACAAACACCATAGTTATGCCACTGATGATCCCTGGTATGCTTAACGGAATCCAGATATGGATAAGTGTCTGGAAACTGTTTGCACCAAGATCTTTTGCAGCATTTATAGTGTTGTCATCTATTTTTGCCAGTACGTTGTAGATAGGCAGAATCATAAATGGCAGAAAATTGTAAACCATACCAAGAATGATTGCACCCGGTGTATTTATGATGGAGAGGTTAGGCAGGTGCAGAAATGAAAGAATTCCATTTATGACACCGTTTTTCTCTAAAAGTGTCTGCCATGCAAGGGTGCGGAGCAGAAAGTTCATCCACATCGGTAAAATAAAG
Organism: bacterium; assembly: GCA_963657995.1. Lineage (GTDB taxonomy): Bacteria > Bacillota > Clostridia > Lachnospirales > Lachnospiraceae > Otoolea. Next base: position 2,629 of record CAVKOQ010000065.1, read on the forward strand.
ACAAATACCATGAAGCTGCCGGAACCTATACCGCGGCGGCGCAGTACCAGTGCCAGCGGATAGGATAAAAGCAGGCAGATGGCAGTCGCTATAAGTGATAGTCCTAGTGATAAAAGCAGGGCCTTCATGTGCTCAGGAGTAGTGATGGCACAGATATTTGACAGTGTAAAGGCACCGCTTTTATTGGTCAGGCCATAATATACGATCAAAAGGAGTGGTATGATGGTAAATCCTATCATCCAGAGAATATAAGGTCCGGCCAAGAGTTGTTTCATGTGTGATTTCATAATGAATCCGGCTCCTTTCTATTCGTTGACACCGACGGCTTCCTCGTCTTCTGACTCAGGCTTGTTCATGATCTGTATATCAAATGGGTCTACATGGATACCTACTTTTTCACCGACAGGGAACATATCTGTGCTGTGAACCAGCCATTCATATCCGTCAGGGGTGGTAACTTCCATTTCATAGTGAACACCCTTGAAAATTAGGTGTGTGACTACGCCCTGTAAAGTTCCGTCCTCAGGCTTTACAAGATCGATATCTTCCGGGCGAATGACAACATCGACCGGCTTATTATTGCCAAATCCCTTATCAACACAGGCAAATTTGGCACCGAAGATCTCTACCAGCTCATCGTGGATCATAAGACCATTTACGATATTGCTCTCACCGATGAAATCAGCAACAAATGCATTTTCCGGCTCATTGTAGATCTGTTCAGGAGAACCCATCTGCTGGATGTAGCCCTGGTTCATGACAACTATGGTATCTGACATGGTCAGAGCTTCTTCCTGATCATGGGTTACATAGATGAAGGTAATGCCGAGCTCATTTTTGAGGCGGATAAGCTCATATTGCATATCTTGTCTGAGTTTTAAATCAAGTGCACCAAGTGGTTCATCAAGAAGTAAAACCTTAGGCTCGTTGACTATTGCACGTGCTATGGCTATACGCTGCTGCTGGCCACCGCTTAGAGAGTCTATGCTTCTATGTTCGAATCCGTTTAAGTTTACAAGCTTCAAAGCATATTTAATTTTGTCTTCAATATATGATTTTGATTTATTCTTGATTTTTAAACCAAATGCGATATTATCTGCGATGCTCATGTGTGGAAACAGGGCGTATTTCTGAAATACCGTATTCAGCTGTCTTTTGTTTGGCGGGAGCTTTGTGATATCATTTCCACCGAAAATGACATGTCCTTTATCAGGAGATTCAAATCCGCCTATTATTCTTAAAGTGGTTGTTTTTCCGCAGCCACTGGGACCCAAAAGTGTCACAAAAGAATTTTCTTTAACCGAAAGGCTCAAGTCATCCAGTACAAGGGTGTCGTCAAAACTCTTAGAAATATGCTGTAAATCGATTAATGGCTGGCTCATGCTTTTCCTCCATATATAAAAAGATATTGATTAAAAACTTGGCGGCGAGCTGACCCAGATGATAGTCGCCCCGGAGCGGCTCTCAAGATAGTGAGTCTTGTCGCTTGTATAATAAAAAGATTCGCCTTTTTTTGCTTTGTAAGTCCGGTTTCCCAGATGAATCAGGATACTTCCGGATAGGACGTAACCAAATTCCTCACCCTCATGCGGACTGTCGGGATAAGTAGAACCGCCTGCACCAAGAGTCAGATATATCGGTTCCATAGTGTTCTTCTGGGCGTTCGGTATGATCCACTGAATTTCATTCTTTAGCTCAGAATCTTCTTTGATAAAATAATCCTTCTTTTCAAATACAATCTGCTCTTCCGGAACCTCGTTGAAAAATTCTCCGATAGTAGTGCCAAGACACTGGAGAATATCCATCAAAGTTGCTATGGATGGAGATGTCAGATCGCGCTCTACCTGGGAAATAAATCCCTTGGAAAGCTCAGCACGGTCGGCAAGTTCTTCCTGCGTAAGTCCCTTTAAAACCCGAAGCTCTTTTAATTTTCCCCCTATGCTCAAGAAAAGGCGGCCTCCTTTCGTAAAAACGCGTAAATGTAAGATAAAAGTTTAGATATTCTAAAATGAATGTAAAATTAAGCTTTTTGTTTAGAAATAATAAACTCGCCTACGAGTATCTATTATACAGAATGTCATATGTCTGTCAAGAAAAAGACAAACTAAATTACAACTTTTTTTGACAGGGAAAAATGGTTCGTGTGTCATAAAAATAGGGGGTGCAAAAAATGCATTATAATGTTAGAATAGGAAAAGAAATTATCGCAGTGTTATGGCATGATACCGGAACACGAATCACGTGATTATTCGGTGTCGGGGGGAATACTAAGGAGGAACATTTCATGCAGGACAAGTATATGGCTTATGTAGGATCATATTCATATAACGGACAGGCAAAGGGGATTACCGTATATGATGTAGATGTGGAAAATGGGAAATTTATTTATAGATGTGAGGTCGAGGTGGATAATTCTTCTTATCTGACAGTCTCACATGACGGAAAGATGCTTTATTCCATTGCAGATGAAGGTGTTGTGGCATTCCGTATCTTGGAAAATGGTGCACTTACCCGTGTAAACAGTGCCAATATCAAGGCTATGCGGGGATGCCATATTTCTACGGATGCGGAGGATAAGTTCATATTTGTGTCTGGCTATCATGATGGCAAGGAGACTGTGGTTCGAATCAATTCTGACGGATCCGTGGGAGAAGTTACGGACGGTGTATATCACAAGGGCCTTGGAAGTGTGGCAGAGCGTACCTTCCGTCCGCATGTGAGCTGTGCAGAGCGCACACCAGATGGTAAATTCCTTCTGGTAGCGGATCTTGGAATCGATCAGGTGAAGATTTACCGTTTTGACGGAGAAAAGGGAACACTTTCACAGGTTGATGCGATTCGATGTGATTTGGAATCCGGTCCAAGACATTTTATGTTCAGCAAAGACGGCAAATTCTTATATCTGATGTATGAGATTAAGAATGTAATTGATGTATATACATATGAGACCGGTGATCGTGTGCCGAAGATTGAGAAAATACAGACCATTTCCTCTACAGCACCAGAACGTACGAGCCAGCTGACAGCTGCATGCAATATACGTATGTCGGATGATGAGACTCACCTTTTCTGCAGCAATGCGGGGGATAATTCAGTAAGCGTATATGAGCGTGATGCGGATACAGGACTTTTGAAACTGCTTTGCTGTCTGCCGATCAGCGGTGATTATCCAAAGGATATAGCTATATTCCCGGATGGCAATCATCTGGCATCGATCAACCATGCAAGCAACAGTATTTCATTCTTTAGGATAGAATATGAAGAGAAACTTCTTGTGATGAGCGGACGCAGTATTTCGGTTAATGAGCCGAATTGCTGTGTAATTACAAAGGTTCACAGCCGCAGAACGAAATAAAGGAGCAGCGATAATGTCAGGTTCAACATATGGAAAAATACTTACAATGACAACGTGGGGAGAGTCCCACGGAGCCGGTGTGGGAGTAGTTGTGGACGGTTGTCCGGCAGGGCTTGAACTTTGTGAGGAGGATATTCAGAGATATCTTGACAGACGAAAACCCGGACAGAGCCGTTTTACTACGAAGCGCAGTGAGAGTGATACGGTTGAGATTCTGTCGGGAGTTTTTGAGGGACGTACGACTGGAACGCCGATTTCAATGCTTGTAAGAAATCAGGATCAGCACTCTAAGGATTACAGCGAGATAGCATCCTATTACCGTCCAGGTCATGCTGATTATACATTTGATGAAAAATATGGTTTCAGAGATTATCGCGGAGGCGGACGATCCTCAGGGCGTGAGACGATCGGACGAGTGGCAGCAGGTGCTATAGCTGCCAAATTCTTGAATTCCATGAATATTCATGTAAAAGCGTATACTAAATCAATTGGACCAGTGGATATTTCGATGGAAAGATTCGATTTGGCAGAGTGTGAAAATAATAAATTATATATGCCGGATTCTGTGGCGGCCACCGAGGCAGAAAAGTACCTGGAAGAGAAGATGGAAGAAAAAGATTCCGCAGGAGGCATCGTGGAATGCGTGATTTCTGGACTTCCGGCTGGTCTTGGCGACCCTGTGTTTGACAAGTTCAGTGCCAATCTTGCAAAAGCGATCTGCTCGATTGGCGCTGTCAAGGGATTTGAGATAGGCGAAGGTTTTCATGCGGCAAAGATGTCCGGACGTGAGAATAATGATGCATTTGTCATGAGAGCTGATGGAAATGTAGTCAAAGCCACAAACCACGCGGGCGGTATTCTTGGTGGCATGACGGATGGCAGTGAAGTGGTATTTCGTGCAGCATTTAAGCCGACACCATCCATAGCATCGGAACAGAGAACTGTCAACAAAGATGGCGAAGAAATCAGTATAAATATCAAGGGACGTCATGATCCGATAATAGTTCCTAGAGCGGTCGTGGTGGTTGAGACGATGGCAGCATTTGCGGCAGCTGATATGCTGCTTGGTGGCATGACTGCGAGACTCGATCGTATTCAGGAGTTTTATAAAAGATAGTTTTGATAATGTTAAAGCTGCGGAGGGAACCTGTTTAAGCCGCAGCTTTTTGGATTCATAGGAAAATTTACAGGAGGCAGCAGGATGAGTGCAGATGGAATATCAAAAGAGACAGAAAGTGCAGATCAGATAGAAGAAATACGTCGGGAAGTTCGTATCATTGCTGAGGAGCTTTTAGATGTAGCGAATATGAAAGCAGGACAGATTCTGGTGGTGGGATGTTCGTCAAGTGAGATTGCTTCACATAAGATTGGCTCATATTCCAGTGAAGAGATCGGAAAAGCGGTGTTTGATGAGCTGCATGCAATTACAAAATCACGTGGAATTTATCTGGCAGCACAGTGCTGCGAACACCTGAACAGGGCACTTATTCTGGAAGAAGAGATGGCTGAAAAGTATGACTTATCGATGGTCAATGTTGTACCTCAGTTAAAAGCCGGAGGCTCCTTTGCCACAGCCGCGTATGCAGGATTTGAAAGCCCGGCAGCGGTAGAGTATATTCAGGCACATGCCGGAATTGATATCGGAGATACCTTTATCGGAATGCATCTTCGTCCGGTGGCCGTTCCTGTGAGAACATCTATTCGGGCGGTAGGTGGAGCACATGTGACCTGTGCCAGAACGAGACTTAAGTATATAGGTGGAGAGCGGGCACATTATATTGATTCATAGAAATGTGCCAAGGTGCATTCTCGCGGAGCGTTTAACTCAGTCGAGAGATTGTCAGTCCCATACTTTCGCTAAAGCTTAGAGGGGGATTTCTTCGACGGAGTTAAATCGGATGAAAGATTAGTTGGATGAGGAGTACATAGAGTGGAAATCAGGAAAAATGATGAATTTGAACTGACAATCGAAGATATGAGCGAAGATGGGGCCGGAATTGGAAAGTTGGATGGCTATATCTGGTTTGTAAAAGACGCTGTGATTGGTGACAGGATTCTGGCACGTGCGATGAAGATGAAGAAAAATTACGGTTTTGCCAGATTGATTGATGTCTTAGAACCGTCAAAAGATCGTGTGACGCCAAGATGTCCGGTGGCCAGACAGTGCGGCGGATGCCAGCTTCAGATGATGGATTATGACGCCCAGCTTCGTTTTAAAGAATGTAAAGTTTACAACAATCTGCGGCGTATAGGTGGGATGGATAATCTTGGACTACCTGGGGATGAAGAAGGAAAAGAACTTGTTATGGAGTCAATCCTTGGAATGGAGGACCCGTGGCGATACCGCAACAAAGCACAGTTCCCATTTGGTCGTGATAAGGATGGAAAAATCATTGCGGGATTTTATGCGGGACGCACGCACCATATAGTGGAGGCAGAGGATTGTCTTCTGGGTGTTGAAGAAAATGCTGTAATTTTAGATATTATCAAGAATGTCATGGAAGAATACAATATTTCCCCATATTATGAAGAAAAGCACGAGGGACTGGTTCGCCATGCGTTGATACGAAAAGGATTTTCAAGCGGAGAGCTTATGGTCTGTCTTGTCATCAATGGCAAGAAACTTCCCCATGAAGATATTTTTGTGGAGCGGTTAAAGACTGTTTGTGGCATGAGCAGTATTTCTTATAATATCAATCAAGAAAAAACGAATGTTATTCTGGGCGAAAAGCTTGTAAATCTTTATGGCCCGGGATATATCACGGATAAAATAGGAAATGTATCATATCAGATTTCGCCACTGTCATTTTATCAGGTAAATCCTGTTCAGACTGAGAAGTTATACGGAACGGCACTGGAATATGCTGGCCTTACAGGTGGAGAGACTGTATGGGATCTGTACTGCGGAATCGGAACGATCTCGCTGTTTCTGGCTCAAAAAGCAAAGAAGGTTTACGGAGTGGAGATAGTACCACAGGCTATTGAAGATGCTCGCAGGAATGCAGCATTAAATGGCATGGAAAATGTCGAGTTTTTTGTCGGAAAAGCGGAAGAAGTACTTCCAAGGGAATATGAAAAGAATCAGGTTTATGCTGATGTCATAGTCGTAGATCCTCCAAGAAAAGGCTGTGACAGCGTATGTCTCGATACGATCATAAGAATGCAGCCGAAGCGAGTGGTTTATGTAAGCTGCGATTCCGCAACATTGGCACGTGACGTAAAATATCTCGGAGAACGAGGATATAATGTTGAGCGTGTGAGATGCTGCGACATGTTTGGGCAGAGTTGTCATACAGAGACCTGTTGTCTCTTGACGAGAACTAGATGAATGTAGGAACAGTCGTGACAGGTAGCATTAACCAAGATGGTAGTGCTTGTCAGCAATACATGGAATCTGACTACTTTGAATTTATATCTGCAGGTTAATTCAGAGTATCAGATTCCGCTCTATTTAATAGAATGAAACTCAAGTTCTTATAGCATAGGTGACATCCTCGTTTTCCGTAGTTTCCACCATGATCTTCATAACAAACCTATCGGAATGACTCTCGGCAAGTTCATCAATCAAGTATTCTTCATATGCATTTCCTGCGATTTTCAGATTTTGTTCATTTATATAAGACAATATTTTATTGTAAATATCCTTGATATCACCATAATCGCCATATGCGTAGCTTACCACATATTTACCTTTTGGAATGACAGCATTTGCTTTGGCATAGTCCTTCAGGACGAAACACATATTGGATATCAAGTCTGTCTGACCTGACAGTAGATTTTCCATACTTTTCATCTGTCCATAAGAGAAAATCAGCGGAAAGCCTTGTTTTTCGCATTCGGAATAAAATTCTATAATCATATCATCTGTGATTTCATCCCACACACAATCGATTGCTTTACCAATATAAAGAGGAATTTCTTTATTGAGTTCTACAATGGAAATTTCAGGAACATTCTCTTGCAATACTCTATTTCCAAGGGATATCTGTTCAATGCGAAGATCCATCATAGATTCAATCATTCGTAGCTTTCTGATATCTTCCTGAACTTTCTGTTTTTGTTTGTTTAGAACATCGATAGCCGTATCGGGAGAAATACGGTCGATTATTAATTTAATTTCTTTAAGCGGAACCCCCATGGCACTCAGCATGGTGATAAGACTTATGACATTGATCTGACTTCTTGAATATAAGCGGTATTTGTTGCCTAAAGTTTTGACCGGTTTAAAAAGATCTATGCGGTCATAATAAATCAGTGTCTGGCGGCTTATGCCCATAAGCTTGGCAAAATCCGAAATTGTGAAATAATTATTTGAAAACATGATATTTACCTCTTGACTGTATAGTTGCTATATAGTTTAGAGTATCAAATTATCAGCATTTATGTCAAGAAAATGGAGGTAAATTCTTATGAAATTGATTTTACAATTCACACGGCGGCATTGGCTGATATGTGCCGCTGCCATTGTTTTGTCAATTCTCGATGTGATGGGAGGATTGTTTATTCCTACATTAGCAGCACAAATGTTAAATCTTGGTTCTTCGGGGGCAGCATTTGATAAGCTGCTTGCTACCGGAATCAAAATGGCTGTTTTTTCTGTAGCTTCCGGAATATGTGGTATTTTAGGTGGTTATACATGTGCAATTTTAGCTTCCAGAGTCGGTAAAGATATAAGAAATGCACTTTATGAAAAATCCTTGACACTCTCGGTATATGACTTTAGACGATTTGGTACTGCTTCTATTATTACCAGAACTGTATCAGATGTGAATACCATACAGTTGGCAATGAAAAGCATGCTTTCGATCATACTTCCGGTTCCTGCAATCTGTATTGTCGCGATGATTTTGTCGTTCAGGCTGGATACAAGAATAGGATTTTTGCTGCTGATTGTTGTGGCGGCAGTTATGCTTCTTGCGTACATGATCATGAAAAGTGCTGCACCACTTTTTCGTAAGCTCCAAAGACTGCTTGACAAAATGTCAGTAGTACTGCTTGAAAATATCACAGGCGTTCGTGTCGTCAGGGCTTTTAACAGTGAAGAGCGTGAAGAAAGAAGAATGAATTATACTTTTTCCACTTATGCTCAGACATCCATCAGGGCAAATAGGCGTTTTTCATGTCTGGATGGTCTGTCATACTTTTTCGTCAATTTTTTTATAGTGGTGATATATTGTCTGTGCGGAAAGGAAATCAGCGTTGGAAACCTGCGGATTGGGGATATCACAGCATTAATTGAGTATGCCATGATGGTGCTTTTCTTCCTTATGATGGCTCAGATAGAGATTTTAAATCTGCCACGTGCCATGGAATGTTGTGAGCGTATTCGCACAGTGCTTGAACACAGCCCGGAAATAGTTGATAAGACTGACCAGGCACCTGCGGATGCAAATTCTCATGAAGACGAGGTGCTTACTTTCAAAAATGTGTCTTTTCGCTTTGCAGATGCAGAGGAAAATACTCTTTCACACCTTGATTTTACATGCCGTCGTGGAGAGACAACGGCAATTATCGGTGGAACAGGAAGTGGCAAATCTACAGTTGCATCACTGGTTCTTAGATTTCACGATGTAGTGGACGGCTGTGTGAAACTAAATGGCATTGATGTAAGGCAGATGCCGCAAAGCTATCTTCGTGACCACATTGCCTATGTACAGCAAAAGGCATGGCTCTTTTCGGGAACAATTGCGGACAATCTTCGTTATGGCAATAAAAATGCTACGGATGAGGAACTGATGCATGCGGCTTTTGTTGCACAGGCATCTGATTTCATCACATCACTGCCGGATGGACTGAATTCCTATGTTGCACAGGGAGGTGCAAATTTTTCCGGTGGCCAGCGGCAAAGACTGTCTATAGCAAGGGCACTCGTGAAAAAACCTGAGTTGTTTATTTTTGATGACAGTTTTTCGGCACTTGACTTTAAAACCGATGCTGCACTTAGAAAAGCACTGGTCAATGAGACAAAAAATGCGGCTGTTCTGATTATTGCACAGCGAATCAGCACGATTCGACATGCAGAGCAGATTATAGTGCTGAATGAAGGGCAGATGGTCGGAAAAGGTACGCACGATGAACTTATGCGAAACTGTCCTGTTTATCAGGAAATCTACCGTTCTCAGACAAGGGAGGGACAGTCATGAAAAAGCAAAATACAGCCTTGCGTTTGTTTAGGCAGTTTAGTGGACAGCGAATCAGGCTGACCATCATATGTATATCTATCATTATTTATGTCATCCTGTCAATCTGGCTGCCTATGTACAGTGCGATTGTGATAGACCATTTATGGCAAAGTATTAAAAACGGATGGGAAAATAAAACGGTATTTCAAATCACCTGGAATAACATGGGAATGGAGCTGTTTTGGCTTGCTATCCAGTACTTCTTTCTGTGGTTGTTTTATTTTTTACAGTCCTATCTGATGGCAAATGTGGCAGATACTCTGGTTATGGATCTGCGTAAGCAGGTAGCTGCGAAACTGAATCGTCTGCCACTTAGATTTTTTGACCAAAATAAAGCAGGAGAACTGCTAAGCCGTGTCACGAGCGACCTTGATAAGATGTCTGAGGTAATGCAGACAGGTTTATTAAGACTGATTGTATCAATCGGAACGATTATCGGCTCGATAGGTATGATGTTTTATTATAGTGTTCCGATTACACTGCTATTCCTGGTATTTATGCTTCTTAGTACGTTAATCACAAAGAATGTTTCAGGGAAAAGTCTTCGTTATGCCGGAGATCGAATGGAGAGCATAGGAGAGCTGACAGGAATTGCAGAAGAGTATTATAACGGACGAAATGTTATCCGTGCATACAATAATGAAGCTGACAGTATGGAAAAATTTGAATCGGCAGTTGAAAAGGCAAGAATTGCAAATCAGAGGGTAGATTTTCTTTCTAACTGCGTAAATCCGCTGATTAGATTGCTTACAAGAATCTCACAGGCAGTGATTGCCTTGATTGCCGGACGTGCGCTTCTAAGCGGCACTATGACAGTAGGTGTCATGCAGGCACTTTTTCAGTATATAAACCTTGCAGCCGAACCGCTTACAGAGGCGTCATATATGATTAACTCTATGCAGTCAGCCTTGGCTGCGGCGGAGAGAACATTTGCACTTTTAGATGAAGAGGAAGAAAGTGAGGAGTCAGCTTCACCTGTCGCACTTGATCGTGCTAAGGGAGAAATTGAGTTTAAAAATGTAAGCTTTGGCTATGATCATGACAGTATGTTGATGAAAAATATAAGCTTTAGTGCAAAACCGGGACAAAAGATTGCCGTAGTTGGAAGTACGGGCGCCGGTAAGACAACTCTGGTTAATCTTCTGATGAGATTTTATGAAATAAACAGCGGAAAAATCACGGTTGACGGAATTAATACAGCCAGAATGACGAGAATGGCACTTCGAAAGAATTTTGGCATGGTACTGCAGGATTCATGGCTATTTTCTGGAACTGTAGCGGAAAATATTGCTTATGGACGGCCTGATGCAACACGTGATGAGATAGAGGCTGCTGCTAAAGCCGCCAAGATTGACTATTTGATCCGCACTATGCCTAAGGGATATGATACTGTAATAAGCAACGAAGACGCCAATTTATCCGCAGGTCAGAAGCAGCTTCTTACGATTGCCAGAGTATTCTTGTGCAATCCGCCTATTCTGATTCTTGATGAGGCAACATCGAGCGTGGATACACGAACAGAAGTAGGGGTTGGCAAGGCGATGAAGCAGTTGATGCGTGGACGCACAAGTTTTGTCATAGCACACCGACTTTCTACGATCAGGGATGCTGATATGATTCTCTTCATGGAACATGGAAATATTATCGAACATGGAAATCATGAAGAACTTCTGACTAGAGGCGGGGCATATGCTACGCTTTATAACAGTCAGTTTGAGTGATTATAGCGTATAGAGTACGAGATAACATTATATGTATAGTCGTCACATGAATTCTTTGCAAATGGCAAGATATTTATCAGTATATATGCTGTGATTTTTCCAGATAATATCGAAATCATGCTGCATTTTGAAATCATCCAGTGAGATTTCTTTTAAAATACCGTTTTTTAATTCATTTTCGACAGCGATCTTATACAGAAAAGATATGCCACAGTCCCTTTTTAAGAGACCGATGATCGTATGCATGTTTTCTATCTCGGTATAATGTATGAAATCAGAGATATGAAAACCGCGGGAAAGCAGACTCTGTTCAAGAATATTTCTTGTACCTGAGCCCTCTTCGCGAACGAGGAGACGTTCGCTTTTAAGGTCACTGATGGTATGAGGGTGCTTTATAATAAATTCATGCGATGCAGCACAGACGGCTATATAGTCTTCTGTGCTGTATTTTTTATGGGAATAATTCTCTTTCGGATAATTTCCTTCTACGATAGCCATGCTAATCATTCCGTTATCCAGTAGCTTCAGGAGCTGAAATGTATTTCCATAGTGAAGGTGAATATTTATCTCGGGGTGCTGTTTTAGAAAATTGGCAAGTTTATCTACGATAGTGTACTCGCCTATCGTCATGGTAACACCGATAGAAAGTGTCTCTATTCCAGTAGAAACGCTTTGTAATTCTTCTATAATATTTTTTTCATCATTTTTCATTGTCAGAAGATGTTTACGCAGTATTTCACCGGAGCGTGTGAGAAAAAGCTGCTTATTCTTGTAGGTGAAAAGTGAAGTGCCATACTGTTCTTCAAAAAAACGGATGTGCTGTGAAACAGCAGGTTGAGTAATATTTAATTGTCTTGCCGCGGCAGTGTAATTCATTGTCTGGCATACAGTAAGAAATGTATCTGTTCTAAAATCAAGCATATGTACCCTCTATATCAATAAAAAATATTTATTATTCGATAGAATTATATAATTTTACCTTATCATTGTCCAGTGATAAAATTCCATACATAAAAAGAAAGTGAGGCATTTATAAAATGAATTTTATGGAAAAAAATTTGAGAGGCATACTGACCTGCCTTATAATTGCGATTCCATCATGGCTGCT
>CAVKOQ010000066.1:0-14738 GCA_963657995.1 bacterium
CAGATACGGTTCAAACATAATCAGATATCCGCCCAGTTCTGTATAGCACCCATACTTTTCACGGTAGCACTCCAGCGCCTCTTTCAGAAAATCTTCTGACACTTCCAGGCACTCCGCCAGTTCGTGTAGATTGCGGCAGTGCTTTCGGTAGCCTTGAATGATGCCGGAGAGTCCAATGAGTTTATTGTAAGCCCATAGCCGCGCCGTGCGTTCCTGCTTCCGGTCGGAAACGGATTCTTGCTCTAAAATATTTCCGGTTGTTGTATGGTGATGTCCTAGTTCTTCGGCTAAGATGCAGGACTTTTCAGTGGTAGTCATGTCCTTCCGTATGGCGACAACGCCATCGCAGTACAGCCCGCGGATTCGTTTACTGTCAAATGGATAATCAATGACGTTGACGCCGTCCTTGCGGGCTTCTTCCTGTAAAGATTCATACGAGTTCATAAAAGCCCTCCTGTATCAAATTATTCTGACATAAAATATTGGCACCGGTTCCGGTAATACTCCTGTTCAAGATGGAAGAGTGAAAGCAGCTTTGCTATGGATCCGGCTTCGCGGTATTCTTTTAAGGCTTCCAGATATTCCGGCCGGTGTGCATCTTCAATGATCAGTGGTGAGATGCCATGCCGCAGGCATTCTCGGAAAATGATGATGCGCCCGGTGCGCCCATTTCCGTCCTGGAATGGATGGATGCTCTCATATCGTGCGTGAAACTCCGCCAAAACTTCCAGTGTAACAGTTTGGGAGCCATACCAGGCGAGAAGTTCGCTCATCGCTTCCGGCACCTTGCTGGGAAGTACGGTTTCATACATACCGACGATATTAGGACGTTTCTTGTAATCTCCAATCGCGTAACCGTTGGCACGATCTTCAAAGACGCCGCTTTTCAGCTCATAGTGGAATTGCTTGATCAGTTCCTGGGTAAGTGGCTGTTCTATTGTTTCCAGCATTTTATTAAATGCCAGGAAGTGGCCGTTCATTTCCTCTACATCTTTAGCACGGTAATAATCATCGGATTTTGGAAGTGTACCGGTATCGAAGAGGGAGGCGGTCTGTTCTTCTGTCAGGGTGCTGCCCTCGATTTTATTTGAGTTATATGCCATCAGTCGCTGGGTAAAACCATAGACTCCGGAGCGGTCACGGCGTTTCCATTCAATCAGAAAACGTTCCAGCAGGAACTGGATAAATTCAGCAGTAGTCATATGCATTTCCTTTCTGAAATGATTATTTCTTATTATTCTTTGCAAATTCAGCAAATTGGTTGATCTCGTTCTTTTCATCCTCTGTGTATTTATCACCATCGAAGTGGGCTGCGATGGTTGTAGGCTGCGCATCCGAGCCAGTATGAGCGACATCTGGAATCAGGTGGAGTTGTTCTTCCTCCATCCGCTGGATCGCCAGGAGGTTGTCGGAGTAATTAACCACTTTTTTCTTATTTGTATCGGATAGTTCTTCATAATTATCAAACAGGCGTTTCTGTTCGCCGTGGAATTTGAGAATGTTCGCTGCCAGCTTATTGAGTATTGGATCTCCATCGTCGGCTTCCTTGCCGGAGCCGCGATCGTCAAACTCTACCCATCCCATAAGGTATGCAGGAGTAGTACCTAGCACTTTGGCAAATTCAGCCACCTTGCTCTGCACAATATCGTTTGTTCCATTTTCTATTTTAGCTATTGTAGTTTTACTTTTATATCCAAGTTTTGAAGCAAGCTCTTCTTGTGTTAATCCAAGTTCTTCACGCTTTGCCCGAATCCTTTTCCCTATTTCCGGCATATCAGAACCTCCTTTTCTTTATATAAGGAATATAACACGAAAATGATTTAAAATCAATATTTTTTGATTAAAACGAAAAAAATAGTTGACTTTTAATCTACACGGTAGTATTATAAGCACAGATGATTTAAAATCATCAACCAAGAAAGGATGTGAGAAGTTTGACAGATTCAGATACTTTAAAGGCTTTGATTAAATCCAGAGGTTTAAAATTAAAATTCGTAGCAGAACACCTTGGTCTTACAAGTTATGGATTTGCATTAAAGCTGAATAACGAGCGCGAATTTAAAACGAGCGAGGTAGCAGCACTGTGTGATTTGCTTGAAATCAAAAGTCTGAAAGAGAAAGAGTCAATTTTTTTTAAACAGAAAGATGATTTTAAATCATCCGATTAAAAAAGGGGTGCATGACATTGTAGGTTGTGGAGCAGGGGAGGTGAAGAAGGTGAGAAGGGCAGAACGAAACAGCACCAAAACCTGCGAATTGGTCGCAGAGTTAAAGACTAGAGAAGGGGTAGAGGTGATTACTGCGGAACCCGATCAAAAGAAAGAAATTTTGGTTGAGGGATCTGCCATCATTTTAGTTATTTCAGATTAAGACTTGCTACCCAAATTTGGGTAGCGAAAATCACGGAGGTCAGAACATGGTTGATTACCAAATTTCTGTAGATATGGTAAGAACAATGAGCATAACTGTGATAAACATAGCCGCAGTAACGTTGGTGCTCAGAGAACATTATTTGGCTGCATGGATAACGTGGGGAGTAGCGGCTTGGCTCTGCGTGGTAACGTGCATTTTGTCCTTAAGATAAATTGAGACGGGGCAGAGAATGCGAGGTGTATTTGAATGAGTAAATCAATCGTAAAACCACCGGAATATTGGTTCTGGATCAAGGATTGGGTATCTGCTATTAAAAACCGTACCGGATGGACGGATGAGGAGCTGGCGAAGCGAATAGGCACGGGGAGCAGGAATCTGCAATACATTGTCGGCAGGCCGCCGTCGGGGCGTGTTCTGCTGGTGTTCCGCTTGATGGCATTGTACATAGAGAAAACTGGGCGGAATCCGATGGATAAGGATTCGGTGGCATGAAAGGGTCGTGTAAGACCTGCCAGAAGCGGTGGCGGTGTTGGGAATCAGACAGGGAATACACCTGCCGGGGATATGAGAAGAAAGTGAGGAAACGTGATGAGAGAAGAAAGAAACATCGAGTGCATGAATTTGCGGAGCCAGCACAAGCAGATGATCCAGACGCTGGAAGCGGAGTTGCGGCAGAAGGACAAGCACCTGCATCTGATGGCAGAGGTAGCGGTAGTGATGTCGATGGTTGCGGGGATCGCGACCGGGGCGCTCTTGGTACTGCATTAGGATGTGAAAAAGATGGCAAAAGAAATTAGAGATATCATTGACGGAATGCTGAATACGGATCTTGGACGCAAAGAGTGCTACAGAGATGATGCCGTTCGTATCGAACGCTGCATTTATTACCTCATCGGATACCTGGAAAACGAAGAGCAGACTTACAAGGGAAAAGATATTGCTATGCTGCTTGGAACTATCTGCAAGGGAAAAGAGTAGTTAGAGAAGAAAGAAGCGGAAGCTCTGGCTTACACAGAACAGGAGAGTTTATGAGTAGAAGAACAAATGGAACGAACCGCACTGGTGCGATGATTAACGCCAGTCGGTACACTGGTTATGGGAAACCAAAGAAAAAGACCGCCAGCTTGGCAGAGCTAAACGGTCGCATTAATAAAAATATTAACAGGTTGATTATATCAAGAGATTCGGGAGGATGCAATGGCAAAAGCATATGCGGATTTCCATACATTGCTTCTGGCAGTTATGGCAGCGACATGGGAGGAAGTATCCAATGAAGAAGAGACTGGCAAAGAAAATTGAGAAGATGCGCCGGAAGAAGATTCATAAGGCACTGGAGATGGTGTTGGAGATCAACACCACTCAAGAAAGAAATCAGGAGATTACTGGACGCAAGCCTACGGCCTTCTTTACGTTTAATGGGCACGTTGTTGGCAACGTAGATATTAGTGTATATCCGAATGGTTGGTGTCCTGATTGCTGCGAATATCAGATTTTCAATACTAATTATATTGATTGCAGCATGGATCGGCTGCTGAAAGAGCTGGCAGACAAGAAAAAGGAGTTACAGGATGCTGGAAAGATGTGACTGCTGCGGTGCATATCTGGAAAGCAGCGGTCTGGCGTGCGAGGAGTGTCTGAAAGATATGAAGCACCGAATTAACCATAGAAATCAGAGAAATAAAAATAGAGCAAATGAATCGGAGGCAGCTTATGAATCTGTATGAGATTGATGCCCGCATCATGGAAGCGTTTGAGGCAGCGGTCGATGAAGAGACAGGAGAGATTGTAAATGAGGAGGCTTATGCGGCACTGGATGCGCTGCAGGAAGCCAGAGACGAGAAGATCGAGAATGTTCTGCTCTGGATCAAGGATCTGAAAAGCGATGCGGAGCAGCTCAAAAATGAACAGCGGGTGCTTGAAACGCGGCAGAGAGAAGCTGAAAGAAAGGTTGAATCACTTCAGAAGTACGTCAAGAGGGCATTGGACGGTAAGAAGTTCAAGACAAGTAAGGTGGCGGTATCATACCGCACCAGCAAGGCAATTGAATACGCCGGGGATATCAATGCACTTCCGGAAGAGTTCATCCGCCGCAAGGATCCAGAGCTGAATAAGACAGCACTGAAAGAGGCGCTGGACAATGGCACTGAGATTCCTGGAGTATCGATTGTAACCCGTAGCAACATGATTATTAGATAGGTGGCAGAGATATGGGAGAGACAAAAAAGAATATCTTCCAGACGATAGTGGCCGTCATGGAAGACGTGGGAGTGGTCGGGAAAGATTTATTAAATAAGCAGCAGGGATTCAAATATCGCGGTATTGACACGGTCATGAATGCACTGAATCCGGCATTTATTAAGCATCACCTGTTCGTTGTCCCGGAGGTTATGGATCAGACGCGGGAGGAACGCAGGACTGCGAAGGGCGGGATGCTTTTATATTCGGTCTGCCGCATGAAATATACGTTCTACGCCGAGGACGGCAGCCACATTGAAGCTGTGGTGATTGGCGAGGGGATGGACAGCGGCGACAAAGCAACCAATAAAGCAATGTCGGTTGCGTTCAAATATGCCTGCTTTCAGGTGTTCTGCATTCCGACTGAGGAAATGAAGGATCCGGATGCAGAGACACCGCCGGCTTCGGAGAAGGCCCCGGAACTGGCAACCAAAGCGATGAGGAATGTATTCCTGAAAGAGTGCGATCGAATCGGAAAGAGTCCGAAATGCATTTTGAAAGCAATCGGTGTAGATTCGTTGGAACACCTGACTGTGGAGCTATTCCAGAGCGCGATGGAGGCGTTTAAGAAGACGCCAGATAAAGCCAAAGGAAAAGTTGATCCAGCTACGGTGCCGCCGGAGGATGAAGCGAGCGGTCTTCCATTCAATTAGCCTATGGAGAGCAAGGGAACTTTAAAAGATGTGTCGATGGACTGGAAGACCGGCCGGATGCGGCTGACGTTTGAGCTGGAATCGGATGTATCGCCGTCGATTGATAAGATTATGGACAAGCCCCTGCGGATTATTGTAAAGCAATGGCGGGAGAAGCGGAGCTTGGATGCAAATGCGTATTATTGGGTCCTTCTCTCGCGGCTGGCGGAGGCGGTGGGGATGTCCAAGCCGCGGGCGCATAACCTCATGCTTCGGAGGTACGGCCAGAATCTCATGATTGCTGGTCAGATGGCGTATCTGGTTGTGCCGGACACGACCGAAGCAGAAGAAACGGCGCTGGAGGCGGAAACCTTCCATATCCGTCCAACTTCGCAGGTTAAGCAGGGTAGGGACGGGAAAGCATACCGCACATATACGGTGCTTGCCGGATCCAGCACTTACGACACAAAGGAAATGAGCGAATTAATAAACGGGCTGGTAACGGAATGTAAGGAGCAGGGGATTGAGACCCTGCCGCCGGATGAGCTGGCCCGTATGATGGCAGAGTATGAAGAAAACCACAGGAAGAAAGAAATTGCACAGTGTACTGGTGGATGATCTGGAACATTGCATCATTACCGGCAGCCCGGAGATAGCAATCCATCATGTATTTAATGGAGTCAACCGGAGCAGATCGGAGGCATATGGCTTTATCGTCCCGCTTCGGCCGGACTGGCACAATATGACACCGTACAGCGTTCACATGAACCAAGAGTTCGATGAGAGTCTGAAATGCCGGGCACAGGAGTATTATGAGGCGCATATCGGTACCAGGCAGCAGTTTATTGCCGAGTTTGGCAAGAGTTATTTATAACGGTACAACAGCCACAGGGCTTGTACATAGCAACCCGTAGACAGCATCCTGGCACGCCTTACCGTGTTATATATTACCAACCTTTACAGGATGCCATTGGTTTATCGGGAGGGAGACCGACCCTCCCGTTCCGGAAGGAGGAAGAGATTTGTCGGACAAGAAATTGACAGAAATGGAAATCTTTACCAGTGCCTTATACAATGCACTGGGAGTAGGACATAAGAACGCACAGACCCGCAGGGAGTTGTGCAAGCGGCTTGGATGCAGTGATCGGATACTCCGCAAGGGAATAGAGATTCTGCGGCTTGATTATGCGATTCTGACCCGTGACGATGGCAAGGGCTATTACCTGCCGGAGACAACGGATGTGGGGCGGGCAGATGCCAAGCACTGGTCTGAGCGGCAAGATCGCCGCGTGCAGGCAATCCGTGCAGCACAGGCGGGGGCACTTAAATTTGCGACGGGATGGAAAGAGCCGAATGGCATATATGGACAGATTAGTATGTTCGGGGGTGGAGGACAGGATGGGGAAGATGCAGAGAGAAAAGGGAAAGCGCGGCGAGCGTGAACTTGCGGGCATCCTGCGGGACTATGGATATAACTGCCGCCGGGGTCAGCAGTATTGCGGGACCTCTGGCGATGCGGATGTGATCGGGCTGCCGGACATACATATCGAGGTGAAGCGAGTAGAAGACCTGAGACTTCGGAAGGCGTTGCAGCAGTCCTCCAAGGATGCCAGAGCGGGCGAGATTCCGGTGGTAATGCATCGGCGCAACTATGAGCCGTGGCGAGTGTCCATGTACCTGCAGAACTTCCAGCGGATGTATTCGGACGACATTTTTAGCGAACTGAAAGCCCAGATCCGCGGCGGAATCATTACCCTGCTGCTGGACACATGGATCTGCTATTACCGGGACTGGCAGGCAGGAAAGGAGATAGGCGAGGATGAGTGATAAGAAATCTTTTGTCATGTATGAGAGCTGGGGCACTGCCATTGAAAAGATGAGCAACGAGCAGGCGGGCGAACTCATCAAAGCTATCTATGCCTATCAGAAAGACCCGGATGCCATCCCGGAGGATCCGGCACTGGCGTTTGTGTTTGAGCTTATCAAACAGCAGTTGGACGCAGACAGCCAGCGCTACAAAGAAGCGTGTGCAGCCAGATCGGAAGCAGGAAAGAAAGGTGGAAGACCGAAAGCAAATGATTCTGATAAAAAGCAAATGGTTTCGGAAAAAAGCAAAAAAAGCAAATGCTTTTCTGAAAAAGCAAAAAAAGCTGATAATGATAATGAGTATGATAATGATCTAAAAAAAGAAAACACCATAGATGGTGTTAAAGAAAAGCGCTTCGCGCCGCCCACCCTGGAGAATGTGAGTGAATATTGCCGGGAAATGGGTTACGCGAACGTGGATGCAGAGCACTTTATTGACTTTTACACCAGTAACGGCTGGATGGTCGGTAAAAATCGCATGAAGGACTGGAAAGCAGCGGTTAGAAATTGGGACAGGAGAGAAAAGAATCCGCAGAGGCAGGATGGGGCCGCCGAAGTCGCCAAGAAGAACCGCTTCCACAACCTGGAAGAACATGGTTACGACTACGATGCGATGGTGTGGGGGATGGTGGGTGCAGCATCACAGGATGGGGCTGGAAGCACTGTGAATCAAGGTACTGGGATGAAAGGAGTTAGAGGACGATGAAAAGCATGGATGAACGCCGGGCAGCTATCAAGAAGCAGCTTCGGGGCGGTAAGAGAAATACCCTTCGGCAGCTTTCGGAGGCGATTGGCGAGGAACCGGATAGAACCAGAGCTGCGGTGAAGAAAATGTGTGCTCTGGGCGAACTGATTCAGGAGGGTGGCGGTGTGCGCGGTCAGGGGGCGGTTTACCTGTTGATGCGTGTAGGCAAGGAGGAAAACGACGAAGAACTGGACAAGCCAGATGATCGTCGGATGGTAGGTGGCATCTGGCCGGATGAGCTGGAAAAGATCAGGAATCGAGTGCAGGTTGGGGATTCGCTCAAAGTAATGCTGCTTGCCGACACAGGTACCAAAGGCGAGGTGCGGACTGTGCGTCGGACGGTCCGGGTAATCAGTAAGCACCGGTATCTGGTGCGGACATCCGACGGAAGCAGCAGTACATACGCGGAATTGGCGATGTATTATCGCGGGAAGATTCTGGATCGGTGGTAGAAATGCCGGTGTAGGCGAAGGAGGGAACGGAGGACTGCATGAGAACACGTTACAAGACCAATGCGGATTATGGGATGCTGAAAAGCGATGAAGAGAAAACACGGGAGCGCTGCCTGAAAGGATCTGCGGAGGACAGCATCCCCAAAGCGGCAGTGCTGGAGCTGATAAAAGAGATGGGCGGCTGTGATGCTCGGGAGAATGATAGGAGGGAGATATCATGAATTGTTTGAGCCAATTGTCAGGAAATAGAAAGTGCTGGAACTGCTGGTATGACGAATTTTGCGACTGGCATTCGGCGGGCGACGAGGATGCGTGCGAAGAATTTGTACCGGAGGAAGAAAAGTGAAGAATTCTGAAAACGAGAAAAAAGCCAACTTTATGACTGAACGGTTGACGGAAGATGCCGGAAAAGCATTCGCCCCGGTGCGGTATAGTCTGAGAAGCAGAAATGATGCTATCGTAAATCCGTATAAAACATATGACCTGTTTTATGAGATTACATTTAAAGTAATTCAGAAGCTGGGAGTATATGAAAGCATTGGAACGCCGGAGGAGTGCCTGGAAGCAATGCAGACTTTTCTCGGCAGCAGGAGAAGATAAAAAGAATGAGGCTATTACATGGTTTGTATGATGAACAAACAGGACAACAGGTACCGGGAGCGTATACATACGCAGAAATAGGCAGAATGATAGGGCGTTCCCGTACGGCAGTCAAGGCGGCGGAAGATATGGAATACTTGGCAGCAGGGCGTTACCGGATACTTCCGGATCCGATACTGGCAGAGTGGAACAAGGCAAGGTTCCGGATTCTGTGCTGGTGTAAAAAGAAATAAGGAGGTGGTGCCGTTGGACAAGCAGGTGCTGCTGCAGTATTGCGAAGTTATGGAAGAGATAAAAGATATTAGAAGACGCATCCGGGAACTGGACAAGTTCCTGGAAAACCCGCCGATTGTGGCGGACACAGTAAAAGGAAGCAGGGCGGATTTAACGATAGGTCCAATCAAGGTCAATGGTTTTCCAGATCCGATGCTGTATAGAAAGAAGCGGGCGGCGGAACTTTATCGGAAACTTTTGACAGCCAAGGAAGCGGAACTTCTGGAATTAACGACAAAGGCAGAAGAGTACGTAGAGGCGATTGAAAAGTCTGATTTAAGAATTATGTTCCGCCTCTATTATTTAGAGGGGCTTACATGGGTTCAAGTAGCCTATCGGCTGAACCGGATGTTCCCAAAGCGCCGGGTTAAATATACGGAAGATGGATGCCGGATGAGAAATGCACGGTTCTTTGAAGAAAAATAAAAAATGTTCGGTCATGTTCGCCATAAAAGTAGTAGTATGGTATCAAGCATTCGTGTGACGGCGAATGTGTACGTCACGATGACGGAAAACTCCTCCGTATGTACTTCAATCCCCGCTGGACAGTGACCCCGGCGGGGAACCCCCCTGGGGCGTAGCTCAGTCGGTTAGAGCAGCTGACTTATATCCAGCGTGTCGAGGGTTCGATTCCTTCCGTCCCAATGATTTCATAGCTATAATTGATTTTCTCCTGAGGGCACCTGTCGAAAGATAGGTGCTTTTCATCAATAACCGATCATGCAGACCGGCTATTGATTTCGGCAAAGCTCATCCAGGGAAACCTGGAGAGCGTCTGCTAATTTGATCAAGGTAGAAACCCTTCCGTCATCTCTGGATTCCAAATCTTGGATCGTGCGGACTGGAACGTTGGAGAGTTCAGAAAGTTTTTGGGTGGAAAGTCCTTGTTGTTTACGAATTTCTTTTAGACGCATGAAAATACCTCCAAATTTTGGGAGTGACATCGGCAAGCATGAAAACCGATGCACAAATGGTAAAGATGCAGGATGGTACAGACCAATCGGAACCGATGGCGTACAGTACCGCAAATCCTAAAAACAAAGTGTGAAAATGGATTCTCATTTTACATTTCGGTTCTAGTGTGATAAGATGGTGATAGAGAGGGGAGATTTTCTCTCCCCAATCTGTTTATTTGAGCGCTTTTATCAATTCTGATATTGACATGATCAATGCTGCGGTGGCTGCCACAGCTTTGATAATCAGATTGATGATGCGCTCTTTCTTTTTCCATTTCATCACTGGAACTTCTCCTTTCTTCTTTGATGATATTATTATACCACGTATTTACGTGTAAGTCAAGAAAAATATACGGAAATACGTGTGAATATAAAAGCGAAAGCGAGGTGAGCCTAAATGACAGAAAAACAGAAGATTTTTGCAGATGAATATCTCATCGACCTGAATGCCACGAGGGCTTACAAGGTCACATATCCGCGGGTCAAGAACGATGATACTGCAGCAGCCGCGGCGGCGCGACTGTTAAGGAATGTTAAGGTTGCGGCGTATGTCGAGAAACGCATGCAGGATCGACAGAAACGGACCGAGATCACCCAGGACCGAGTGATTGAAGAGTTGGCTGCCATTGCATTTGCCAGAGCCACAGACTTTACACAGATCGTGAACGGGAAAGTTGTCTGGACAGATACGGAAAACCTGTCAGAAGAGCAGTCCAGGGCGATTGCAGAGATCAAAGAAGGCAAGAACGGCATAGAACTTAAGCTGAACGATAAAGAAAAGGCCCTGGAGCTTCTGGGACGGCATCTTGGCATGTTTAAGGATAAGCTGGAAGTTACGGGCTTGGAAGCAGAGCAAACCAAGCTGGATGACCTGATCCAGCAGATGCGAGGTGGTGGATAGTGAGTTATTATTTCTTGGTTAGAGGAGGTGATTTGACCTCATGAGTTCCGAAAGATTGTTATTGTCAGATAAATACAAAGCTTTTTTAAAGTGTGATGCACCGGTAGAATTTCTTGAGGGAACTTAACAACGGCGGCAGGAAAAACCACGGTAGGCCTGTTTAAGTTCATGCTGAAAGTGGCAGAGTCACCCAAGAAGCTGCATATCATAGCCACTAAGGATACCGGAACCGCGGAAAAGAACATTATCAACAAAGATTTGGGGATTATGGATGATTTTGGCGTTCTGGTTGCGTATAACGGCAATGGAACCAAAGACGATAAGATTCCGCATATCCTCTTTCACACTTCCAGGGGCGATAAGGTCATATATGTGATGGGATATGGAGACAAAAAGAAGTGGCAAAAGGCCCTTGGCGGTCAGTATGGCTGCCTATACATCGATGAGATCAATACAGCCGACATTGACTTTGTGCGGGAGGCAGCCATGCGTTGCGATTATCTGATGGCCACCCTGAATCCGGATGATCCTTCACTTCCGGTGTATAAAGAGTACATCAACTGCTCCCGGCCTCTGCCGGAGTGGAAAGAGGAAACACCGCAGGAAATCAAAGACGAGTTGAAAGAAGAACCAAAGCCTGGTTGGGTGCATTGGTTCTTTTCGTTTGCCCATAATTTGGGTTTACCAAAAGAGAAGCTGGAGAAGATCCTGGCCAATACACCCAAAGGAACGAAGATCTGGAAGAATAAGATCCAGGGACTCCGCGGAAAGGCTACTGGGTTGGTATTTCCAAACTTTGACCGGAAGAAACACGTGGTCACTGCGGCATGGGTAAGATTAGAAATGAAAGCTGGCCGGATCCGCTGGAAGAAGTTTACATGCGGACTGGATACCGCGTATTCCAGCAAGTCGCCAGACACGATTTCCATGATCTTCCAGGGAATCACAGAGGATAGACGGCTAATCACACTGGCAGAAAAGGTTTACAACAACGCGGAACTGGATATTCCCATTGCTCCCAGTGATACGGCGGTTAAGTTTGTAGAGTTCCTGGAACACTGCCGGAAGGAATGGGGATTCGCGAAAGATGTTTATATAGACAATGCGGATCAGGCAACGATCACGGAACTTAAGAAATACAAACGGCTGCGTGGCTGCCTTTATAATTTCTGGGATGCGTATAAGAAACTGGAGATTCTGGACCGTATCAACCTGCAGCTTGGCTGGATCCAACAGGGGTGTTACCTGGTAGTGGATGAATGCCCGGAGCATCTGGCAGAGCTGGAGAAGTACAGCTGGAAAGAAGACAAGGATGAGCCCGAAGATAAGAATGATCATACGATCAACGCCGGGCAGTACAGCTGGATCCCGTACCGCAACATGATCGGATTTGAGGAGGATAAGAAATGAGGTGGTGGTGGCAAATGAATGAGAATATCAAGCGGGGGATCCGCAGCTGGTTGAATGTGATCCCAGCCAGCCCATATAACATACAGATCAATGAATTATTGGATTTTGAGACCAGTGCGATCCGCAACCGGATCTGGTACAGAGGTGATAGCAGCGAGTTAGAACAGCTATACAGAGAGGTGCATGATTATGCGGATCGGTATAAGTTCTGGGCTAGCAAATGTACACCGGGTTTGGAGATGCGCAAGGTGCATACGGGACTTCCGGGGTTAATCATTCGCACGCTGTCAGCGATTACGATGGCAGATATGAATAATTTTGATTTTGACAGTGACCAGCAGGAACAGTTGTGGGAAAGCATAGCCAAAGAAAATAATTTCCGTAAGAAAATGGAAAAAGCCCTGAAAGAAATCCTTTGCGTTGGGGACGGCGCTTTTAAAGTGACGATCGATACACAGGTAAGCGAATTGCCCATTCTGGAATGGTATCCGGGGGAACGGGTCGAGATCATTCGCAGACGTGACCGCGTGCAGGAAGTAATCTTTAAGACACCGTATAAGAGCGGTGGAAAGACCTACGTGCTGAACGAGCGGTACGGATATGGCTACATCATCAACGAGTTGTATCAGGGCAATACACTTGTAAATAAGGCGCTTTTGATGGAGACGGAAACGCTTCAGGACGTTTCGTTTGATAAGCAGATCATCCTTGCGGTTCCGGTCAGCATCTATGAATCAGCGAAGTATGAAGGCAGAGGCGGATCAATCTTTGATGGGAAACTGGATAGCTTTGACGCACTGGACGAAGTGTGGAGCCAGTGGATGGATGCTTTAAGAGCCGGAAGAGCGAAAACCTATATCCCGGAATGCCTGGTTCCGAAAAACCCGGAGACAGGCGCACCGCTTAAGGCGAACGCTTTTGACTGCCGTTTCTTTGCCGGTGACAACGATATGTCAGAAAAGGCAGAGAACAGAATACAGACCGATCAGCCAACAATTCCACATGACAGTTACCTGGCCTCTTACGTGACAGCGCTGGATCTGTGTCTGCAAGGAATCATCAGCCCAAGCACACTGGGAATTGATGTGAAGAAACTGGATAACGCGGAGGCACAGCGAGAAAAGGAAAAAACAACCCTTTATACCAGGAACGCAATCGTGGAAGCACTGCAGGAAAAGCTTCCGGAAGTGGTCAGTACGGCAATCAATGCCTACAACATCCTCATGAAAAAGCCGATTGAAGAAGTAAAGGTGGATATTCCATTTGGGGAATATGCCAATCCTTCGTTTGAGAGTCAGGTGGAGACGATGGCGAAAGCGCGTCCTGGCGTTGCTCTGATGAGTGTGGAAGCTCAGGTAGAAGAATTGTATGGAGATTCCAGAGATGACCAGTGGAAGCAGGAAGAGATCGCTCGCCTGAAAGCAGAACAAGGCATTGCAGAGGTAGAAGAACCGGGAGTCAGTATGGCTGCCGGCATTTTTGATGTGAATCTGGGAGGTAATGGAGATGCAGGTCAAGGTGATGAACCGGATGTACCGAATGAATCAGAAAGAGTACCAAGGACTTCTGAAAATGGCCAGTGACCAGGTGCCCTTCGGAATTTATGCCATTGAGAAAAAAGATTATGTGGAACTAAGATGCGATCACTGCAAGAGTATTGCCCAGCTAAAGGTTTTAACCCGTGACTTTAAGGTTCGAGGCTACAAAGTACGATCAAACAATGGGAAGATGCTAAAAGATGCAGGGCTGGATGCTGCGGAAGGGGCGTTGATGAGTGCAACGTAACGAATACGATCTTGCGGAAGCTTTTCAGGCGATAGAGAATGAACTGATAGCCTCCATGATCCGGAATATGGACCGGCACCGGGCAGAAGAAACCAAAGAGGGCTATAACTGGTCTATGTGGCAGACGGAACAGTTAAAAGCCCTGGAAAAGTACAAAGTCCGCAATCAGAAGAAATACCAAAAACAGTTTCAAAGCATCAATGACCAGATCGACAGTCTGATTCGAATGGCCAGAACAAAAGGTGGCATGAAACAGGAAAAACGTATACTCCAGGCAATCAAGAAGGGCTGGAAGGTGCATGGCAAGAATCAATCACCAGCGCATCAAGCAATGGCAGCAGAGTTCTTTAAGCTGAATGACCGGAAACTGGAAGCACTGATCAAAGCAACCAGGCAGGACATGGAGAAAGCAGAGACGGCGATACTTCGGAAAGCAGAGGACGATTACCGCAAGGCCATTTATAACGCCCAGGTTTATGCCAATACTGGTGCTGGAACCTATGAAAAGGC
>CAVKOQ010000067.1:0-14392 GCA_963657995.1 bacterium
TCATAACGCGTAATGAACTTACCACAATATCTCGCCAAAGTTCCCCGGTACTTATCATTTTTAGAAAACTATTCCACACTCGTTTTGGAGATGGCAGCACATATGCACTGACTATTTCCATACGGCAAACAAAATACCATATCAAAAATACTGTTCCGATTCCGATCACAGGGCCGAAATATTTCTGCCAATTATCCTTTAATTTCTTTCTATCATCCATACTTACATCTTCCAGAGGTTAGTTTTTTCTAACCTACCGATTATAGCAAATAAAAGACAAATTGTCCAGTTTGCGACGCATGAGCAGCAATACAACCAATCCATATGACGTGATTGACATCAGCAGTATCTGTAGGTTAATATAATTTAACATCTACAATAACTGCAAAGGAACATAGCTATGGAACCATTTTACTATAATTATATGAATAAAGACCAACAGGCCGCCTACCGTGCCATACAGGCTGGTCTTATGAGTCTTTCTACCGAATTTCAGATCCCCCGCCTTGAAGGTAAGGAGCTTGGTGACGTATTTTTTGAACTAAGACTAGATCATCCCGAGATTTTCTGGGCATCAGGATTTAAATACAAATATTATTCGGATTCACCAAATCTCATCATGATACCGGAGTATCTCTTTGATAAAAATAAGATACTTGAACACCAGAAGGCGATGAAATCACGAGTAGAAAAGCTCGCACGCCCTGCGATGAATTTCGATGATATAGAAAAAGAACGCTATATTCACGATTTTATATGCGAACATGTTTATTATGATAAACTAAAAAAGCCATATTCCCACGAGATCATAGGGCCACTGGGACAGGGCGTCGGAGTTTGCGAGGGCATAGCCAAGTCGGTAAAGATTCTCTGCGACGCTTTAGGCATCTGGTGCATGATCGCCATATGCGGCAATAATCCCGAAAAGGGCATCAAATACCGCCATACATGGAATATAGTAAAGCTAGGAAAAAACTACTATCATCTGGATGTTACCTTTGACAACAGTCTCGGTAAATGCTTAAAAACCGGTGATGAGATTCGCTACGACTATTTCAATCTCGATGATAAGGCGATCTTTCGCGATCATGAACCACTTATTGCTCCGGCTCCGGCCTGCACGGACAATGATCATTTTTATTATAAAGACAAGAAGCTTTCCTTTACCAAAAAAGAGGATGTATACAAGCGTTCTCTGCAGGCTGCCAAAAAAGGCAAAACGCTGACTTTTCACTGGCGTGGCGGATATCTTACAAAAGATGTATTTCGTGAACTTTTGGAATTAATCGAAAAAGCCGGACAAAAGCGACAAAAGACTGCCCTTGTAGGATTCAACTGGCCTCAGGCTGTCTTTCGCGTTCGCTATACCGAGGAAACATCTCAGCCGATTGTCTCCATGGATGAGGCAAATGAGGGAGAAGAAACTCAAGAAACCACATCAATATAGAATGATGTAATTTTATAGAATAATGTTTCCTAAACATCCTATCATTTCCACAGCTGTTCACATACCAGTTCAAGGACACTTCCTGCGATGCATCTGGCTTTATCTGAGATAAGAAAACAATTGGAAAGTTCTTCTTTTCTCGGATCAACATCTGCAACCTTGAAGTGTTCGGTTACCGGGTAGCCATCACGCAAAAGTCCTCTCAAAATACCGGTAATCTGTGTTTTAACTGATAATTTAGTTCCATCCTGCTGTAAGATCTGTGCAATCTCATCACCTGATTCAACTATATCTCCGATTGCACACACATTTTTGAAAACACCGGCCGCCTCAGCATGAATCACACGTTCCGCTCCGTATCCACCTATAATACCGGGAACACCGGTATTAGGAATAGCAGCACCTTCTCGTATGATACGTCCCAGGCGGTGTCCGCGCTTTGTCTCAACCACAACATCTACATCTTCTCCGGCCGTGAATCCGGGGCCAAGACCTATCGTAAGCGGTGCCATATCTTTTCTTGTTCCAAGATTTTTTTTCGCAAGAATCGCATCCACAAGTACAGCTGGTTTCAATATTTCTACCGATTTTCCCTCAGGATCTATAAAAATCGGCACCTTATTTTCCTTCCAGACATCTTCCGCCTCATCTAAGGAATCAATTCTAACTGCCGTCAGGCCTTCAACCTTAGTAGTTTTCGTATAAACAGCCTCACAAAGCGACACCTGTCTGCGGATCGCCGCCGGGTTTTCAATCTCAAGTACAAGTACGCGAAGACCGGCTGACCAAAGTCTGTGAATAGTTCCTGTCGCCAGATCGCCTCCGCCTCGCACAATAATTAAATCATCACTTTTCATAAGGATATTTCCCCTGTCTTACTTAATGAATAAAGATCTTTACTTACTGAATAATCATCGAAATTTTGTCATATTTCGATTCATCGATGTGAACACTCCACTGTTCCCATTCCTCCGGTCTCATCCGCCACGCAAGTCCGCATCCGGCCGAGATCTCTGCCGGAAGAGGTATGAGTCTTCCGGGAATTCCTGACTCCATACATCTTTTTTCCCATTCCATAGCACTCATAGTTGTATGGAATGATAGTACAACAAATGGTTTCTTTTCCCTCATTACCATTCTCATCTTTCGTTTGTCTGGCACATTGTTGCAAGTGCCCCAACAGCCTCTGCTGCCCTGTCAATTTCTCTCTCTGTACTTAAGCACGAAAAACTGAATCTTACAACACCTTGCTTAACTGTACCAAGTGCCACATGCATAAGCGGTGCACAATGTGCCCCCGCTCTTACACAGATGCCATATTCTTCCCAAAGCGTATCTGCTACATATGCAGAGTCTTCTCCGTCAATATTTAACGAGACAATCGGAGAATGGCACATGGCTTCCAAGTCTCCATAGACGCTGACACCAGGAATGTTTTTCACCTGTTCATAAAACCTGCGTGTCAAATCTCGTTCCTTATTTTTCAGCTTATCAATTCCGTTATCTAGCCTGTATCTGATACCGGCTGCAAGTCCGGCAATTCCATGGACATTGAGTGTCCCAGCTTCCAGTGCGGTTGGCATTTCTTTTGGATGATGATCATCAAAACTATGAATACCACTGCCGCCGACTAGAAGCGGTTCTACCAAAATCTTTTGATTCACATACAATCCGCCGGTCCCCTGAGGTCCAAAAAGTGCCTTATGTCCCGTAAAACAAAGTACATCAATACCAAGTTGTTGCACTGAGATCATCTCTTCACCTGCAATCTGCGACGCATCTACAATCAAAAGTAAGTCGTGTTTTTTCGCAAATTCTGAAACAAAAGAAAGATCAGTCACATTTCCGGTCACATTGGACGCACCGGTAATCACCACCGCACGTGTATTATTTCTCAGCAATAATTCAAATTCTTCGTATCTCAAATTACCTTTTTCGTCTACTCCGACAAAACTAAGTGTCGCACCCTGATCGTGCAGACGATAGAGCGGCCGAAGTACAGAATTATGTTCACAGACTGTGGTAATCACGTGATCACCCGGATGAATCAGCCCTGCTATGGCTACATTTAAGGCCTCTGTTGCATTTGCCGTAAAAGCAATACAGGAAGCACTTTCTGCATCAAATAACTCTGAAACTGCCATACGTGCATCATACACAAGCCTCGAAGCGTGTAAAGTCGCCTCATGGGCACCTCTCCCGGGATTTCCGGCTGTTCTAAGTGCATCAAGAACAGCTTTTTCTACCTGTTTGGGTTTCTTAAGCGAGGTTGCCGCATTATCCATGTAAATCATGGTTTTACCACATTACCGGCACCCAACATCTTCTCAGCGATGACATACATATTCGTCACACCACCGACTGAGAGTTTCTCTGTCAGACCATAGAAATTAAGACAGGTTCCGCATGTCAGAATTTCAACTCCCTGTGCTTCTAATGTATTCAAATCCTCCAACATCGGTGAACCTTCACAAGTCAGGTGAGCACCGCCGTTATAAAACAGCATAGTTTTCGGCAGACTATCCTGCTGTGTAAGAGCAAAGACAAATGCCTTTAAAAGTGTCTTTCCGAGTTCTTCACTGCCATCTCCCATCTTATCACTCGAAATCACAACTACAGTGTCGGTACGACTGTCCACAGCACAAACATCTTCCTTGTTGTTTTCTCCGTCTCCTGAAGAAGAATCCTTCTCGCCAATCGTAAAAATCACCTGATATTCCTGATCAGATATTTTCTTTGCACTGCTCTGATAGCCCTTCTGTTCTGCCATTTTCGTAAGATTCTGTACTGCAATTTCATTGTCCACCAGAACTTCAACGCATCCGGCACCACTAAGTTCCTCAATCGCATGTTTTGCTTTCACTACAGGAATCGGGCATGCGTCCCCTCTTGCATCTACTTTTTTAGTCATCATCACTACCTCGTTTTTTTCGTATAATATTGGTTACTGTGTCAAAAAATAACATTTCTCTCTGATACCGAAATTTCTACCCGTATACGGTAATACTCACTTCTCTCTGTTTAGTGATCTTTCCTACAATCCGAGCAGGAAGTCCAGCCGCCTTAAGCTCCTCTTCCAGTTTTTCTGCCTCGTCAGGGTGGACCGCCATCAAAAGTCCTCCCGATGTCTGAGGATCAAATAAGACCTCTTCCA
The DNA here is from genome assembly GCA_963657995.1 of bacterium. Classification (GTDB taxonomy): domain Bacteria; phylum Bacillota; class Clostridia; order Lachnospirales; family Lachnospiraceae; genus Otoolea. The sequence goes on from CAVKOQ010000067.1 coordinate 4,602, forward strand.
TCGCAAATGAAACATCTTCAAATCGTACTGCATCGCCTACATAATTGCGATTTCTCTGGCCGGCAGCCGTGTATAAAAAGGCATCCGCCGATTCACGTGCACCCGGAAGAACCGGTATCTTGTTCGCATCTATCTCACATGATAGTCCGCGTCCCATCATTTCATATAGGTGACCTAAGAATCCGAATCCCGTCACATCGGTACAAGCGTGAATGGTATAATTTCTGCTAATCTCAGCCGCTTTCTTGTTAAGCGTGGTCATAGACTTAACCGCCCCATCCATCTGCTCTTTTGTCACCTCTCCTACACGGTTCGCCGAGCAAATAAGCCCCACTCCCAACGACTTCGTAAGAATCAGATAATCGCCTGGCATCCCGGTATCATTGGCATATATTTTATTTGGATCCACCAGTCCGGTCACGGACAGGCCGTACTTGACCCCTGTATCAGCTATGGAATGACCTCCGGCGAGAATACCTCCAGCTTCTTTTACCTTTTCGGCACCTCCCTGCAGAATCTGCCCCAAAACATTCAGATCCATGGATTCCGGGAAACATACCAGATTAAGTGCTGTCTTAACCTCCCCACCCATTGCATACACATCGCTGAGTGCATTGGTCGCTGCAATCTGTCCAAAAATATACGGATCATCTACCATAGGAGGAAAAAAATCTACCGTCTGCACCAGTGCCAGATTATCCGTGACCTTATAAACGGCCGCGTCGTCATGACTGTCGTAGCCGACTAAAAGATTCGGATCTTTTTTAGACTTAGGCAGTTTTTCAAGAATTCGGCTCAGCACTCCCGCTCCAAGCTTGGCCGTACATCCGCCGCCTGTACAAAATACTATATCTTTTTTTTCACTCATTTCACTCATATCTCACTCTTTATTCCGCTCTTCCTCCGAAAAAGAAGTTAAAATTCCCTCAATTCCATATCTGTGTTTTAGGATATCCAGTACTTTTTCTCCGTCTTCACGCATAACTTTATTATCTGCCTGATTAAGCACCACAAAAAAATTTCGTCCTTCCGTTGCTTTTCTTGCCCCGTTCTCACTGCCAAGAAGCCACGCCAATATTTCCGGTGTCATAATGTCATTAGCTGAAATCGGCCTTTCCTTGTAGATATGTGATCCTTCATGAATTTCACAATTCCAGGCTCTGATCACCAGTTCTGCCCTAAAACATACTTCCCCAATCTTACGATGTAGGGCACTAAGTCCTGCCACCGCGATTACAACATCACTTTCAGATGGAATCACCGGCTCATGTGATGCCGGAAATTTACATGGTAATCTTTTTGACCCATCAGCCTCAAGAAATGTCATATCTGCGTCAGATATCCATGAATTTAGAATTTTTTCAGGTAAAATAGTCAATTTTTCATGTTCGGCTGGTGTTCCGGCTACTACGTGATTCCCCTGCTGCCAGAGCCGGTCTCTCTCTTCTTTTGCTTTCTCCCATGCAGATTCTTCTCCTACCGCAATCCATGTCCTATCGATCGGCCTTCTGATATGCGTCGTAGTCGAAGCAAGCACTCGCCATCCTTTTTTCGCACAGTACGCTGACAGTGCATACATAAGCGTCGTCTTTCCGCCACCGCCTACCAGTGAAATCACATGACCTTTTTCTCTAAGAAAAGGAAATACATATTCCCAGTTCATTACACCAGTTTCTCTTCCACTATATGACGTTCTGTATATGAAATTTCATGCTCATCCAGCCATTTTTTTGCCTTTTGGCAAGTACTGCATTTCGGATAATAAACAAACAGCATATTTTCCCTCCTCTGACATTTATTCATCATTCATGCCATGCATGGATTTTGGCTCATCATTTTACGCAAACAAAGGAAACGCTGACTAAACAGCGTTTCCCCTTGTATTTTTTAGCTTCTCAGCTCAATTCCGTAAGTTTTATTCAGTTGCTTAAGCACCTTCTTGACATAACCATCTACGGTATCTGCCCCGAATGCCTCATCTTTTGGTGTGAAAAGCACAGTAAATGCCATAGATTTCTTATCTGCTGCGATCTGTTTTCCTTCATATACGTCAAACAGAGTGACATCTCCTACATATGCACAAGCCTCGCGAATGCACTTTTCAACCTGACCACAGGTGATGTCTTTATCCATAACCAGAGCCAGATCTCGTTTTTCTTCTGCAAATTTAGGAAGCGGAACAAATACTTTGGCTTTTCCGTACCATTTCTCCAGTGCCTTCATGCTGATTTCCAGCACATACGCACCCTCACGCATTGCCTCTTCCTTCATGATCTCGTATTTGACTTTTCCAAGATAACCAATCTCCTCGCCTTCGCAGAAGATAGCTGCGGTCTGATATGGATGAAGGAATGGTTTTTCTGCATTTTCATAGGTGAATTTAACATTTAACACATCTGCAACTGCCTCTGCCATTCCCTTTAATGTAAAGAATGACTCTTCCTTGCCAAATGCACCTATGCAAAGAGTCTCTCTCTCTTCCGGATACTCTGTAAGCGGCAGTGACTTCGGAATAAATGCATTTCCAATCTCGAAGATACGGCCTTCGAAGATGCCTCTCTTCTGGTTGCGTCCCATAGCATGAATCATCTGTGGTGCAAGTGTAGTTCTCATGAGGGACAGATCCTCATTGATCGGATTCATGATACGGATAGCATTGCGCTCAGGAGCATCTTCTGCAAAACCCATCTCATCAAGATCAGCCGGTGAGAAGAATGAATAATGCATTCCCTCAAATGCACCGACGCTGCAAAGTGTTCTCTTCACTTTAAGGATCGTTCTCTGACGCAGGTTATTGCCACCGATCGTCACCTTAGCACTCGGCATAAAGGTTGATGTGATATGATCATAACCGTACATACGGATAACTTCCTCAGCAACATCCGGATAATCTTCCATATCCTCACGATATGCCGGGAAATGCATCGTAAGCTCGTCTCCGTTAATCTCCGGATTAAAGTTTAAACCGGTCAGGATTCGAAGAATATCCTCATTAGGAACGGTAATACCAAGTACTGCATTTACCTTATTAACACTGGTCTTGAAGGTGGTCGGCTCTAGGGAATTGCCTGTATTTACATTCTTATGAGTCTTGGAGATCTTACCGGCACCAAGCTCCTCAACAAGATGCAGAACACGTTTCATAGCCATCTCAGTTGTATACTCATCCACGCCCTTTGAATAACGCTGGCTTGCATCTGAACTCTGTCCAAGTGCACGTGAACTCTTGCGGATATTGTCACGGGCAAATTTAGCTGACTCGAACATAACCTCGGAAGTAGTATCACGGATCTCAGAATTCAAACCACCCATGATTCCGGCAAGTGCCACCGGCTTTTTGCCATCACAGATAACCAGATTGTTGGAATTTAAGGTAAATTCTTTCTCATCCAGTGTTACGATCTTTTCACCGTCAGAAGCACGTCTTACGTTGATAGCGTTGCCTTCCAGATAATCACAGTCAAACGCATGAAGCGGCTGACCAAGCTCTCGCATGATATAGTTTGTGATATCTACGATATTAGATATAGAATTGTTGCCTACCAGAGCAAGACGTCTTCTCATCCATGCCGGTGACTGGGCAATCTTTACGTCATATACATAGTGTGCAATATAACGCGGGCAGAGATCCTGTGCTTCTACTGTCACATCAAATCCCTCTTTTTCAACATCTGTCTCGGTATAGTCAAGAGCAGGCATCTTAACCGGCTCTCCGAGTGCTGCTGCCACCTCTCTTGCCAGACCGAAGATACTCTGGCAGTCAGGACGGTTTGCAGTGATGGAAACATCAAAGATCCAGTCATTTAAACCGGTCAGCTCTTTCACATCCGCACCAATCTCTGCATCTTCAGGCAGAACCAGAAGTCCGTTATAACCTGCACCCGGATACAGATCCTCATTCAAACCAAGCTCAGTACCTGAGCAAAGCATACCCTGTGATTCATATCCCCTCAGTTTGCCCTTTTTAATAGTAACTACGCCCTCGATCGTCACATGATCTTTCGCAGTTGCATATACTTTCGCGCCAATCATGGCAACAGGGAACTTGCCGCCTGCTTTTACATTGTCAGCACCACAGCAGATCTGTAAAAGTTCAGGACCACCTACATTGACCTTGCATACATGAAGATGGGTTTCCGGAATCGGTTCGCATTCTTCAACATATCCAACAACGATTCCACTTATATCCTTTCCTACCTGCCACTTTTCTTCTACCTCAAATCCGCAGTCGAAGAGTCTCTTTTCCAGCTCATCTGCGGAAATATTAATATCTACATAATCTTTTAACCAACTTAACGGTACCAGCATTTCTAATCCTCCTGTCCTGATCAGTCATCAATCTGCTCTAACACACGCAGATCCGACTCAAAAAGCATCTTGATATTGTTGATGCCATATTTCAGCATTGCGATACGCTCCAGACCAAGTCCGAATGCAAATCCACTATATTTCTCAGAATCAATTCCGCAGTTTTCCAGTACCTTCTTATTTACAACACCTGCACCGAGTACCTCGATCCAGCCTGTTTCCTTGCACAGACGGCATCCCTTGCCACCGCACTGAAAACAGCTTACATCAACTTCTACTGACGGCTCTGTAAATGGGAAATAAGATGGACGAAGTCTTGTCTTTGTCTGCTCTCCGAAAATTCTCTGAACAAACATATCTAACATACCCTTCAAATCGCAGAGTGTGATGCCCTCATCTACAACAAGTCCCTCCATCTGGCTAAACATCGGTGAATGTGTTGCATCGTCATCAGAACGGAATACTTTTCCAGGGGAAATAACCTTAATAGGTGGCTTTTCTGCCTCCATGACATGAACCTGTCCTGCCGATGTCTGTGTACGCAAGAGGAATTCCGGTGATAAATAGAAAGTATCCTGCATATCACGTGCCGGATGATCCTTAGGTGTGTTCAGTGCGGTGAAATTGTAATAGTCTTTTTCAATTTCAGTTCCCTCATATACCTCAAATCCCATGGATGTGAATATATCTGTCAGCTGATTTCTGACTGTTGTCACCGGATGCAGATTGCCATAGCGGATCTTAACAGGCGGCATCGTAATATCGATCTTTTCAGATTCATAGCGCTGCTGCTGCTCTTTTTCCTTTAATTTACTGTCAAGCTCGTCAAAGAAGTTGTTGGCCCATTCTTTGGCACCATTGATTGTCTTACCAAATTCTGCCTTCTGATCATTGGCAACATTACGCATCTCCTTCATAAGAAGACCGATTCTGCCCTGTTTGTTATCCAGAAAAGTCTTCTTAAACTCATAGACACTCTTGGATGTCTTAAGAGCATCCGCACCCTGGCGGATTTCTTCTTTGATCGCAGCGATCACTTCATTCAGTTCCTTTAAATCCTGCATGATTACTCTCCTTCTATAATTATTACTTTTACTTAGCTAAACAAAAGAATGTGCATCCACGCGGAGCGTTTTTATTTCATAGGACGCACTTTCCTATGAAGTAAAAAATCCCTCTGCATAAATAATATGCAAAGGGACGATCTAATCTATACCGTGGTACCACCCAGCTTCCTGCAGACATCTATCAGATATGATAAATGATAAATCTGTCGCAGACACTTTACGATATGTAACGTATATCAGACGTCAATGCCTACTTATCATTTCAGCAATGCAGCTCCCGTGGGAAATTCGGATATCTGTCTGAACGTAAAAGGCTCTCAGCCGCTGACCTCTTCTCTCTGACCGAAAACAGGATCCTATACAAACACGATCATAGCTTTTAAATATAATGTTAAACAATTGAAACCGTACGTGACCCGACGGCAAACAACTCTTTTACTATTTTATTCAGATTAAAATAAAATGTCAAGTACAACATGATAAGGTCCCGCGTCATGAAATCATTTCATGAATATGTTCTGAATATTGCGAATATTTTCATAACTTTGAATTTTTCTTCTATCTCATCAAAAAATGCACAATTTTATTTTAATTTCACTATCATAAATACTCACTTTTAACAGTTGTTATCTTGAATGATTTATGATAAATTATATCACATATTAATCTGACTAAATATGATATTTGTTTGTCAGAGGCCAGTTGAATAAATCAGAGTATAGTTTCAAAATAATCTGTTAAAAATTAAATTAACTCATTTTTTTCAATTTACTCTTGTTTTATTGATATGGTTGTAGTATTATAGACTCAAAACTAGAACACAGTCTAGTTTTGTAAAGGAGGCGAAAGGATGGCAGGTACTCCTTACGTATTTAATATTCAGAAGTTTTCAACGCATGACGGTGACGGTGTGCGCACCACCATTTTCTTCAAGGGATGTCCTCTTAAGTGTATGTGGTGTCACAACCCTGAAAGCCAGTGTTATCATAAAGAACTGATTTTCCACCAACACAAGTGTGTTTCCTGTGGTCGTTGCGTTGTAAAATGTAAACAGGGAGCCAACTCCATAGTCGATGGCAAGATAGTATTCGACCGTTCCAAGTGCACAGCCTGTGGTGTCTGTACAGACTGGTGCATCAAAGAAGCCCGCGAGATAGCCGGCAAGGAATATACGGTTGATAGCCTCGTAAAAGAAGCTATGAAGGACAAGATCTTTTATGATCAGTCCGGAGGCGGCGTGACACTCTCCGGCGGAGAAGTCATGGCATCCCAGAATATGGATTTTGTCGAAGAAGTCTGTCGCAAGCTCCATGAAAACGGTGTCAGCATCTTTATTGACACCAGCGGATATACCGATTATGCAAACCTTAAGCGGATTCTTCCTTATGTAGATGTTTTTCTTTATGACTTGAAGGTCATGGATCCTGAGGGACACAAGAAATTTATCGGTGTAGACAACACTCGCATTCTTGAAAATTTAAAGAAATTGAGTGACGATGGAGCCGGCCTTTATATAAGGCTTCCTATTATCGGTCAGGTTAATGCTACTGATGACCATATAGATAAAGTCATCCATTTCCTGAAAGACAACAACATTCATGCACGTCAGGTAAACCTTTTACCATATCATGACATCGGAAAAGGTAAATACGCTAGTCTGGACATGACATACCGTGATGATGAGATGAGCGTACCGGTGGACAAACTTATGCAACACTTTAAATCCATGTTCGAGGAGCAGGGATTCAGTAAAGTCAATATAGGAGGATAATACTATGGCAGAAAAAATTGATACTTCATTTGTAATCAACACACCAGAAGGACTGTTGAAAGACAATGACCGTGGATGTACAGACAGAATCAAGAGACTTAGACGTCTCAGCCACTCTACTCAGCCACATATCGATCTTGAAAGAGCTAAGATCGAGACCGATGTTTACAAAGAGCATGAAGGTTCTGTTTCCGTACCTGTTTTAAGAGCTATGGTTCTTAAAGAGTATTTCTCCAAGAAGACTCTTTATCTGGGCGATGACGAGCTGATCGTAGGTGAGAAAGGTAAAGATCCTCAGTGTTCACCGACTTTCCCGGAACTGTGCTGTCATACTATCGAAGATATGCACGTTATGAACGATCGTAAGCTTGTTAACTTTACTGTTACTGAGGAAGATTTTAAAGTTCAGGAAGAGGAAATCATCCCGTACTGGAAGAACAGAGCTGTCAGAGAACACCTTCTTAAGGCTATGACTCAGGAATGGAGAGACTGCTATGAGGTTGGTATGTTTACCGAGTTCATGGAGCAGCGTGGCCCGGGCCATACAGCCGGCGGCAAGAACTTCTATATCAAGGGCTATGGCGATTACAAGAAAGAAATCGCACAGGCTATCAAAGACCTTGACTATTTCAACGATCCGGAAGCTTATGACAAAGAGCAGGAACTTCGTGCAATGGATATCTGCTGCGATGCTATCATTATCTTAGGTAAGAGATATCATGATCTTGCACTTGAGAAAGCTGCAGTAGAGAAAGATCCTGTAAGAAAAGCAGAACTTGAGCAGATCGCTGCTAACTGTGCAGTTGTTCCAGAGCACAAACCTGAGACATACTGGCAGGCTATTCAGATGTACTGGTTCACACATTTAGGTGTTACCACTGAGTTAAACCCGTGGGATGCATTTACACCAGGACGTCTTGATCAGCATCTGATTCCTTTCTATGAGAAAGATACAAAAGACGGTTCCTTAGACGATACAAGAGCTCTTGAGCTTCTTGAATGCCTCTGGGTAAAACTGTTCAACTCTCCGGCTCCTGTTAAAGTTGGTGTAACCTTAAAAGAGTCAGGTACATACGTAGACTTCGCAAATATCAACTCCGGCGGTGTTAAGGAAGACGGTACAGATGCAGTTAACGCTGTTTCTTACTTAATTCTTGACTGTATGGAAGATATGAGACAGAACCAGCCAAACTCCAACGTACAGATTGCAAAAGTTACTCCGGACAAATTCTTAAAGAGAGCTTGTGAGATTGCTCGTCAGGGTTGGGGCCAGCCAGCATTCTACAATACAGATGAGCTGATTCAGGAACTTGTAAACCAGGGCAAATCCTTAGTAGATGCAAGAAATGCCGGATGCTCAGGATGCGTTGAGACCGGTGCTTGGGGAACTGAAGCATACTGGCTGACAGGTTATGTAAACATTCCTAAGTGCTTACAGCTTGCTCTGTATGATGGCTACGATGTTATGTTCAAGAAACAGATCGGACCGCATACCGGAAAAGCTGAAGACTTCAAGTCATATGACGAACTGTGGAACGCATTTAAGACACAGCTTGAATACATTATCGATGTTAAGATGCGCGGTAATCTCGTAATCGAGAGAATCTACGCTGAGATGATGCCGGCTCCGTTCCTTTCTATCTGTACAGATGACTGTATCAAGAAAGGTAAAGATTACAACGCAGGCGGTGCAAGATACAATACAAGCTATATTCAGGGTGTTGGTATCGGTACTATCTCCGATGCACTCTCCTCTATCAAGTTCAATGTATTCGACAATGAGAAATTCACCATGAAAGAGCTCATCGATGCTATGAACGATAACTTCGAAGGTCATGAGGATATCCTGAACCTTGTTAAGAATAAGACACCTAAGTACGGCAACGATGATGATTATGCAGATGAGATCATGGTAAGTGTATTCAATGAGTACAAGGATTACATTACCGGCAGACCTACTACCAGAGGCGGTGTATATCATGTAGATATGCTTCCTACAACCTGCCACGTATACTTCGGTGATGTTATGATCGCAAGCCCGAACGGACGTCTGGCTCATGTTCCGCTTTCTGAAGGTATTTCTCCTGAGAAAGGTGCTGATACAAACGGACCTACAGCAGTTGTTAAGTCCTGCTCCAAGATGAATCACTGCGAGACCGGTGGTACATTGCTTAACCAGAAGTTCACTCCTGCTGCTATCGCAGGCGAGAAAGGTATTGATAACCTGGCTGCCCTGATTCGTTCTTACTTCGCTATGAACGGACATCACATGCAGTTCAACGTTATCGACCGTCAGACTCTCATTGAGGCTCAGAAGAATCCTGAGGAGTACAAGGAACTGATTGTCCGCGTAGCAGGATACAGCGACTACTTCCGCAACCTGGATAAACCGCTTCAGAACGAGATTATTGAGAGAACCGAGCAGAGCTTCGGTGGCGGATGCTGCTAATCACGAACGAGTATTGCAGATGCAATTACTATAAATCTAAATAAAGCCTAAAAAACCGCTTACGGAAATATTTAAACTTCCGTAAGCGGTTTTTCTATCGAAAACAAATCCGAACAATCAATATTTCTGAGTTTTTTCTCCTCTTGTACATATCGCCGCTATCGCGACTGCTAACAACCCCGACAACACCTTGCTG
>CAVKOQ010000068.1:0-14338 GCA_963657995.1 bacterium
GCTTTACTATGGCAACACGCCGTCTCGAACCTATCATGCCAAGATATGCCGGTTCTTTTCCCTGACCGATCCTTCTTAAACAATCTGCATCATGCCTGTGCCCACGAGTCAGAATACAAATGTAATCACTTTCCTGAATCTGCAAGTTTTCGATTGCATGAGAAAATTCATCACAAATCACCTTTTCTGCCATGGGAAATCTTCCGGGATTTGCAAATGAAAGCCTGTCATCGACCACTGTTACAAGAAAACCGATTTTTGCCCCAAACTCAGCCACCGGAAGTGCCACGTGGCCGCCTCCGAGAATAATCAGACGTTCTTTAGGAAAAAATGGTTCTGCCACATCCCATGTATCATCCGCTCTACTACATACCGGACACCCCTCGTAAAGTGCATCTTTTCCTATTTCAGAGACATCAGCCTTTTCCTTAAGTTCTATTCTCATATCTGAGAGCTTTCCTGCCGAACCGCAAAAATGCCGTTCCAAACTAAGGCACGGCACTTTCTCAAGTTTTTCAAGAATATCACGATACAGATTCATATATATATCCTCACTTCCCCATATAAACCCTCTTTTAACTTCTGACTTTCCTACAATTCCTCTTTAACGTCTGTCTTCATAACGGTGGTTCTAATATTTCACACTTCTCTACATATCTTCCCAGAATGACTTTCTTTACCTTCCAAATCCGCAATTAGGGAAGTTACAGACCGGACAATTAAGACATAGTCCACCTGCACCCATCTTCGCAAGGTCTGGCTTTGTAATCTTCACATCTGCCATAACCCTTGGAAGCACCAGATCAAAAATTGTTCTCTTCGCATACATCACACAGCCCGGAAGTCCCAGAATCGGCTTTCCATCTTTCGTATATGCAAGCAAAAACATCGCTCCCGGAAGCACCGGTGCACCATAAGAGACTATCTCTGCTCCCGTGTCTTTGATCGCACTCGGTGTAGTATCGTCGGGATCTACGCTCATTCCACCGGTACAGACTACAAAATCAGCACCTTGAGATAGCCATTCTTCGATCGAGGCCGTGATTTTATTCGGATTATCATCCACTATCGTCTGTCCTAAAACTTCTACTCCGAATTCTGAAAGTTTTTCACGGATCACAGGGCCGAATTTGTCCTCGATCCGACCATAAAAGACCTCATTGCCGGTCGTCACTATACCTGCTTTTTTCTTTTTATATGGAATCAGCTTTAAAAGTGGCTCCTTTCCTGCCACCTTCTTTGCCTCCTCCATCTTTTCTTTTTCAATCACCAGCGGTATAATACGGGTTCCCGCCAGTTTATCGCCCTTTTTAACCGGAAAATTCGTTCGTCTGGTGGCGATCATCATCTCGGGGAGACTGTTGATCTTAAAGAGACTTTCTTCATCTACCTGAAAAAGTCCATCCGTCTCAGCAATCAGCTCAATCTTGCCCTCCTTAGGTGCAGTGGCACGCATATTCTCATTCTGACAGATTTTACGAAGAATATCTGCCGCCTCGTCCTCATGATATTTCGTATCATCCTTCTCCCATACATACAGATTGTCCTTTCCGATAGAAAGAAGCACAGGGATGTCCTCCTCACGAACTATATGTCCCTTTCTAAATACCGCATCCTTTGTAACACCCGGAATGATCTGTGTCATATCGTGGCAGAGAACATGTCCGACCGCCTCGGTGGTTTTTATTAATTTCATAGTGTGTTTCCCCTTCTACTATATCTTTTGTTATAGCTTCTGCTTTGCAGCTCTCAATATAGGAACAGTGTATCGGTATACCGAAGTATTGTCAATCTTGGTTTTAGTATCTTATCGTATAAAGAATCTGCCTTGGCACATTCTGGTGCCATACACAGTCACTTACGATACGATTCAAAAAACACGAGCCGTCAGATGTTTTTACCACCTAACGGCCCGCCCCTTGTTTTTTTACTTGTTCACAAAAATTATGTTTTTATTACTTTTTATCCACATTAATAAACAGATAAGGAAGTCCTACGGAGTAGTACTGGATACCGCTTACATCCGGATTGGTCATAACTGCTACTGACTGTCCGTAGATCGGGAACAGTACACACTCGTCTGCAAGTGTCTTCTCGCAGCCTACCAGTGCATCCCAGCGAGCTTCCTGGTCAAGTGCCAGATCGCCGTTCTTTGCTGACTGGATGGTTGCATCGTATTCTGCATCGGAGAATCTTGAATAGTTTGTTGAACTGCCTGTTACCCACATATCAAGATCTGTCATAGGATCTGCGTAGTCCGGACCCCAGCGTGTAAGACCGATGTCGTATTCGCCTTTCTGCATATACTCAAGACGAGCTTTCTTCGGAAGTACCTGAAGCTCGATAGTAAGTCCCGGCAGGTTGTTCTGCCACTCACTCTGCAAGAACTGTGCAACTGCCTGTGCAGAATCGGTATCTTCACACATAAGTGTAAATGATAAGGAATCCTTGCCAATCTCGCCAAGCCCTGTCTCCCAGAGCTTTTTAGCCTCATCCACATCGTATGTCCAGCTGTCATATGAACTTCCAGCACTCTCACGGAAATCTTCACCATTTTCATTGGTTGCAAGTCCCTGCGGTACGAAGTAATCCATAGGTGTTGAACCATCTTTGAGGACTCTGGTTGTGATCGCCTCTTTGTCGTAAGATTTGGCCAGTGCCTTGCGGATATTTACATTGTCAAGTCCCTCTTTCTCCATATTCGGAGTCAGATACCAGTTGTAGCCATCACTTCTGGTGGAAAATCTCGGATCATCTTCGTACTGCTCTACCAGGTTGCCGCTTAAGGTTACAACGTCCAGATCACCATTTTCAAAAGAAAGTGCTGCTGTCTGGCTGTCTGTAATAATAGAAAATTCGATACCGTCCAGTTTGACATCGGATGCACCGAAGAACTGATCATTCTTTACCAGTTCTACCTTCATAGCGGACGGCTCGTAGGAAGATACCTTGAAAGGACCATCTGCTAACAGTGTGTCTGCGGAAGTTGCAAAATTGCCACCGCAGCTCTCTACAAATTTCTGATTTAATGGCAGGAAACATGCCCCTGATGCCATCAGATAGTCAAAAATAGCACACGGAGAGCTGAGGGTTACTACTAAAGTCTTGTCATCAACTGCCTCTACACCCAGTTCCTCAACCGGTTTTTCGCCAGATGTAACCTCCTCTGCATTGGCGATGCAGGCGGTTGTGATAAAGAACTGATAATCACTTGCCGTAGCCGGATCAGCTACTCGTCTCCATGCATAAACGAAATCGTTTGCTGTCACCGGGTCACCGTTGGACCATTTTGCGTCATCGCGGATCTTGAAGGTCAGTGTCAGACCATCCTCGGATTTCTCCTCACTCTCTGCCACGCCGTAAACCGGTGCACCCGATGCATCCTTAGTCATAAGTCCCATCATAAACTGGGAGATAACACCACTGGATGTGTAATCGTTGGAGAGTGCCGGGTCAAGGGAGTCAACCAGTGTGCTCGCCTGATAGTGAAGCACCTTGCTGCCCTCTGATGCAGTGCCTGTTTCTCCACCGGCCGCTTCCTGGGCCTGTGTCTCTGTGGTCTGGCCAGAACCGCCGCAGCCGGCAAGTAGCCCTGAAAACATAGCAGCCGCAAGCGTCCACGCCATTACTTTTCTTAGCTTCATAATACGTCCTCCTTTGTTGTTTATATAGAATACCTGCAAAACAGGTATTTTATCCACATTTTCATCCAAATCAAACCCACTTTTCCAGATCCGCATCGGTTCCGCGCACAAAATGCGTTCCTTCGACCTGGTGCATGGTGCCTGCGCCATAATCAAGACCACTGGTCTTATAATCATAGTGAAGTGCGATCCTGTTTCTCTCTACCACCGGATTCGGATTCGGTATTGCAGAAATCAGGCTCTTCGTATACGGATGTATAGGATGTGAGAAGATCTCTTCCGTGGTTCCGGTTTCCAAAAGATAACCAAGATGAAGTACTCCGATACGATCAGATATATATTTGACCATCGAAAGGTCATGTGCAATGAAAAGATATGCAAGTCCTGTCTCATCCTGAATATCTTTCATCAGATTAACCACCTGAGCCTGAATTGACATATCGAGAGCAGAGATACACTCATCGGCAATAATCAGCTTTGGATTCATGACAAGTGCCCTGGCTATGCCGACACGCTGTCTCTGTCCGCCTGAGAACTGATGCGGATAGCGGTTTGCGTGTTCCGGTGCCAGACCTACTTTATGAAGAATATCGGCCACCATGTCAGTTCTTTCTTTCAAAGAATGGTATCTATGGTGAATGTCCAGTCCCTGTGCGATGATATCCGCTACCTTCTGACGTGGATTTAAACATGCCATGGGATCCTGAAATATCATCTGCATATCGCTTCGAAGTCTCGCCTCGGTCTGATGGCTCATCTTCCCTGAAATATCCATTCCGTCAAATGTGATCTTTCCCGCGGTCGGATCGTACAATCTAATCAGTGCCCGTCCTATCGTAGTTTTTCCGGATCCGGATTCGCCTACAAGACCGTACGTCTCACCCGGATTGATATAAAAACTTACATCTTCAACCGCCTTCACAGTATATTTCCTGCTGATAGGAAAATACTGCCTGAGTCCATCAACTGTAAGTAGGGGTTTTACATCTGTTTTCGTCACTGTACTCATGCGATTCCCCCCTCTTCTTTCATTCTCTGGATTCTGTCTTTAAGCTCAGGCGGAAGCTCCACCTTCGGTGCCTTAGGATGCAAAAGCCAGGTCGCGGCACTATGTGTCTCAGATATCTTAAACATAGGTGGCTCAAGACGGCTGTCGATCTTAAGTGCATATTTATTTCTCGGTGCAAATGCATCGCCCGTCACCTTGTGAAGCAGGTTTGGCGGACTTCCCGGTATAGTATAAAGTCTGTCATCATTTGTCCCCAGATCAGGCATGGCCGATAATAGTCCCCAGGTATAGGGATGGCGCGGATCATAGAAAATATCCTCGACTGTGCCGCTCTCGACAATCTTTCCCGCATACATGACATTTACATAATCTGCCACCTTTGCAACAACACCCAGATCATGAGTTATATAGATGACGGACAACTGCCTTTTCTTCTGAATGTCCTGAATCAGCTCCAGAATCTTAGACTGAATCGTAACATCAAGTGCCGTGGTCGGCTCGTCACAGATCAAAAGCTCCGGATCACAGGCCAGTGCAATCGCTATGACGATTCTCTGTCTCATACCGCCTGACAGCTGATGCGGATAGTTTTTGATTCTCTTTTCAGCGTCGGTGATGCCAACCAGTTTCATGAGCTCCAGTGCTTTCTGATATGCCTCTTCCTTTGATGTATGATAATGCCAGATCATGCCCTCCATGATCTGTTTTCCAACAGGCATCAGCGGATTCAGAGATGTCATCGGGTCCTGAAAAACCATCGCTATCCGCTTTCCGTTGATATGACTGCGGATCTCTTCTTTTTTCATATCCAGAATCTCTCTGGTCACCTTCTCATCAGGATTTCTATAATATGAAAATGTAATCTTTCCTCGTTCAATCTTTCCATTTTTGGCCAAAATTCCCATGATTGCCTTCGCAGATACCGATTTGCCGGAACCCGATTCACCTACTATGGCAACTGTCTCGCCACGGTTGACTGTCAGATTGACACCCCTGACGGCATTGACCACTCCGGCTGTTGTCTCAAAGGAAATGTCCAGATTACGCACTCGCAAAATTTCATCTTTTTTCTCCATGCCATTTCCTCCTACATATCCTTCATCTTCGGGTCAAGTGCATCTCTAAGACCATCTGCCAGCATATTGAAACAGAGCATCAAAAGTCCCATAACAATAAGCGGAAATACGATCATATACGGATGACTCGTGAAATTCTGATATCCGCTTGATATAAGTGAGCCAAGTGATGCCATCGGCTCAGGAACGCCAAGACCTATAAATGCCAAAAACGCCTCTGTAAATATCGCATGAGGGATCGAAAACATCGTCTGTGTGATAAGCGGACCAAAGATATTTGGCAAAATCTCCTTAAATATGATGCGAAAGCTCTTCGCTCCAAGTGTTCTCGATGCCAGTACATACTCCTGTTCCTTAAGTTTCAAAACTTCTGCCCTGGCGATTCTGCTCATGCCAAGCCATCCTGAAAACATCAAGGCAAATGTGATCGACATAAGGCCCGGTTTCATGACTAACAAGAGTAGTGTAACAGTGATAAGATACGGAATACTGTTTAAAATCTCTACTATTCGCTGCATGATCATATCGACTTTTCCGCCGAAATAACCGGATATAAGGCCATAAGTAAGGCCAAATGCAAGATCGATAACGACCGCAAGAACTGCCACATAAAGACTTATTCTGGTTCCGCTCCAGGTTCTGGTCCAGAGATCTCTTCCAAGTGAATCAGATCCAAACCAGTAATAAGTATCTGTAAGGTCATTGCTGGCATAATAATTGACCTTCTTACTTCCGGTGGATGTACGCATGTTTTCAGATCCATCCAGAATACCCATATCTTCCAGCACGGGAACTCTCGGTGCCATGTTCTGGTTGGCTATAATCTGCTGGTCATAGGTATACTGGTTCATGTGAGGACCTACAAGTGCCATCACTATCAGGAATATGATACACACGAGGCTGAACATAGCCCCCTTATTTTTCCTGAATCTCGCTATAGCCTCTTTCCAGTAGCTAAGACTCGCAAAATTTGTATCGACGTGCTCGAATCCGTCCTTATGCTGAAACTCAAAATCATCGTCCAAAAATTCAATGTGGCTTAAATATTCTTCCGGTGATGAAATCAACTCCGTAACTAAAGTCGGATCTTCTCCTGTCATCTTCTCTTCTGTCTTTTCGTCAATCCGTTTTTTCATGCCATCACCTCTCAATCCGATTTCTTAGCCAGACGGATTCTCGGGTCGATAATTCCGTACAAAATATCAACAACCAGCATCAGAACTATATACATAACACTGTAAATAAATGCCAGTGAAATCGTCACATTGTAGTCGTTGGACTGAATTGCTGAAATCATCAGACTTCCTATACCGGGTATTGAAAATATCTTCTCTATAACCAGTGAACCGATCATAAGGTCAACTACAAGCGGTGCCAAAACCGTGATAATAGGAATAAGTGCATTTCTAAGTGCATGTCTTACAAGAAGCGGACGTCCGCTGATTCCCTTGCTCTCTGCCAAAAGCATGTAGTCGCTGTCAAGCACTTCAAGAAGGGATGTTCTTGTAAATCTCGCCACCGTAGCCACTGTAAACATCGAAAGTGCCAACATCGGCATGATAGACGATGCCAGAAATTTCTTTCCATCAAACAGCAGTGGCAGCCACTGTGCCTTATATCCTATGAAATATGCCATAACAAGTGCAAATACATAAGACGGAAGACTGACACCGAGTACTGAAATCACTGTACAGATGGTATCAAGCCAGCTGTTTTTCTTAAGTGCAGCTAAGATTCCGAGTATAAGTCCTACAATTGCACCAAATGTTACTGCCTCAAGTCCTATTCCGAAGCTTACCGGCACTCTGTTCTTTAAAAGTACAGATATGGATGTATCCTTAGAAATAACATATGACACACCAAAATCACCCTGCAACAGATTTTTCACATACGTGAAAAACTGTACAACCAGTGGTTTATCCAGGCCATACTTCTTAGACATCATCGCTATCTGTTCCGGACTCAGCTTTTCATCGTTGAACGGTGATCCAGGCATCAGCTGCAGCAGCATGAAAAGCACCAGGATGATGATCAGAAGCGTGACGAGAGAAATCATGATACGCTTACCTATATATTTCTTCATGTCTGTTCTCCCCTTCTTTCTATAGATATGTGATACCGAGACCAAAATAACTTTAGTCCCGACATCATACGCATTCTACTAAAGAATCATAATATTCTACTCTGGCATCCATACCCGCATATGTGTCACACCCCGGTTGCACCATGCGTAGTACGGAATTGCTGTAAGGCAAGTTTCTTCTTCGTCTGCCGGTTTTCCTGTATAAAGGTCTGTCCCGGAAGATGATTTCTTAAGGCATCCTTCTACTCTTATCGGAACGATGCCTTCCAAAAGATCTGGCTGATAATCAAGTGCCTCTATCTTGGCATCTTTCGGAATCCTCATTGTCTGAAGCTCCTCGCCATTGTCTATTCCCTCAAATGCGTATATAACAGGTCCTCGTCTTATGGCCACACATCCGGCATCTGCCCGTACCATCGGATGTGCATAGATGCGTTCCGGCTCCATCTCCATCTCACAGGAAATGGTATCGCCAGACTTCCATTTTCTCTTGATCATCCAGTATCCCTTATCTGATCTTGCATCTTCTGGAACCTGCTCACCATTTACCATAACCTGCATCTTATGGCACCATCCGGGATAGCGGATGGCCAGAGTAAATTCTGCGTCTTCATCACGGGTGGTAACTGTATAGTTTACCGAGCCTTTCCACGGATACTGAGATTTTACCTCTATATTCACACCACCTGCAGTCTCAAATGAGGCGGTTCCGCCCATAAAAAGGTGGGAATATATCGTATCTTCATCAGATGACCATACATAGGAACCAAGTGATGTCATGAGCCTTGCCAGATTTGGCGGACAGCATGCACAGTCATACCAACCTATTCGCTCCGGCGTATATTCCTCATCACCGTAAGCGCCTGCCGGCATTCCGGGATTGGCCTCCAGCTGATTGATATAGAAGAATTTTGTTCCGTCAAGCTGCATTCCGCTTATGGTTCCGTTGTATATCTCTCTTTCTAAAATGTCCGCATATTTTGAATCCGGATCCGCCTCTATCATCTGCTTTGCAAAGAAGCAGACACCCACTGCCGCACAGGTCTCTGCATAGGCGGTATCGTTTGGAAGGTCGTAATCAATACTGAATGCCTCACCATAATAATTGGAGCCGATTCCGCCGGTTATATACATTCTCCGGTTTACCATGTTATCCCACATCTTGCGGCAGGCTGCCATAAGTGCCTCGTCATGATCTCTGGCCGCCAGATTGGCAGCTGCCGTGAGAAGATACATACAGCGAACCGCATGGCCCTCGACCGTATCCTGCTCACGCACCGGCTTATGATTCTGCATATATGATGGCGGCTGTTTGTCCATGTAGTCTGTACGGCTCCAGTCTCTCGCTGCCGCTTCTTTATGGAAAAACTCAGGATCTTTACCTCTCTCATCTATAAAATATGCCGCCAGTTTTCTGTATCTTTCTTCGCCTGTAGCTTCGTATAGTCTGAGCAGTGCCAGCTCTATCTCCTCATGTCCCGGAATACCGGTCACTTTGCCCTCCTCCGAACCAAATCTCCTGTCGATATGGTCACAAAGCTTGCAGCAGATATCAAGAAGTTTCGTCTTTCCTGTGGCCTGATAATAAGCAACTCCTGCCTCAGTCATATGTCCGGCACAGTACATCTCATGACAGTCGGTCAGGTTCTGCCACTTATGTTCCGGCTCCTCAGCAATAAAATATGTATCCAGATATCCGTCAGGCTGCTGCACCCTTCCGATAAGGTCTATGATCTCATCCGCCCTCTTTTCAAGCTCGGGATTCTCCTCCACAGTCAATGAGTATGCCACCGCCTCAAGCCATTTGGCCAGGTCACTGTCCTGAAATACACGCCCATAATAAGTTCCTTCTTCGTCGCCTGCTGCAATTCTGAAATTCTTAATTACATGGCTCTTTTTAATTCCGTTCACTTCATCATGAAGTACCCTCTCTTGATAGGGAATCATCGTATGAATGACCACATCCTGAACTCTCGAAAAAAATGGATCATCTATCTTCACATTTTTCAGATTGATGAAACTAGTCTCTTTTTTTACCATTCACAGAAAACCTCCCAATTTATATTTCATTTATATGTAATACCCGTTTAATATTCTGAAAAAGAATAACTTTTTTGTCTATTTTCTTAATAGTATACCATTCAAATACTTATAATGCGATCTAACACATTTTGCATATTATGCAAAGGAATGCACGTATTTTGATAGAACAAAATCGGCATTTATCATCCTTACCCATCGGCATCTTTATATTTATTTTTCCCAATAATCTTGTTGTTTTTGCCATAAAATGATACAATAAAATCGATATTTATTTTTGATAGATGATTCTAACAAAATTATCGTCACATCAATTCGATTTAACTATAAGTGATCTTATAAGTGATCTTATAAGTGATCTTTAAAAGCTTAATCGTTACAGGAGCATATATCATGAACTTCATAAATCTTACCTGTCCGCCGCTTCCTTATTTTATCGTAGGAGGCGGATGTGTTTATCGTCCGGGCGATATTCACGAACGACGCACCGTTAAAAATGTTTTTGACCTTATCTATGTTCACAGCGGTACCCTGTATCTTGAACAGGAACCTTTCAGTGTAGAGCTTGGTGCAGGTCAGTTTTTTATCATCGTCCCGGATATACTGCATCGCGGCTCTCGCGTATGTCAGGAAAAGACCGTGACCACATGGATTCATTTCTATACCAACTGCTCATACAGCTTCTCCGATGAGTTTTGTCCTGACAATATAACCAGACGGGCTGCACCGAAGTTTTATTATTCACCGCAAAATTTCATCCTGTCTCTTCCACGCACCGGCACCGTGCCTGAGGCCGACAGGGAAAAACTTGAAAAATACTTACAGCGGATGAATCTCGTCTCATTCAGCAAATATACCCAGAAAAAGAGTTTCCCGCAGGCCATGCGCACTCCCTTTGAAATTCAGCAGGATTTCATCGAATTTCTCAAGATTCTGTACGCACCGTACTGCTACAGTCCCGAAAAAGAAGGTATAGCACAGACTCTGCATGATTATATGGATACTCACTACTCCGAGGACATATCACTGACTGAGCTTGCACGCCAATACTCCTACAGTCCGTCGCACCTGATACGAAGTTTTCATCAAGCCTATGGTTTAAGTCCTATGCAATATCTAAAAAAAATCCGCATCGAACACGGTGCTGAACTGCTTCTTAAGTCTGACGCCTCGGTTCAGACCATCGGAGAGATGGTTGGACTTCGGATTCCATCTTATTTTATACGGATATTTAAGCAGGAGATCGGTGTCACCCCGGCACAGTATCGTATGTTTTATGCGAAGGAGAGGAATGCCTAGAAATGACATTTATAGAGCACCGCATCGCAATCACCAGAGAACCAATTCCAAGAGATCGAAAAAGCCGCCGGATTAGTTCCGGCGGCTCTTTTGATGTTTATTATTTAGTTTACTATCTTATCTGCTATTTTATCTATTATCTCTCTCCGTACGCACTAAGCGTCACATTTCCGTTTTCCATGGTTTTGGGAATATCGATCACCCGCTGATTTGAAGATCCTCTGAATCTGAGTGTCAAATCTCTCCTGTCCTGATGAAATTCCCCATCTACCAGCACATCTATCATAGAGAGCATATCGTCGGTATTTTCCCCATGACAAGCTTTATTATCAGGATCTGTGAGCTCTTCGTAGGTATATCCGGAATATATCCAGATGTCTTTTTCCGAATATACTTCACGCACTTTTCTTAGCAGGCCTACGAGTTCTGCCTGATTTTCGGGTTCAAACGGTTCTCCTCCAAGAATGGTAAATCCCTGTATATAGCCCGGCTTCAGTGCCTCTAAAATTTCAAGCTCTACCTTATCAGTGTATAGCATTCCGTAGTCAAAATCCCATGTCTCGGCATTGAAACACCCCTTGCAGTGGTGGCGGCAGCCTGATACGAACAGGCTGACACGCACTCCCGGGCCATTGGCAATGTCATATTTTTTGATGGTTCCGTAGTGCATCTTATTTCTCCTGATAAAAAACTACAGGTGCAGAACTCTATCACGGATCTCCTGTGTACGTCCCTGATTCCAGAACTGGGTTCCGATATATCCGCAGGTACGGCGTGCTACAAAAAGCTTATTCTGGTCGCGGTTGCCGCAGTTCGGGCACTCCCATACGAGTTTTCCGGCCTCATCTTCGACAATCTTGATCTCGCCATCATAGCCGCAGCATTCGCAGAAATCACTCTTGGTGTTAAGCTCTGCATACATGATGTTGTTGTAGATAAACTGCATCACAGAAAGTACAGCCGGAATGTTGGTCTGCATATTCGGCACCTCGATGTAACTGATAGCGCCGCCCGGAGACAACTTCTGGAACTCAGCCTCAAATGCCAATTTGCTGAATGCGTCAATATTTTCAGATACATGAACATGGTAACTATTCGTGACATAGTTCTTATCTGTAACTCCAGGAATGATACCAAAACGCTTCTGGAGACATTTGGCAAATTTATATGTGGTAGACTCCATAGGCGTGCCATATACAGAATAGCTGATATTCTCTGCCTCTCTCCACTCCTTGCACTTGTCATTCAGACGCTGCATAACCTTAAGTGCAAATGGCTTAGCCTCAGGATCGGTATGAGACTTGCCGAGCATACGCATGCACATCTCATAAAGGCCTGCATATCCCAGTGATATGGTGGAATAGCCATCGTAGAGAAGTCTATCGATAGTCTCGCCCTTTTTAAGACGTGCCAAAGCACCGTTTTGCCATAAAATAGGTGCAACATCTGAGATCGTGCCCAGAAGCCTCTCGTGACGACAGCGAAGTGCACGGTGGCACAATTCCAGTCTCTCATCAAGAATATCCCAAAAACGGTCCATATCGCCCTCAGAGGAGCATGCCACATCCACAAGGTTGATGGTGACAACGCCCTGGTTGAAACGTCCGTAGAATTTGTGTTTGCCGTTAGGCAGCATCTGTGTATCTTCTACTGTAAGGAACGAGCGGCAGCCCATGCACGGATATACCTCGCCCTGTTTGAGTTCCTTCATAATCTTAGCGGAAATATAGTCAGGAACCATACGCTTTGCGGTACACTTAGCTGCAAGCTCTGTCAGATGCCAGTATTTCGAACCTTCTGTGATATTGTCCTCATCAAGAACATATATAAGCTTCGGAAATGCCGGTGTGATCCATACACCTTTTTCATTCTTGACACCCTGCATTCTCTGAAGGAGAACCTCCTCGATAATCATCGCAAGATCATCTCTGGTACGTCCCTCAGGTACCTCATCAAGGTACATAAATACCGTAACAAACGGTGCCTGTCCATTACAGGTCATAAGTGTGATAAGCTGATACTGTATCGTCTGAATACCGCTCTTAACCTCGTCGCGAAGTCTTCTCTCAGTCACGCGGTTGATAATATCGTCATCCAGTGCCTCACCGCACTCTGTACGCTCTGCGATTACGTTTCTGCGAAGCTTCTGGCGGCTGATATCTACAAACGGTGCCAGATGTGCCAGGGTAAATGACTGTCCACCGTACTGGTTGCTGGCAACCTGTGCTACGATCTGTGTTGTGACATTGCATGCAGTAAAAAAGCTGTGCGGCTTTTCGATCATAGTCTCGCTGATGACTGTACCGTTCTGCAGCATATCTTCAAGGTTGATCAAATCGCAGTTGTGCTCTTTCTGTGCAAAATAATCCGTATCATGAAAATGGATAATGCCTTCCTCGTGTGCACGCACAATCTCTTCCGGCAAAAGCACACGCTTTGAAAGGTCCTTGCTGACCTCTCCGGCCATATAATCACGCTGAGTTGAGTTGATAACAGGGTTCTTGTTGGAATTTTCCTGATTAACCTCCTCGTTGATATGGTCCAAAAGTGCCAGAATGCCGTTGTCGGTTGTGTTGGATTTACGCTTTAATTCTCTGCGGTAGCGGTAACGCACATACTTCTGTGCAACCTCATATCCGCGCATCTCCATGATGCTTGTCTCTACCATGTCCTGGATGTCTTCCACATTTACCGCATGCGGTGTCTCCTGCACCTGCTCGGCGATAGTATCTGCAATCGCCTCTATCTGATACGGATTCATCTGGTGAATTCGCTCTACATTGCCATTGGCCTTCGTGATAGCATTCACTATCTTCTCCCGGTCAAAATGTACTTCCTCACCATTTCTTTTAATGACATTGGTTGTAACTGTGTCTTCCATCCCTAATCCTCTCCTTATTTCTAAGCCACTCGATAATCTATACAAAATATTGTGATTGTTCGTTTTTTCAAACACAAGATATTGTGTGCCAGTCGTGACGTCTTTAAGCATACACCAATTGAATTAAAAATGGAAGGGGATAACTTGATATTTTTTATTTTTTAAAAAAATTCAAAAAACTGTTGACATTTCATTTTCTATGGTGTAGAATGATTCATGTCTTACGGATGAGGCATCCGAAAGAAAACAAAATAAGCGCCTTTAGCTCAGTTGGTAGAGCAGTAGACTCTTAATCTATTTGTCCAG
>CAVKOQ010000069.1:0-14142 GCA_963657995.1 bacterium
TGTACCGAACGGTACGCACGGTGGTGTGAGAGGTCGGGGGATTATTCAAATCCCCCTCCTACTCGATTCCTCTAAAAGTGTTGTAAAATGCAAAATCAGACTGTATATTAGTGATGGAACAAACGGATTCCTGTAAAGGCCATCACCATATCGTATTTGTTGCATACCTCGATAACATTGTCATCACGGACTGATCCGCCCGGCTGTGCGATATACTTAACACCGCTCTTATGTGCTCTTTCGATATTGTCTCCAAATGGGAAGAAAGCATCTGAGCCGAGTGATACACCAGCCATGCCATCAAGCCATGCACGTTTTTCCTCACGTGTAAATACCGGCGGTTTTACCTTGAAAGTTTTCTGCCATGCACCTTCTTCAAGAACATCCATATACTCTTCTCCGATATAGACATCAATTGCATTATCACGGTCCGCACGTTTGATTCCATCAACAAACTGAAGATTTAAAACCTGTGGTGCCTGACGAAGATACCAGTTATCAGCCTTCTGACCAGCCAGACGTGTACAATGAACTCGTGACTGCTGACCTGCACCGATTCCGATTGCCTGACCGTCTTTTACGTAACATACAGAGTTTGACTGTGTATACTTGAGTGTAATCAAAGATACCATCATATCAATCTTGGCGTTATCAGGAAGTTCTTTATTCTCTGTAACGATGTTTTCGAAAAGGTCACGGTTGATAGAAAGATTGTTTCTTCCCTGCTCAAATGTAATACCAAATACTTGCTTACGCTCTGTAGGAGCCGGTACGTAGTTAGGATCAATCTCAATAACATTATATTTTCCGCTTTTCTTAGACTTAAGAATTTCCAGTGCTTCCTCGGTATATCCGGGTGCAATCACACCGTCAGACACTTCTCTCTTGATGATACGTGCTGTATCAGCATCACAGACATCAGACAAGGAAATAAAATCTCCGAATGATGACATACGGTCAGCACCTCTTGCTCTTGCGTAAGCACATGCCAAAGGAGATAAATCTCCCATATCATCAACCCAGTAAATCTTACGCAATGTATCATCTAAAGGAAGTCCAACTGCGGCTCCGGCCGGAGAAACATGCTTAAATGATGTAGCAGCCGGAAGTCCTGTAGCCTCTTTAAGTTCCTTAACAAGCTGCCAACCGTTGAAAGCATCAAGGAAATTGATATATCCAGGCTTGCCGCAAAGAACTTTTATCGGAAGTTCACTTCCATCTGCCATAAAAATACGTGACGGTTTCTGGTTCGGATTACATCCATATTTTAATTCAAGTTCATTCATCTTAATTCCTCCCGTATTTGGTAACTGTTCCTAAGCCAAGCATTTTGGATGTATACTTTGAACATGAACAATTACATTATTTATTTTTGTTTATAATCTTTGTCTCTGTCTTGCCGGTCTTAATATCAATATAGCGCACAAATAATGAAACCTTATTATCAGGATTCAGATTTTCCCACAGTGTAGCTGCAAAATCTTCTAAGCTGTCCGGAACCTCAATCTTCTTTGGCTCACCTTCAAAGCTTGGAAGCGGATTGCCATCGTGCATATATGTATGAATAAAATGTCCCTCGCCTGCAATCGGTTTCTCATATGCAAAAGTATAACGATGGCATGAATCCGGATTGCCGTCATTGGATTTTAAAATGGACATTGCATAGTTATAATTGCCGTCTTCTATGTGAAGAATACCTGAAATACGAGGTGTGTAATTCGGTGCGTCCGGTTCAAATTCGCGGCTTCTGAGTGACTGCTCAAATGTCAGCTGACGATCCATACCCTCATAAATGGTATCGGTCTGATCACCGTTAGTTACTATTGTCTTGTTACCAAGCACGCGAACCGGTGCATAGATAATCAGACTCGGATCTTCAAGCTTTGCCGGGTCAAATGCCTGAGTGCGGATTCCTGCCCCATCTTCTACAAATACTCGATTGCGGCTATTCTCACTTCTTCCCATGATAAAGTATGCCGTAACTGCCTTTTCTCCGTTTGGAGTACGTCCGATGATGATTCCGCGTCCCGGATAAGAATTATTTTTCAGTTCCTCTGCTATTGATACTGTCTTCATAATGGCAAAGCTTCCTCCTTTTTATGTTGTGCAAAAGTTCACTACTTTATATTGTACCACATTATTTTGTCATTTCCAGTTAGATTTATTGAATTGTTTTCAGAAGCTAGACTTATATATACATCTGGTATTATTTTTTATTCTAATAAATATATAAGAATCTTGTAACTGTTCAATTTGTATGATTCGGTGTATAATTATATAAATTGCATTATCAAATTTCAAGTAAAGGCAGGTTATGAATATGAAAAATGTAACAATTCTCGACCACCCATTGATTCAGCACAAGATATCGCTTCTCAGAAATAAAAGCACAGGAACCAATGAATTCCGCTCTCTTATAGACGAGATCGCTATGCTGATGGGCTATGAAGCACTTCGCGATCTTCCTCTCGAAGATCAGGAAGTTGAAACACCGATCGAGACTTGCAGCACTCCGATGTTGGCCGGTAAAAAACTTGCCGTTGTACCGATATTACGAGCAGGTCTTGGTATGGTAAATGGCATCCTGGCACTTGTTCCTTCTGCTAAGGTTGGTCATATCGGACTTTATCGTGACGAAGAGACTCACACTCCGCATGAATACTACTGCAAGCTGCCTCTTCCTATCGAGCTTCGTACCATCGTAGTTACCGATCCTATGCTTGCAACCGGTGGATCAGCAGTTGAAGCTATCAACTACATAAAAGAGCACGGTGGAAAGAATATCAAGTTTATGGCAGTAATCGCAGCACCGGAAGGACTTAAAACACTTCATGAGGCACATCCTGATATTCAGATCTATGTAGGCCATGTAGATCGCTGTCTGAATGAAGATGCATTTATCTGTCCTGGTCTTGGAGATGCAGGTGACAGAATCTTCGGTACTAAATAATAGTTACATTATTGTAGACTATTTGCAGGAAAATTAAAAAAGAACAGACTGTTTCACTTATTTAAAGAATCAGGCTGTTCTTTTTTAGTTTACAAAAAAATCAATCAGATTATTGCCTTGTGAATTTTTCTGCAATAGCACCGCTATAATAAGCATTCAGCAGTTTTTCAAGGTCTTTTATCTTTTCTTTAAGTTCACGTCCGATATCGGTATCACCGACACATTTTCTCTCAGGAACCCACTTTACCATACGGCTTTCAGAATGTATATCGCTCTCCTTCTCTATAGCCGCTTCCGTAGATTCAAATGGGTCGTGTGCTGCCAGGATAAGACCGTATGAGTTATAAATAAGAGTATATCCGGCAATTCCGGTCTCTTTCTGGTATGCTTTTGAGAAACCACCGTCGATTACAAGGAGTTTTCCACCGCATTTCAATGGACTCTCACCGTCTTTTGATTTTACCGGAACATGTCCGTTGATTATATGGGCACCGTCAGGTTCGAGGCCAAACTCAATAAGTATACGGTCAAGAACTTCTTCATTTTCAAGAAGATTATAATATGGATTCTTAACCTCCGTATGGGTCTCTTTTTCTGCCAGAAAATATCTCTCAAAGGTTGCCATCTTATCTTTTCCAAACAGAGGAGAATTTTCGTTGAGCCAGATATACCACATCATATCACGGCCCTTTTCTCGCTCTGCTTTATCCACGGCAACAAATCCCTTGCGAACATAATTGTCAAGAATATCATACAGGGCTTTGCCCTTGTATTTCTTTCCGTAAATCTCTACCTCTTTGAAAGTGCCGTCCTCGTTTAATGGTACACATCCATGATAGAGGAGATTGTTGTTATATACCTTGTATAGACTTCCCTTAGCGAGAAGAAATTTCATATGCTCCTGAAGTTTCTCACAGTTCATAAATGCACGTTCCAGACGCTCCATGATATCTGCTTCTTCTTTGGTGAATGCATATGGATCTTTCGGATCGATAGTTGGAAAATTCATATCGAGCATTTTGTACTCTTTTCCGTCCAGTGATATAACGCCACGTTCAAAATCTATAAGATGCAGAAGATTTCTTTTATCAAGTCCAAATTCCGGATGACGTTTTATAATCTGGCCCTCAGCCTTGAACTGGATAACAGAGATCGCCTTATGCATCTTCTGATTAAGTTCACGCTCAGATGCACTGTAAGAATCACTGCCTTTTAATTTAAAGCAGGTGCAAGGGTCATCTCCATACATATTTATGGCAAATGTAGCTAGTGGCAGCAGGTTGATTCCATAGCCGTCCTCAAGAATATCCAGATTTCCGTATCTCGCACAGATACGTATAGCATTTGCAATACAACCCATCTGTCCGGCTGCTGCACCCATCCAGAGCACATCATGATTGCCCCACTGTACATCAATCGAGTGATAGGTCATCATCTTGTCCATGATAATATGTGGTCCCGGTCCTCGGTCATATATGTCTCCGACGATATGCAGGTGATCGACAGTCAGACGCTGAATCAGCTCGCTGAGTGCTATGATAAATGCTTTTGCTCTTCCTACACGAACAATAGTCTGAACGATAGCATCATAGTATGACTCCTTGTCCTGCAGATCACCTCTTTCAGTCAAAAGTTCTTCCAACACATAGGCAAATTCTTTTGGAAGTGCCTTTCTTACCTTCGAACGTGTGTACTTGCTGGCTGCACGTCTGCATACCGCTATAAGTCTGTAGAGTGTGATCTTATACCAGTCATCGGGATTTTTCTCAGTCTGTAAAATCCTGTTCATTTTCTCTGCAGGATAATAAATAAGTGTTGCCAGTGACTGCTTATCCTGACGGCTTAATGTATTCCCAAATACGTCATCGATCTTTCTTTTCACTGAACCGGAACCATTTTTTAGTACATGTGAAAATGCTTCGTATTCTCCATGAATATCGGTCAGGAAATGCTCGGTTCCCTTAGGCAGATTTAAGATCGATTCCAGATTGATAATCTCCGTCGAAGCAGCTGCAATCGTGGGATATAGTTCTGCCAATCGATCCAAATAACGCGCCTGCAATGATTTCATTATTACGTTCCTCCTGTTTGCAGACATTCATATTCTTTTTAATTCGCCATATCATTGTTGAAATACGAAAAAAAGAAATGGTGTCTTAGTTTCGATGCTGATAAGTTTATCTTATCACACTTACACTTAAAACACCATTTCGATTATCTTAATATATATTATTAGTAATTTGCTTTAACAATCTCTACTTTCTAAGCTGTGCGAGACGTTCTTGTACCTGAGCCATCATCTGGCGATATTTCTCAAGTTTTTCACGCTCTTCGGCAATCTTAGCTTCCGGTGCACGACTTACAAATTTCTCATTGTTTAACATACCCTCAGAACGAGCCAGCTCTTTCTTAAGCTTCTCTTCTTCTTTGGTAAGACGTTCGATCTCCTTGTCAAGATCAACAAGCTCTGCAAACGGCATGTAGATAGTTGCCTTAGCTGTTACAGCTGATACTGCATCATCTGCAATTTCTGTCTTATCTTTCTGAAGAACAACCTCGCTTGCGTATCCTAAGGTTGCAAAGAATACACGGCTGTGCTCGAAGATTGACAGGACTTCTGTATCCTCTGACACAACGTACACCTTTGCCTTTTTACTCGGTGGTACGTTCATGGAAGTACGAACTCCCCTGATTGCACGAACTGCATCTTTTATAGTCTCAACTGCCTTCTCTTCATCGGCAAAGTTCCACTCATCTTTGTATACCGGCCATGAAGAAATCATAATTGACGGTTCTTCATCCTGCAGGTTGCAGAAAATCTCCTCTGTTATAAATGGCATATATGGATGAAGCAGCTTAAGGGACTGAATCAGTACAGTCTTGAGTGTCCAGAGTGCTGCTGCCTTGGTGGTATCTTCTTCGGACCAGAGTCTTGGCTTCACCATCTCAATATACCAATCACAGAACTCTTCCCATATGAAATCGTATACTTTCTGGAGAGCAATTCCAAGCTCGTACTTGTCCATATTCTCTGTAACATCTTTTGCCAGAGTATTAACCTTGGAAAGTATCCAGCGGTCTGCCATCTGAAGATCAGAGAGCTTAACATCGGTTACAGGAGCCTTCTCGATGTTCATCATAATGAAACGAGATGCATTCCATACTTTATTTGCAAAGTTACGGCTTGCTTCTACACGTTCCCAATAGAAACGCATATCGTTGCCCGGTGCATTTCCTGTCATCAGGGTCATACGAAGAGCATCTGCACCGTATTTATCGATAACCTCAAGCGGATCGATACCATTTCCAAGAGATTTACTCATCTTTCGTCCCTGTGAATCACGAACAAGACCGTGAATCAGCACAGTGTGGAACGGCTCTTTTCCAGTCTGTTCGATTCCTGAGAACATCATACGGATAACCCAGAAGAATATGATATCGTATCCTGTTACAAGCACATCTGTCGGATAAAAATATTCATATTCAGGCGTATCTTTAGGCCATCCAAGTGTTGAAAATGGCCAGAGTGCTGATGAGAACCATGTATCCAGCGTATCTTCGTCCTGATGTAAATGAGTACCGCCACATTTCGGGCATACTGACGGTGCAGTCTTAGCTACTGTCATCTCACCACAGTCATCGCAGTAATAAGCCGGGATTCTGTGTCCCCACCAAAGCTGACGGGAGATACACCAGTCACGGATGCCGTCAAGCCAATGAAGATATGTCTTTCCAAAGCTTTCAGGAACAAATTTCAGTCGGCCCGATTTAAGTGCCTCTACAGCTGGTTTGGCCATCTCTTCCATCTTGACAAACCACTGTGGTTTTACCATTGGCTCGACAGTTGTGCCACATCGATCATGAGTACCTACATTGTGTGAATGTGGCACAACTTTTACTAAAAGTCCCATTTCCTTGAGATCCTCTACCATGGCTTTTCTTGCCTCATAGCGGTCCATACCCTGATATTTTCCCGGAACACTGATGGTCGCATCATCGTTCATGATGCAGATCTCTTCAAGATTATGGCGTTTTCCTACCTCGAAGTCGTTCGGGTCATGTGCCGGAGTGATCTTTACGCAACCGGTACCAAATTCTTTGTCTACGTATTCATCGGCAACTACAGGAATCTCACGGTCTGTGAGCGGAAGTTTAAGCATCTTGCCTACGATATCTTTGTATCTTTCATCATCCGGATTGACAGCCACTGCTGTATCGCCAAGAAGGGTTTCAGGACGTGTGGTTGCAATCTCTACAAAACGTCCCTCTTCGCCTACGATCGGATAATTGATATGCCAGAAGAATCCGTCCTGCTCCTCATGCTCTACCTCAGCATCAGAAATTGATGTCTGGCATACCGGACACCAGTTGATTATACGTGAACCTTTATAGATATATCCTTTTTCATAAAGTCTTGTAAATACCTCAAGAACCGCCTCGGAGCATCCCTCATCCATGGTAAATCTCTCACGATCCCAGTCTGCTGAAGAACCAAGCTTATGAAGCTGTTTTACGATACGGCTGCCGTATTCTTCCTTCCATTCCCAAGCCTTTTCAAGGAAACCTTCGCGACCCAGATCATGTTTATCAATGCCCTGTTCTTTAAGTTTATTGATAACCTTGACTTCTGTAGCAATGGCTGCGTGATCTGTACCCGGCTGCCAGAGTGCCTCATATCCCTGCATTCTCTTATAACGGATAAGGATGTCCTGCATGGTATTGTCCAGAGCATGGCCCATATGGAGCTGTCCGGTAATATTTGGCGGAGGCATAACGATGGTAAATGGCTTTTTGCCATTTCTTCTTCCGCGTTCTGCATCTGCATGGAAATACTTGCTGTCAAGCCATTTCTGATACAGACGATCCTCAATATCCGCCGGATTGTAGGTCTTTTCCAGTTCTTTCATTGATCGATTCTCCTTTTTAACAATTTCAATTGTGATCTTTACATCTGTTTTCGGACAATTCTGTACTCATCATCCGTCTGGCAGTGCTGACATACAAAAAGCCCTTTGCAGAAAGTGTATCTGCAAAGGGCGTCATATACGCGGTACCACCTTAATTCAACTGAGAATTGAAGTCCATAAACCTTATAGCACTTCTCAGTCCTCTTAATTCTGTAACGGGAACTCCCGGGATTCCCTACATCTTTCTCTTTATAGAAAGCTCATATTTACTCTCTAAAAGAATGAAAATTTCAGAATTCCGGCTCCAAAGCTACCTTCCACATCTGTATCCCGAAACCGTCTCTCAACCACTGCGGCTCTCTCTGTCAGGGCTTTTATGTGTACTCCTCTTTTTCACAGCCTTTAATTTTTAAGTTCCCTGTTATAATAGAGGTTTTTTATAAAATTGTCAAGGTTTTTACCGTTTAACTAGAACATCGGTACTACTGCACCATCGTATTTTGTCTCGATGAACTCTTTGATATCATCACTTGTCAGAGCTTCGATCAGAGCTTTTGTCTTGTCAGTCTCCTCATCGCCTTCACGAACTGCAACTACATTGCCGTATGTCTGAGCTGCAAGGGAATCAGCAGACTCTACTGCGAGTGCGTCAGATACCTTTAAACCAGCCTCAATTGCATAGTTACCGTTGATTACTGCAATATCAGCATCCTGTAAAGAACGAGGAAGCTGAGCAGCCTCAAGCTCTACAATGTCAAGGTTCTTTGGATTCTCGGTAATATCGTTGATAGTTGCCTCAAGACCTGCATCTTCTTTAAGAGTTAAAAGTCCCTGCTCCTGAAGAAGGAGAAGTGCTCTTGCCTCGTTGGTTACGTCGTTAGGCACCAGAACCTCTGCACCGTCAGCAAGCTCATCTAAAGAATCGCTCTTACCTGCATAGATGCCGAATGGCTCGTAGTGGATAGCACCTGCACTTACAAGATGTGTGCCATTTTCCTCATTGAAGGAATCAAGGTATGGTTTGTGCTGGAAATAGTTAGCGTCAAGATCGCCAGACTCAAGTGCGTTGTTTGGCTGTACATAGTCTGTGTACTCTACGATCTCAAGATCATAGCCTTTATCAGCCAGTAAATCTCTTGCAGCTTCAAGAATCTCGGCATGAGGTGCCGGACTTGCACCAACTACCAGTTTCTCAAGGTCTCCACTTACTTCTTTAGCTTCAGTGGTTGTCTCTTCTGCCGCATCTGAGGAAGTCTCAGCAGCGGTCTCCTTTGTGCTAGAAGAGCATCCAGCTAAAGATGCTGCTGCCAGCAGTGCAACTAAAGTTGTTCCTAAAAATCTTTTCTTCATAATAAGTTCCTCCTCTTTGTTTGTGGGTAAATTTATATTTTGGAAATATTCTGCTGTCGTAGCCAATTGTTTCTATATTTTGAAATGTTTAGCAAACCGCATTTATTTCCTTAATATCAGCTAAATCTAACGTATCGTCTTATTAACGAATCCTCTTGTCGCTCTTTCTTGATGTTCTGGTAAAGATCTCCTGAATAAGCTGAGCTATGATAACCAGAATCACAACTGTGATTAACATCATATCTGCCTGATAACGGTGGTATCCATATCTGATAGCCACATCACCAAGTCCGCCTGCACCTACACATCCTGCCATAGCCGAATAGCCTAGGATCGTAGTTATGGAAATAGCTGCTCCTGTAAGAAGTGACGGCTTCGATTCAGGCAAAAGTACCTTAAAGATAATCTGCCATGTAGAAGCACCCATGGATTTGGCTGCCTCTATGACTCCGGCATCAATTTCCTTTAAAGATGCCTCGACCATACGGCTGACATACGGGAATGCGGCAATAACCAGAGGCACAACTGCTGCATTGGCACCAATTGTTTTACCAACGATAGCTCTTGTAAGTGGCATAACCATGGCAAGGAGAATGATAAATGGTACTGAGCGAAGCAGGTTTACTATCACACCGGCAACCTTATTGAAACCGGCTACCGGACGGATACCATCCTTATCTGTCACAACTAGTGCTACACCAAGCGGAATACCGATTATGTAGGCAATGAGTGAAGAAAGACCAACCATATATAAGGTCCTCCAGGTCTCTTTCACAAGCATGCTGACTGTCTTAGCATCTAAAGCCATATTAGAGCACCTCCTCATAGGTCACACCGACCGTTTTTAAATAATTGCAGATGCGGCCTGCATCCACCTCATCCTCAGGAAGCTGCAGAAGCATCTGCCCCATTGCCTTGCCTCCGATATCTCTGGTATCAGCATGAAGAATATTGACTACAACCTTACATGCCAGAACCATATTTGCAATAATTGGTTCCGATGACTCCTGACCATCAAAAATTATACGAATTTTTCGTGTATTTGATAGATTTGCCTTCTTACCGGCTGTTTCACCGAGGATAAGCTGTCTTCCAATCTCAGATTTAGGACCAGAGAATATATCTGATACCTTTCCAGACTCAGCTATATGGCTTTTGTCAATAATCGCTACGCGGTCGCATATTGACTCTATAACTGCCATCTCGTGGGTAATCACTATGACTGTGATTCCAAGCTCACGATTGATCTTCTTTAAAAGCTGCAATATCGATTTGGTTGTATTCGGATCAAGTGCACTTGTTGCCTCATCGCACAGCAATACCTTTGGATTTGTAGATATTGCACGAGCTATAGCCACGCGCTGTTTCTGTCCACCTGAAAGCTGTGCAGGATAGGCTTTCATTCTTTCCTCAAGTCCGACCATTTTGAGGAGTTCCATCGCACGTTTCTTTGCCTCGCTTTTATTAACTCCGGCTATCTCCATAGGAAAGCATACATTTTGAAGTACGTTTCTCTGTGCTAATAGGTTAAATTGCTGAAAAATCATTCCCATAGACTGTTTGACCTTACGAATCTGGGATTCCTTCATGATAGACATGTTCTGTCCTTCGAAGATAACTCTTCCCTCCGTAGGTACTTCAAGATAGTTTATACACCTAACCAATGTACTCTTTCCGGCACCGGAAAGACCTATGATTCCAAATATCTCGCCATGAAGAATCTCAAGATTAATATCATCGAGTGCTGTCACCATTCCATTGCTTGTCTGAAACCTCTTAGACAGACCTTCAAGGCGAATGATCGCTTCATTTCCCTGCTCCATTATTTACCCCTTTCGTATGAAAAAAATAGGCCGCAAATCCGATACGGATCGCGGCCTAAAATATCAAAAATCCTACTCTAGCTGACCAGCCCGTTCCGTCTTTTTTGCACACAAATACCACAGCACATCATACACATGCCGCACATCATCATATTTATATGCATTGACTTACTCTGACGCATAGGGCTTGTCCTCCTTAGATTTATATTCCCGTACATCTAATAGGAATTACTTGTTATCGACAATACACCAGATTTTGGCATTTGTCAAGGCTATTTTAAATTCAAGAGCAATTTTCCAGTTAATCCTACTGTATCCATACGCCGTTGGCATCTACTTTATTTCCATCCGGTGTGGTTGTATTTACATAGAGAGCACCGTCAGCTCCTACATAATACCAGTAACCATTGGTCTGAATCCAACTGTTCTTAGCCATGATGCCGCTTTCAGCAAAATAACGCCATGAACCATTGACTAACTGCCAGTCACGCGCCATCAATGCATCTGCCTTAAAATAGTAGGTGTTATTATCTATAACAAGGCTTTCGTTAGCCGCATATGATCCATTTGATTTTAGATATTTCCAATCATTGCCAACCTGCTGCCATGTATTATTTGTAGAATTTGTTCCGGTCGTGCCCACATTAACTTTTGAGATCACTTCGTAACCATAATCAAGAAGTTTCTTGGTATCATCATATTGTGTTTGTGAACTCTTCAGTATAACTGCTATCATGCGAACTCCGTTTTTCTCTACAACGGTTGCAAGAGTATTGCCTGCAAGGGAAGTATAACCTGTCTT
Organism: bacterium; assembly: GCA_963657995.1. GTDB lineage: Bacteria > Bacillota > Clostridia > Lachnospirales > Lachnospiraceae > Otoolea. Next base: position 11,833 of record CAVKOQ010000069.1, read on the forward strand.
ACCGCCGACAATTCCCTCGTAATACTGAGAGTTGGCAGGATTTAACATCTTATGTCCCATAGTAAGCTTACGCACTGTCGGTACACTGGCTGTCGTCGGGAAATCATAATTCAGTGTAGATGCCACCTGACGAACCGTAGCGTTGTTAAATGCCGCATTTGCAATCAGTGCCATATCATGTGCAGTTGTATAATGGTTTGCATTGTTAAGACCGTTTGGATTGGCAAAATGAGTATTAGTGCATCCGAGTAAAGCAGCTTTCTCATTCATCTTATCAGCGAAAGCACTCACACTTCCTGATACATGTTCAGCCAGACCGTTTGCTATCTCATTGGCCGATTTAAGTAACATACCGTAAAGACAGTCCTTTACAGAAAATACATCTCCGGCCTTTACCTGAAGTGTCACTGCACCTGACTCAAGATTGGTAACTGCACTGCTTGAAAATGTAACTTTATCATCGAGATTACAGTTTTCAGCCACCAAAAGAGCCGTCATAAGTTTGGTAATACTTGCCGGATAATATGCTGTATCCGCATTTTTTGAAAATAAAAATACATTGTGTGTCGCATCGTAGAGAACTGCTCCCTGTGCAGCTACCGTCGGCTGTGTCGTGTTCTGTGCTGCCAGATTGATAGCTGATGTTATAGCTGCCGTATCAGCAGTCGCTGTGTTAGTCTGTGTAGCCGCACCCGGACCTGTAGCAGCTTCTGTAGATGCCAATGCAGTATATGAAATCGTCATAGTAAGTGCCATTCCCAGGCAGAGGGAACGGACAGATTTTTTCCATTTAATCATGATAATAATAATCCTTCCATATTTTTCACATATAGTGATCATTCAAGCGTAACTGTCAAGCAACTTCACAGTTACGTATAAACATTTAACATACTTTTATCATTTTACAGCAACTTAGGCATCAATACAAGCAAACGCACAAAAGTGATTATTACAATTTTATTAACAGATTCTATGCTTATAGGTTTTTATGTAATAGAAATGAAATGTCCTATTACGCAAAAATCCCCCTGCATGTTAATCTGCAAGGGGATTTTATTCATTCGAGAATTAGAAAAAGTAAGGTCAAATCACTTTACTGCTCTTCGTCCTCTTCTTTCTTCTTTTTCTTAAACAGAATCAGGAATACGATAGCTACACCTGCGACAAACATCTCTATTACATCTCTTGCTAATTTAGATTCGTCACCAGTCTTAGCAACTTTTCTTCCTCTGTTTGCACTGTATACATTACCTTCTTCATCGTATTCACCATTCCCGCGTTTGTCACGGTCAGCATTTAAAACACTGCCCGGATCCTGAGTTTCAGAAGGATCGGGATTTATCGGTTCAGTCGGCTCAACAGGATCAGTTGGTTTAAGAATATCGATTGCCGGTCCGGTCGGTATATTACCGTTTGGATTCTTATCTCCACCACCGCTTGAACCACCGTTTCCACCGTTTCCTGAGCCTGGCCTGGTATTGATAAATTTAACTTCACTAAGTCCGTTTGGTTCAATCATTCCTTCATCATTTTCAGATGTGGTTCTGTATCCTCCTGTGTTGGCCTCGGTTTCTTTGACTACATAGGTAATACCTCCCGGAAGTCCTGTGGCTGTCATACTTTCGCCGCTTATAAGCGTGATCTCGGCCTTACCATCGGTAAATGTAATCTCGCCATAAATACCATCCGGCAGCATGCTTCCATCAGGAAGTTTACCAACTTCAATAGTGAAGTGGAATTCTTTTTTCTTATTACCGCCACTGCCTTTGACTTCTTTAGAAACAGTGAGCCTTCCATCTGCAACATTCTTAAGAATCAGCTCGTTGCCGTCGTCATCCTTAGAATAATAAACCAGATAGCCATCAGGAACCGTTTCCTCTACCTTGTAGTAGTATCTGACTCCATCTTCATCTGTCTGAAGTATGTTCTCATAAATGAAATTCCATGTTCCATCAGACTGTTTATACCAGATAGGTTCAGTATCTTCGATCTTCTCCCAGTCTGTCTTTCCTGACAGTCTGCGATAAAGTGTAAGTTCGATCTTATCAGGTCTTATAGTGCCATCACCATCAGACCAAGTCTTTTGACCTGTCAGATCAGACTGTTTTTTGAGAAGGTTAGTCAAATCTGATTTTCCATTTTCGTCAAACTTAACTGTACTCTGTGCTTCAAGACAAATGTAACTGCTTCCAGGCAGAAGTGAATCTTCTTTTACAACCGGTACAATTTCCTCTGCATAATAGGTGTAGATATTTCCATCCATATCGTACATCGGCATATTTTTCCATGTAAATGTCCACTTATTGCCAC
>CAVKOQ010000070.1:0-14094 GCA_963657995.1 bacterium
GCATCGATATGAGCCATAATACCAATATTTCTGGTTCTCTCTAACGGATATTCTCTTCCAGCCAAAGCTTTTTCCTCCTATTAGAATCTGTAATGAGCAAATGCCTTGTTAGCCTCTGCCATCTTATGCATATCTTCTTTCTTCTTTACAGATGCACCTGTGTTGTTAGCTGCATCCAGAATCTCTTTTGCAAGTCTCTCTTCCTGAGTCTTCTCGCCTCTCTTACGGGAGTACAGAGTGATCCAGCGAAGTGCAAGAGCCTGTCTTCTCTCCGGCTTAACCTCGATCGGTACCTGATATGTAGCACCACCGATACGTTTTGCCTTAACTTCCAGAACTGGCATGATGTTGTTCATTGCCTCTTCGAAAACCTCTACAGCTTCCTTACCGGATTCTGCAGCGACACGATCAAACGCGCCGTATACGATCTTCTGAGCAACGCCCTTTTTGCCGTCCAGCATGATGTTGTTGATTAATTTGGTAACAACCTTGTTGTTGTACAGCGGATCCGCTAATACGTCTCTTTTCTGAGTATGTCCTTTACGTGGCACGTTACTTCCCTCCTTAATATCTGTTCCAGCGAAAAAATCGTAGGAACCATTCATTAGATCTTAGGTACTCGCATTATTCGCTTAGTGAGGTTTTTCACGAACTTAGCGAATAAGTGCACCTGCGAAACAAGCACGTCTTCCAGTGCGACATTTGGCATGGTGCTTCTCGCTTTTTCACGAAATAGCTCACCTAAGTCTTTTACGTCTCGTGCGCGGTTCTATGATTCCCTGCAACCCACAGGATCAATATCAAAGTCCGGCACATTAATTCTAAATCTAATAGAATTTCTACCTAAATTTAATTATTTCTTGTCTTTCGGTCTCTTAGCACCGTACTTGGAACGAGCCTGTTTTCTGTTGGCTACGCCTGCAGTATCAAGAGTACCTCTGATGATGTGGTATCTGGTACCTGGTAAATCCTTAACACGGCCGCCGCGGATAAGAACAACGCTGTGCTCCTGTAAGTTGTGTCCCTCTCCTGGGATGTAGCTTGTTACTTCGATACCGTTGGAAAGACGAACTCTGGCGATTTTTCTAAGAGCAGAGTTAGGCTTTTTAGGTGTAGCGGTCTTAACTGCTGTACACACGCCTCTCTTCTGCGGTGCAGAAACGTTGATAGCTTTCTTCTGTAAAGAGTTGTATCCCTTCTGCAGAGCCGGAGCTGTTGATTTCTTTTCAGATGTCTGTCTTCCCTTTCTTACTAACTGGTTAAATGTAGGCATCCTTTTTCACCTCCTGTGATATTGTCTGTGGTTGCTTATTAAGCTTATATTTACGCACAAAAATCCCTTGATTTTCGCACGCTTCCTTATTATATCGAGTTTAAATTCCACTGTCAAGCTATAAAATACAATTTTTTCCTTTAAAATAAAGGATTCTACGCTGTATCAAAATGCAGTGTAAAATCCTTTATTTCTTTATTTAGTCAAATTTTACTGACCAAAGTATGAATTCACTCCAGCCAAAAGTCCATTTGCCAATTTATCAAGTGTCGCACTTGAATGGTCTGATGCCTTGTCTCCAAGCTCGATATCTATACTCGGAATGGTTGAGTATGATGTCTGAGTCAGATCCATCTCCATGCTGCCACCCGAGTAGATCTTCACTCCTGCACTCTTAAGTCCGCTTATAAGTGACTCGCCAAGCTGGTTGTGCTGTTGCCAGTGTGATGCCACAGGTTCCATAGCACGATATGTAGCACTACTTGGAACACTCATGTAAAATGCACCTTTGTTGCTGCTTGTTGAATCCCAGTGAAGTGCAATATGGCAATCCGCATTGTTGTTGGCAATGACTGTTCTTGCGATATTGTCAAGCTGTACATCATCAGATTCACGAATCATCAGTACGTCATATCCGGCATCCAGTAATTTCGTTTTAAGGACCTTCGCCATGGCCAGTGTCACCTTGCTCTCCGCTGTTCCATCCGCAAATGTCATACCGCCTGATACTGCCACAGCTGTGGTTGCTCCTGCACTTGTAGTACCGCCGGTTACCTTCGCAGTGCCGTCCGGATGACACTGTGTTTTCACACTGCTGCCACCGCTCGTTCCGTGACCTGCATTGACACATATCACCTTATTCTTCTTATTAGCTGCCGTAGAATGATATAAGGTTGCCGTACCACTGGTAATCTTTGCATAGTTTGCGTATTTATAATTAGAAGAAAGTGCTATCGCAGTGCCACCGGTAGTTTGTGTATTTGTTGCCGTCTGTGTATTCGTATTAGCTGCCGCTGTCGCACCTGTTGAAACCGGATTTGTGCCTGTCAAATATGCAGATGAGACATAATAATTCTTTCCGTTAATCTGAATTATCGTCCACTGACCGCTTGTACCAACGCAGTCTACCTTCTGACCATAAGCGAGAGTTCCGGCAATATTGTCATTTCTTATCTGAGCTGATGTGCGGTATCTTAAAGATGACGCCTTGACATATACATAATCATTGGCAAATGCAATCTGTGACATAGCTGCACTCATAAGAAAAGCCACTGTAAGTCCAGCTGCTGATTTTCCAAAAAAATGTTTCTTCATTATATACAATACCTCCTGATATTTCATGGAAATTGTCATCGGATTCTTATAACTGTAATGTTTTCCCCTGTCCGATGTTACTTTACCACTAAGTATACTGGATATTGGCCTCTGATTCAACAGATTGGATAAGTCGATTTTCTTACAGTTTCTATAAATTTGATTACAGTGTCAAAACCTTTAAACTATGAAAAACGGGATACCGCGTACCGACGCGGTATCCCAAATAACACTTAAATATTAATCACTAATTCTTTTCTGCATTTACGAATGAGTAGTTTGAACCTGTGCTGTAGAAGTAGATTCCGCTAACGTTCGGGCTAATCATTCTTGCGATTGACTGCTGATAGATCGGGAATACTACACAGTCATCAGCTAACATCTTCTCGCAGCCTACCAGTGCTTCCCATCTTGCATTTACATCCAGTGCAAGGTCACCGTATTTAGCGGAGTTTATTGTTTCGTCATACTCACTATTGCTGTAACGGCCGTAGTTTGTAGAACTTCCTGTGATAAAGCAGTCAAGGTCTGTCATTGGGTCTGCGTAGTCCGGTCCCCATCTGGTAAGACCAAGCTGATAATTGCCATTCTGCATGTCCTCAAGACGTGCTTTCTTTGGCTCTATCTTTAATGATACGGTAAGGCCCTCAAGATTAGTCTGCCATTCATTCTGTAAGAACTGTGCTACCTGCTGTGCGGAATCACTGTCCTCAGCCACCAGTTCAAGTTCCATGGAACTGATTCCAAGCTCTTCAAGTCCCTTGCTCCAGTATTCCTTGGCTGCGTCTACATCGTATGACCAGTTATCATAAGTACCTGCCTGCTTACGGAATTCAGTTCCATCAGGGCTTACTGCCAGATTTTCTGCTACTATATAATCAGCCGGTGTAGAACCATCCTTAAGAAGGGTATCTGTAACAGCCTCTTTGTCAAATGATTTTGCCAGTGCCAGACGGATATTTTCATTTGCAAGCTCATCTAACTCCTGGTTAGGTGAAATGTACCACATATATCCGTCCTGAGATGTGCTGAAACTCTCATCATCCTGGTACTGCTCAATCAGATCTCCTGTCAGAGTGACAACATCAAGATCTCCTGATTCGTAGGACATAGCTGCTGTCTGGTTATCCAGAATAACCTGCCATTCAACACCATCCAGCTTAACAGCGTCAGAATCATGATACTCATCATTTTTCTCTGCTTTAATTGTCATTGCAGACGGCTCATAATCTGTAATCTTAAATGCACCGTTGCAGAGCACTGTATCCGGTGATGTTGCGAAGTTATCTCCGGCTTTTTCTGCAAACTCACGTTTAACCGGCAGGAAACTCGGGAATGTCATCAGACTCTCAAATACAGCACATGGGCTTGAAAGAGTAACCTTAAGAGTTTTATCATCTACTGCCTCGACTCCAAGATCTGTTACCGGCTTTGCACCAGAAACGACATCATCTGCATTCAGAAGACATGCTGTCTGCACAAAGAACTGATACTCGCTTCCTGTATTCGGATCTCCCAGAGTCTGCCATGCATATACATAGTCATCTGCTGTTACATCAGAACCATCAGACCATTTTGCATCATCTCTAAGCTTAAATGTGTATGTCAGACCGTCATCAGACTTCTCAACACTCTCAGCACCTGCAAGAATAGCATTGCCATCTGCGTCCTTTGTATAAAGACCTTCCATACACTGAGCCAGCACGGAGAATGATGTTCCATCGTTGGCAAGCTGCGGATTCAGCGAGTCAAGTGCTACACCAATCTGATAACGCAGCGTATTGTCAGATGCAGTTTTCTCTTCTGTAGCTGCAGTTGTTCCATCTGTCTTAGCTGTGCCGCCGCAACCTGCCAGTGCACCAAAACACATGGATGCAGCCACAGTCACAGCCGTTGCTTTTTTCCATTTTTTCATAATCTTGCTCCTCCTTCTATATGTTATGTCCTCCCGAAATTTTTCGAGAGAACATTACTTATCAAACCTTCCGTTCTTCCAGTCATATGATGTTGTGGGGGGATTTTGCTATAACCTGTGTGGAAAATCGAAAAGTCAGATAACACGTATCATACCCACGCATCAAACTCTTCCTGCGTGGCCCGCACAAAATGTGTGCCTCCTACATTTCTAAGAATTCCCTTATTATAGTCAATTCCACTGGCCGCATAATCATAATGCAGTGACTGGCGGTGCTTCTCCACCTCCGGATTTGGCTGTGGTATAGCGGAAATAAGACTCTTCGTATATGGATGTATCGGATTTTCAAATATTTCTTCCGTTGTGCCGGTCTCAAGCAGATGTCCGAGATGTAAAACTCCTATTCTGTCGGAAATATATTTAACCATCGAAAGATCGTGTGCTATAAATAGGTAGGCTGTCTTAGTCTCTCGCTGAATATCTCTCATCAGATTGACAACCTGTGCCTGAATCGACACATCGAGTGCCGAAATACACTCATCTGCGATGATAAGCTTCGGATTCATGACAAGTGCTCTGGCTATTCCCACTCGCTGTCGCTGACCACCTGAGAACTGATGTGGATATCTTGAGGCATGTTCAGGTGAAAGTCCTACTTTTTCAAGTATTTTTGCCACCTTTTCATTCCTCTCCTCATAGCAGCTGTACATATGATGAACATCCAGTCCCTGTGCAATGATATCAGACACCTTTTTTCTGGGATTTAAGCACTCCATAGGGTCCTGAAAAATCATCTGCATATCGACTCTCAGTTTTTTCTTATCTTCCCTGCTTAACTTTCCTGAGCAATCCATTCCTTCAAATGTGATCTTTCCTTCTGTCGGATCATAGAGACGGATGCAGGCTCTTCCTATGGTTGATTTTCCTGATCCGGATTCTCCTACCAGGCCGTAAGTCTCTCCAGGATATATCTCAAAACTCACATCATCAACCGCTTTTACGGTAAATTTTTTATTTACCTTAAAATACTGCTTAAGCCCCTCTACTTTCAGAAGCGGCTCTCTCTTCTCATCTATCATACTACCGCCTCCTCCTTCATCCGGATTATTCTCTGTTTCAATTCCTCAGGCATATCTACCTTCGGTGCATTCGGATGTAAAAGCCATGTGGCTGCAAAATGTGAATCGCTGATCTTAAACATCGGCGGCTCAAGTCTTTCGTCGATATTCAGTGCATATTTATTTCTCGGTGCAAATGCATCTCCAACGACCGGTTTTTGTAAGTTTGGCGGACTTCCGGGAATCGTATATAGTCTGCTGTCCGATGTATTGAGATCCGGCATCGCTGATAAAAGTCCCCATGTATACGGGTGTTTCGGATCATAAAACACCTCATCAACCGTTCCTTTTTCTACGATTTTTCCTGCATACATTACATTTACATAATCTGCAATCTTGGCAACTACACCGAGGTCATGTGTGATAAATATTACTGAAATTCCTGTTTTTTTCTGAATATCCTGAATAAGTTCCAATATTTTCGCCTGTATCGTCACATCCAGTGCCGTAGTCGGCTCATCACAAATCAGAAGTTCCGGATTGCAGGCTATGGCGATTGCTATGACTACTCTCTGTCTCATACCACCAGAGAGCTGATGCGGATAGTTCTTCATTCTCTTTTCCGCATCGGTTATGCCAACCAGTTTAAGAAGTTCAACAGCCTTTTTATAAGCTTCTTCCTTCGGCGTCTTATAATGCCATATCATGCCCTCCATGATCTGTTTTCCTATGGTCATAAGCGGATTTAGTGATGTCATCGGGTCCTGAAACACCATGGCAATTCGTTTTCCGTTGATATGTGCACGAATTTCCTTTTTCTGCATTTTTAGAATATCGCACGTAACCTTCTCACCATCTTCCCTGGTGTAGGAAAACATGATCGATCCGGCATTTACCTGACCATTCTTTGCTAAAATCCCCATCGCAGCCTTAGCTGTAACTGATTTTCCAGATCCGGACTCTCCCACGATCGCAACCGTCTCACCTCTATAAAGGTCCAGGTTCACACCGCGTATGGCATTTACACTACCTGCTGATGTCTTAAATGATATGGAGAGATTTCGAACTTCCAGTATTTTCTCACGTTCTGCCATAACAAATCCCTCCTACATTTCCTTCATTTTCGGATCCAGTGCTTCTCTGAGTCCATCAGCCAAAAGCGTAAAGCTGAGCATCAAAAGTGACATCACAAGCAGTGGAAATACTATCTGGTACGGATGAGTCGTGAAATTCTTGTATCCGTCAGAAATCATGGAACCCAACGATGCCAGTGGGCTCGGTACACCAAGTCCTATAAATGCCAAAAACGCTTCCGTATATATAGCGTGTGGAATGGAAAACATCGTCTGCGTGATGACAGGACCAAACATATTGGGAAATATTTCGCTAAATATGATCCTGAAATTTCCGGCTCCCAGCGTTCTTGACGCAAGGACAAATTCTCTTTCCTTGAGTTTAAGCATCTCGGCTCTCGCGATTCGACTCATTCCGATCCAGCCTGTAAATATAAGTGCTACGGTTATTGATGTAAGACCCGGGCTTAATACCAGCATCATAAGAGTCACCACAACGAGTGTCGGAATACTGTTCACGATTTCCACAATTCGCTGCATGATCATGTCGACTTTTCCACCAAAGTATCCGGATATTAACCCATAACTTAGTCCTATAATCATGTCAGCCAACACTGCAACTACCGCTATATAAAGGCTGATTCTGGTTCCGGTCCATGTTCTTGTCCAGATATCTCTTCCGAGAGAGTCACTGCCAAACCAGTAATATAAATCTTCCTTATTATTACTTATGTATTTATTTATCTTTTTCTCAACTCCAGAAGCCTTTACAATCTCACTTCCATCTAGGAATCCCATTTTTTCGATTCCCGGAACTCTCGGTGCCAGATTCTGATTTTTGACATTCTGTGTAGCATAAGTATATTCGTTCATATGCGGCCCTATTATTGCAAATACAATAATAATCAAAATACAGAATAAACTGATCACAGCCCCTTTATTTTTCGTAAATCTTGCAAATGCCTCTTTCCAAAAGCTCTGGCTTGCGAAATTAGCATCTATCATCGCACCGTCTTTATTTCTGAATTCAAAGTCATTTGCTTCGAATGTAATACCTTTTAAATATTCATCCACATCCATGATAGCCGGTGTTATGACTGATGCGACCTCTGCTGCCTGCCTGTTTTTTCCTCTAAATATCATAGCCGCCTCCTAATCTTTTGCCAGTCTGATTCTCGGATCAATCACACCGTAAAGGATGTCGACTGTCAGCATCAGCACTATATACAGCAAGCTATATATAAAGGCAATTGTTATCGTAACGTTATAGTCATTGGACTGGATGGCTGTGACCATCAGACTTCCGATTCCCGGTATAGAAAATATTTTCTCAATAACCAGAGAACCTATCATCAGGTCAACAACTAATGGTGCAAGAACTGTAACTATCGGGATGAGTGCATTTCTGAGTGCATGTCTTACGATAAGCGGCTCTCCCGTGATTCCCTTGCTCTCTGCAAGAAGCATGTAGTCACTGTTTAGCACCTCTAAAAGTTCTGTTCTGGTAAATCTAGCCACCGTTGCTATAGAAAACATTGCAAGTGCAATAGTAGGCATAATAGATGATGCGAATGCCTCCGCTGAATTATACAAAAGCGGGAAAAATGCTGCCCTGTATCCAAGTGCATATGCGAGCGAAAGTGCAAATACATAGGATGGAAGACTGACGCCTAAAACAGAAATAACTGTGCATATAGAATCGACCCAGGTTCCGTTTTTGAGTGCCGCCGCTATACCAAGCAAGATTCCAATGAGTGCCCCAAAAACTACCGCCTGTCCGCCAATTCTAAAACTTACAGGAAGTCTGGTATTCAAAAGATTGGAAATATCAGTATTTTTGGAAATACTATAGGATACACCAAAATCACCCTTGATAACATTTTTTACATAGTTTACGAACTGAATAACTATCGGCTTATCAAGTCCGTACTTCTGATTCAGCACTGCCACCTGTGCCTCCGATAATTTCTCATCATTAAAAGGCGAACCGGGCATGAACTGCAGCATGCAAAAAAGAAGCAAAAGAATCATCAGTATCGTAACGACCGATATCAGCAGTCTTTTTGCTACATATTTTTTCATCGAAAATCCCTCCCCTACAAGTGCAAAGAGGCATAACCGCAGAAACCTGCAGTCATGCCTCTTTGCATTTATCTTTTTTGTATAAGCAAAAAGGCGGCATAAGTAGTACTTATGCCACCTTGCAATTAGTATGGTTTATATTATAGTCAGACATCTCGTGCTTGTCAAAGTGTGTTTTTAACATTTTATTATCGCACTTTATGATTTGTTTTGTTAATTATGTACATACTTAGGCAAATTTTAAAAAATTATGATTGTCCCACATTTGTCTACATTGATGTGCTATACTACATTTAACAAAACATGGAACAGGCAAACAGACGAAAGGTCTGGCGTGAAAGGAGAACAAATATATGTGGTATACCTTCCCAAGTGACAAAAACGAACAAAAAAAGTGCATAGAATCATTGTGTAACTATGTCAAGGAAATGTATGATGGTCCGGACATCCGTGAGGATTTTGAAGAATTGGTAGCAATCTATTTAGGTGAAAAGCCTCTTAATGCTTCAGATGCCTACAATAAACTTCACAATATCTATACTGAAATGGATTTAGACAATAACAAAAGCACAAAAGAACTTTTTGGTACTGATTATAGCTTGGATGCATTTAAAAAAAATTTCCTGGAGGCCTGGAAAAAGATCTCCTATGGAGTACTTACAACAGGCTTTGAGCCAGCTGTTGCAGAAGAAAGAGACAAATATCTTAAGATTTATGATAGTCTTCATGACAATAAAAAGATGGATGATACTGCCATTGGAGAATTAGCTAAGAACATAGACCTTCTATTAACCGATCCGAATAATTTGCATAATAATTTGCATAACAATATCATAGCTTTTGAGAAATCTCTTGGTAACAAGAATAATGCAGATGACATATATCTCGGATTACGAAACAAAGATTTTTCGTTTGATCAATATATAAAAAATCGTCTCCAGTTATTAGAGCAATTTGCAAAGAGTGATGTAGCAGACATCAAAGCCTATTTGCCTTTCTATGGAAGTGCAAAAAATATTGCAAATGGAAAAAAAGCCGCAGCGGAAGAAGTTAAAAAAGTTGCAGCGGGCATGAAAGACGAGAGTCTTAATAAGCTAAGAGAAAATATTAAGGATTTATGGGAAAATCCAAAACTAGATCCCAATGCATCCAATCTTACCGAACTTAAAGCCAAAACAGACGCTACACTGTTACGTGCAATCAATAGTACAGAATTGTTGCCGGCTAAAGAGGCTGCTAATAAAGATGATTTTCTGGATACGTTAAAAAAAGATTGTGATAAAGCTGCAAAATTCTTCCCAATTCAGTTTTTTTCAAAGAATGAAGAATTAAAAGCAATTATAGAAAAAAACAAAGCACTTGTTGATGATATCAACAACAAGATGCTTGCTGATCCTGAGATTGCTGAGTATGAAGAGCCTATGTCAAGTATGCTTGAAGGCTTTAAAAAAACAACAGAAACAGAGGCTTCCAAAGCACAGTTTTCCAGTTTATATGAAGAATCATCCAAGAAGTATAACAACGCACTGACTCGGTACAAGGAGTCTATTGATAAAGAACTTTCAGTACTTAAAAATAAACGAAGCAATTTAATAGCAGAAGACCGAAAATACGAACAGAAAATGAGTGAACTGTTAGCGAAAAACGACAAACTCATTAATCAGTACAACCAGCTGGATGTTCTATCTAAAGAACAGTTGGAGCAGCATATCAAAGACAAAGAAGAGATAGATCTGAACTTCAAAGAGCTGAGCAACAAAGAACTGCCAATACAGATAGAACGTAAAGCATCGATTGAAAAGTTTATCGACGAAGTACAGCAGAAAACTTACAAGAAAACAAACAATTTTGCTACCATCAAGGAAGATATCGCCAGTTCATTTTCAACGGACGCCCTTGCAAAACGCTATGATAAAATCATCCACAACTTGAAATCTTATAACGAAAAATATACTGCTTATTTCAAGGATGTAGAGAATAGATATGCTCAGGTTAAAGCAGATCGCCAGAGCCTTAAAGAAGTATTTGAAGCTGCCGAAGATATCACAAAAAAGAAAGGATTCTTCAGCATTCAGAGAAAAAATCCTAAGATCTTTACCGATACGATGAATTCGGTAACCGCATATTTTGATGACAGGAAAAATCCGGAAAAGGCAAAAGCTGCCTATGATTCATGCAGAAAGTATATATCAAACTACATGAAGTCAGATAATTCCGGTCTCAAATCCGGTAATGCCGAAGGCAACACACGCCGTCAAACTGTTGTTCGCATGTTGGAGCTGATGGATAAACTCCCGGAATTTCAGAAGTTTATAAATTTCAAGGAGATGGACGGCTTTGAAATTATGGATACTAAGGATGATGTTTCCAAGTATACCAAACTCAACTATAAGCAGCTTGAGGCATCTCTCGCAAAGCATGCTTCCAAGCCTAAAAAAACCGGTAACGGAGCAAAGAAACCTGAGAGATCGGCATTTAATGATATTGATAAGTTGGTTAATAAGAGAAAAGAGGCGAAGAATAAGGCAAAAGAGAAATAAAATGCTCGCACAGTAGCTAAATCCCGTCATTTGCAGTTCTGTTTAAGATTGCGAATGATGGGATTTTTTTGCTATAGTTAACCGATTCAATTAACGATATAAAGACTATGTGCGAAATATATGCAGTGAATAAGCTCAATTGCGGAATATAAAAGCTACAGAAAACGCTCTCGCTCTTTCGCTTTTATATTCCGCTAATTTTTTGCCCACTATTTATATTTCTGAAAATAAATTTGCACCGTATGCGCATATATAAACATATATTATAATCCCTTTGGAGTTATGCGCCAACATCTAACTGCAATACCCTATATAGTGATTCTGATACAGAATCTGGAAAAACTTCGTAAGACGAGGCAGAAGCGGTTCTGCCTTCTTACCATATCGTTCCTTTACAAGAAAGCTGATATCATAGATAGTTCGCTTGCCATCCATCTGCTGCCAAACGAAGCTGCCATATTCATCTAGGCTGATATAGCTTACCTTCGGACGCTTAAAAAACTTCTGTGCCAGCCAGTTATAAAAGCCCCTATTCTGCACTTCTATCTCCACCAGCTTCTTATCATTCAGCTTCCAGCTGTAACATGGTGCACAGACCGGCACAAAATCAAGATAATTCTTCTTTTTACTCATTTATTTCTTCTTTCTGCCAACGGTAACCTTGCAAAGGGTCGCTGTCAGCAGTGCAAAAAATACCAGACCACCGATATTACTGTTGATCGGAGTGCCGGATACGATGGTTGCCAGGAAATCACCCAGAGAACCATTTGTCATCGGAATGATAGCGAAAACTGCCAAAAGGATACCGACAAGTCCCTCACCTGCGATAAGGCCTGAGCAGTACAGCACGCCATTATCGATCATATCCTTCTTAGCCTTCTCATCCATGTCATTCTTCTTTTCCAAGAACAGACGAACCAGACCACCTACCATCATAGGGGTGCTCAGATGAATTGGCAGATACAGACCTACTGCAAACGGAAGTACCGGTATGCCAAGTACCTCAACTACTATACCGATAAATGCACCTGTGAATACAAGGTTCCATGGCAGATTGCCTCCCATAACACCCTCTACGATCATCTTCATCAGGGTTGCCTGTGGTGCCGGAAGTTCGGTTGAACCATATCCCCATGCTGCATTTAACAGGTACAAAATTGCACCTATAGCTACTGCAGATGCAACTACACCAATGAGCTCACCTATCTGCTGACGCCAAGGTGTAGCACCTACGATATAACCTGTCTTTAAGTCCTGAGAAGTATCACCTGCGATAGCTGAAGTAATACAAATCACGGAGCCGATAGCAATAGCTGCTGTCATGCCAGCCTGTCCAATCTGACCGGTAGCCTTCAGAATCATAGCTGTCACTAAAAGAGTCGCAATGGTCATACCTGATACCGGGTTGTTGCTGCTTCCGATCAGACCAACCATACGGGAAGATACAGTTGCAAAGAAGAAACCAAAAATAACGATCAAAAACGCACTGAACAGATTAACCGGAACTACAGGAATCAGCCAGATAATCAGTGCCAGAGCGATAATACTAATGATAATAACCTTCATCGGCAGATCCTTATCTGTACGAAGATCGCTCTTTGTGCTGGCCTTTCCATAATCCTTCATGGCATCATGGAAAGTGCTGATGATAAGTGGCAGGGATTTAATAAGACTGATCACACCACCTGCGGCAACTGCACCTGCACCTATGTATTTGATATAGTTACTCCAGATCGCAAAGGAGCCGTCTGTAGCATATAATTCAGCAACACTTACCTCTGCTGGGAACAGTGTTACATTCTGACCAAATAAAACAATCAGTGGCATCAGTACAAACCAGCCAAGCACACCACCTGCGAACAGATATGATGAAATCTTGGTTCCACAGATATAGCCGACACCAAGCAGGGCCGGAAGCACATCGATACCTACACCAGAGCCCTTATAAGCCGGAATCTCATAATGAACCTCACTTGGAAACAGTTTCAGGCCGTCTGTGACGAACTTATATACCGCTGCCAGACCAAGGCCCTTAAATACTATACCAGCCTTATCTCCGCCTTCCTCACCTGCAAGCAGAACTTCGGCACAAGCCTGTCCTTCCGGATACGGAAGCACGCCATGTTCCTGTACGATCAGGGCCTTACGAAGCGGAACCATAAACAGAACGCCAAGGCTTCCTCCGATGGCTGCAATTATGGCGATCTCCACAAGAGACGGTGCATTGGTGCCCCACTCGCTTGCCCACAAAAACAGTGCCGGCATGGTAAAGATTGCACCGGCAGCTACGGACTCACCGGCAGAACCAATTGTCTGTACCATATTGTTTTCAAGAACAGAATCTTTTTTCAAGATGACGCGGATGACACCCATAGAAATAACTGCAGCCGGAATAGATGCGGAAACAGTCATACCAACTCTTAATCCCAGGTATGCATTTGCCCCACCAAACAGAACAGCAAGCAGAATTCCCAGGATGATAGATGTTGCCGTAAATTCCGGAAGTGTCTTCTCAGCCGGAATGTACGGTTTAAAATTGTTATCACTCATATAAACTCTCCTTTTCTTATCTTTTCGACGTGAATATTTATTATATGTCGAAAAGTCAGTAACTTTATTATTTTAGCATATCAGAGTGCATATTTGCAATCATTTCTTATCGTTTTCTTAACGTTCGTTCTTGGTTTTATAGTTTCCTATGAAATAAAAAAGAATGTGCCTTGGCACATTCTCCGCCTGCGGCGGGTCGCGAAAGCGACATGTTTCCTTGCCGCCGCAGTGCGATCCGTGCGGAGCGTTTTTTGATTCATAGGATGCACTTTCCTATGAATCAAAAAAA
>CAVKOQ010000071.1:0-13846 GCA_963657995.1 bacterium
TTTTTTTGATTCATAGGAAAGTGCATCCTATGAATCAAAAAACGCTCCGCACGGATCGCACTGCGGCGGCAAGGAAACATGTCGCTTTCGCGACCCGCCGCAGGCGGAGAATGTGCCAAGGCACATTCTTTTTTATGCAAAAAAATAAATTTATGTGAAAGGAAGAAGTTTAATCATGAGTGGAATAATGATGATGGTTCTGGCTATTGTTGTTCTTGGCGGTGCCTATCTTGTGTATGGTAGATATCTTCAGAACAAGTGGGGAATCGATCCTAAAGCCAAAACTCCGGCCTATGAGATGGAAGATGGGGTTGACTATGTGCCGGCTGATACAAATGTAGTCTTTGGACATCAGTTTGCATCTATAGCAGGTGCCGGACCTATCAATGGTCCTATTCAGGCGGCTATATTTGGATGGCTTCCAGTGCTACTTTGGATTTTAATCGGTGGTGTGTTTTTTGGAGCTGTTCAGGATTTTGCATCCATGTATGCATCTGTAAAAAATAAAGGACGTACAATCGGATATATTATTGAAGAATATATCGGTAAACTGGGAAAAAGATTGTTTCTTTTATTCTGCTGGCTGTTCTGCATTCTTGTAGTTGCCGCTTTCGCAGATGTAGTTGCAGGGACATTTAACGGATTTACAGCTGATGCAGCTGGAAATGTTACAAAGGTAGTAGCTAATGGAGCTGTTGCGACTACTTCAATGATATTTATCGTTGAAGCGGTGCTACTTGGATGTTTCCTCAAATACACAAAATTCAATAAATGGATCAACACTGCAATTGCAATTGCATTATTAATCGCTGCAATTATACTTGGACTTAATTTTCCTATTTATGTTGAACTTGGAACATGGCATCTTATAATATTTGCATATATTATGGTAGCAAGTGTTGCTCCGGTATGGGCATTACTTCAGCCGAGAGATTATCTTAACAGTTATCTTCTTATATTTATGATTGCTGGTGCGGTAATCGGTGTATTTGTATCTAATCCTTCGTGCAATCTTAAGCCTTTTACAAGTTTTAACGTAAATGGACAGTATATGTTCCCTATTTTATTTGTAACCATTGCCTGCGGAGCTGTTTCAGGTTTTCATTCGCTGGTATCATCAGGTACGGCATCAAAACAGATTAAGAATGAGAAAAACATGCTTCCGGTATCATTTGGAGCAATGCTGATGGAAAGTATGCTGGCAATTGTTGCCTTGATTGCAGTCGCTTCGTTTGCAGAGGGTGAGGCGGCAGCTGCTGGACTTACAACTCAGCCGCAGATTTTTGCAGGTGCCATAGCAAATTTTCTTTCTGTTATCGGTTTGCCTTACTCGCTTGTTTTTACATTAATTAATCTTGCTGTGTCAGCTTTTGCTCTAACATCACTTGACTCAGTTGCCAGAGTAGGCCGTCTGTCATTCCAGGAATTTTTCATGGATTCAGATACAGATGAAGAGAACATGAGCGTATTGGTAAAGGTATTGACCAACAAATATTTTGCAACAATTATTACTCTTGTGCTGGCATATTTGCTTACCAAGGTTGGATATGCTGAGATCTGGCCATTATTTGGTTCCGCAAATCAGTTACTATCTGTACTTGCTCTTGTAGCCTGTGCGGTATTCTTAAAAAAGACAAAACGTCAGGGCTGGATGTTGTGGGGACCGATGCTTTTCATGATGGCGGTTACCTTTACTGCACTTGGCATGACAATTTTCAAACTTTCAAAGGCATTTGTAACCACAGGGCTTAACCTTGGAAATACGTTGCAGCTTGTATTTGCAGTACTTCTGTTGATACTGGGGGTATTGGTAGCTATTCAGGGAATTAGGAAATTGCTTGAAAAATCAGATGATTAACAATTAAAATGAAGAGGATATCTGTATATGTGCAGGTATCCTCTTTATTTAATCTCTTTATTTAAGAATATAAAATAACTGTCATAAATTCAAAAAATATGATATAATTACAAGATAATGGGCAAACTTTCAATTTTATTCCGTAAATTATTCTGAATAAAGGTGGGATCTGGATGAATATCAGAGAAACAATCGAAAAATGGGAAAAGGAAACCCTTAGTCCATATGCGTCGATGAGTGCAGATACACGCGGCCGTGAGCGGGAGGAGCCTCTTTGCGACATAAGACCGGAGTATCAGAGAGACAGAGATCGCATTCTTCACAGCAAATCATTTAGACGGTTAAAACAGAAGACACAGGTTTTTCTGGCTCCTGAGGGAGATCATTACAGAACCAGACTGACTCATACGCTTGAAGTATCTCAGATTGCACGAACTATAGCCAAGGCATTGAGACTTAATGAATCATTGGCAGAGGCTATTGCACTGGGGCATGACTTGGGGCACACACCGTTTGGACATTCGGGGGAGGCTGTTCTTGACAGACTGTGCAGCGAGGGATTTGCCCACTACAAACAGAGTGTTCGCATAGTAGAGGTGCTTGAACAAAAGGGACAGGGACTCAATCTGACATGGGAAGTCAGGGATGGAATACTAAATCACAGAACCAGTGGCCATCCGGCAACTTTAGAAGGCAATATTGTAAGGCTTTCAGATAAAATTGCCTACATAAACCATGATATAGATGATGCAATTCGCGGAAAAATCATGACAGAGGAAGATTTACCGCATGAGTATACGGATGTTTTGGGAGGCAGTGTGCACGAGAGACTCAATATCATGATTCACGATATCATAGAGCACAGTCTTGACAAACCTGAGATTTCGATGTCACCTGAACGCGAGACTGCCATGCACGGATTAAGATACTGGATGTTTGACCATGTTTACCATGACGGAATAGCGAAGGCTGAAGAGGGCAGAGCCCAGCAGATGATAGAGATGCTGTATGAATACTATATGGCACATCCGGAAGAACTTCCGGAAGAATCGCACCGTATCATGGAAGCAAGAAATGAGACAAAAGAACGGGCAGTATGTGATTATATTGCCGGTATGACTGATATTTACGCGATAGATCGGTTTAAGGAATTGTTTATCCCGAAGGCGTGGAGCGTATAAGGAGGTAAAAATGTATTATCCGGAAGAAGTGATCGAGGAAGTCAGAATGCGAAGTGACATTGTGGATGTGATTTCCGGATACGTGAAGCTTCAAAAAAAAGGCGGCAACCTGTTTGGACTATGTCCGTTTCATCACGAAAAATCACCATCTTTTTCGGTATCACCGTCTAAACAGATGTATCATTGTTTTGGATGTGGAGTCAGCGGCAATGTCGTCACCTTTGTGATGGAATATGAAAATTATTCATTTCGTGAAGCAATAGAGATGCTTGCAGACAGATCCGGTGTAAAACTTCCCAAGATGGAGTATTCCAAAGAGGAAAAAGCCAGAGCAGACAGAAAGGCGACATTGCTTGAGATAAATAAGATAGCTGCGAATTATTTTTATTATCAGCTTAAACAGCCACAGGGGAAGGCTGGATATGATTATTTTGTAGGAAGAAAGCTTACTGATGAAACAATAAAGCGGTTTGGGCTTGGCTTTTCGAACAAAGTAAGTGACGATCTTTACCGTTATCTCAAGAGCAAGGGATATGATGACGATATTTTGAAGGATACAGGACTGGTGACGATCGAAGAACGTGGTGCGAGGGATAAGTTTTGGAACCGTGTCATGTTTCCAATCATGGATGTCAACAGCCGTGTTATCGGATTTGGAGGACGAGTACTGGGGGACGGTGAACCAAAATATCTGAATTCACCGGAGACCATGCTTTTTGAAAAGAGCAGAAATCTCTATGGCCTAAATTATGCACGTACATCCAGGAAAAAATACATGATGCTCTGCGAGGGATATATGGATGTGATTTCCATGCATCAGGCAGGGTATACCAATGCGATTGCTTCACTTGGAACGGCTCTTACAGAGCAGCATGCAACACTTTTAAAAAGATACACAGATCAGGTGATTTTAACCTACGATAGTGATGGTGCGGGCGTGAAGGCGGCACTGAGGGCGATCCCTATTCTTAAACGGGCAGGAATCTCGGCAAAGGTACTCAATATGCGTCCATATAAGGATCCTGACGAGTTTATGAAGAATCTGGGGCCGGAAGAATTCGAAAAACGGATCGAAAATGCCAGAAACAGTTTTCTTTATGAGATCGATGTGCTAAAGAGCGGATTTAATATGGAAGATCCCGAGCAGAAAACGGCGTTTTATAATCAGACAGCCCGTAAGCTTCTTGAATTTGGCGAAGCACTTGAAAGAGATAATTATATTCAGGCTGTTTCAAGGGAATTCTTTATCAATTATGACGATTTGCGTCGTCTGGTTAATCAGCTCGGCAGTAAGTACGGAGTCGGAGATAGAGGAAATGAAAATTCTGGTGTGTCAGATAAAGATTCATCTGATTATGCACCTTCAGTTCGAAAAACAGTAAAGAAAAAGGATAAGGACGAAGGTATCAGACGTTCTGAAAGACTTCTTTTAACATGGCTCATCGAAGATCCGTCTTTATATGATAAGATTAAGGACATTATCGGACCTGATGATTTTGTCAAGCCGCTTTACAGGGAGGCGGCTAAAGCCGTATTTGAGGGGCTTGAGGCCGGTAGTGTCAATCCCGCAGCGATCCTTAACAGATTTATAGATGATGAAGGCAATTATAAAGAGGTAGCAGCACTTTTTAACGCCAGTCTGGAAGAATCTTTAAGTAATGAAGAGCAGAAAAAGGCATTTTCAGAGACTGTATTAAGGATTAAAAAGAACAGCCTTGATTATCAGCTTAGAAAGGCATCTGATTTGAATGAGATGCAGAGACTAATCAAAGAGCAGGCTGGATTATCATCACTTATAATCAAATTGGATTAAAAATACCTAACCGCGTACATTAACAGTTATGGTCTGGATGATTCTGTTTATGGAAGAATAGAAGAAAGGACAAACTATGGAAGAGAAAAAAGTTACATTTGAAGAAAAACTGAGACAGCTTTTAGAATTGGCAAAAACAAAGAAAAATGTACTGGACAATAAAGAAATAATCAATTATTTCCATGGTGAAATACTGAGTCCGGAACAGCTTGACCAGATCTATGATTATCTCGAAAACAATCATGTTGATGTACTGCGGATGGACAATGATGAGGATATGGATCCGGACCTTTTCATCGATGAAGACGGTGATGACGAAGAGGTTGTGGATGTTGACAATATTGATTTAAGTGTTCCTGATGGAGTTAATCTGGGTGATCCGGTCAGAATGTATCTCAAGGAGATTGGAAAAGTACCGCTTCTTTCTTCTGAAGAGGAGATTGAACTTGCAAAGCGTATGGAACTTGGAGATGGAGATGCAAGAAAACGACTTGCGGAAGCAAACTTAAGATTGGTAGTCAGCATCGCCAAAAGATATGTCGGCAGAGGAATGCAGTTTCTTGATCTGATTCAGGAGGGAAATATAGGGCTTCTCAAGGCAGTTGAGAAGTATGATTACTCAAAGGGATTTAAGTTCAGTACGTATGCAACGTGGTGGATACGTCAGGCAATCACACGTGCGATAGCAGATCAGGCAAGGACAATAAGGATTCCTGTACATATGGTAGAAACTATCAACAAACTGGTCCGCACTTCAAGGCAGCTTCTTCAGGAGCTTGGCCGTGAGCCTACTCCGGAGGAAATTGCAGCCAAAATGGAGATGCCGGTCGAACGCGTGAGAGAGATAATGAAAATTTCACAGGATCCTGTATCGCTTGAGACTCCTATCGGTGAAGAAGATGACAGCCATCTGGGTGATTTTATACAGGATGATAATATGCCGGTGCCGGCCGAGGCAGCTACATATACACTTTTGCATGAACAGCTTCTGGAAGTGCTTGACACGTTGACAGAGCGTGAACAGAAGGTGCTTCGGCTTCGCTTTGGTCTTGATGACGGAAAACCATGTACACTTGAGGAAGTTGGCAAGAAATTCAATGTAACAAGGGAGCGTATTCGCCAGATTGAGGCGAAGGCATTGAGAAAATTGCGTCACCCTAGCCGCAGCAAGAAACTTAAAGATTATCTGGATGAGTAAGCGTACTGCTGTGACTATGTTCAGTATAATAAAAGAATAAGAAGGCACCAATGTGCAGCAAAAAAATAGTAACTTAGGAGAATAAATTATGCGCTCAGAAGTAAAGCTTTCAAAACGACTTGAACGTATAGCATCTTTTGTAAAATCAGGAAGTATAGTGGCAGATATAGGAACGGATCATGGATATGTGCCGATTTGGCTGGTGCAAAAGGGGATATGTCCCGCGGCATTTGCCATGGACGTGAGAAAAGGACCGCTTGATCGTGCAAAAGAGCATGTCCACGAGATGGGACTTTCAAAAAAAATAGAACTGCGTCTCTCGGACGGATTGGAAAAATTGAAACCAAATGAAGCTGATACAGTTATTATTGCCGGAATGGGTGGAAAACTTACATGTCGGATATTGGAACAGGGAAGACATGTATGGGAAAAGTGGAGCGAAGACAAAGAAAGACTCATACTTTCACCTCAGTCAGAACAGGATGAAGTCAGACATTTCCTTGAAGATCATGGATTTAAGATTATAAGAGAAGATATGCTTGAAGATGAGGGCAAATACTATGTTATTATAGAAGCTTTAAGAGGTCTTATGCAGCCATTAAGAGAACAGGAGTATATTTTTGGAGAAGATTTGATAAGGAAAAAGGCTCCGGTTCTACTTGAATATCTTGAAAAAGAGGAGAGAACAACAAGACTGGTTCTTGAAGGACTCATAAAAAGGAAAGAGTCAGAAAAAATAGAATCAGAAAAGAAAAAAGCAGAATTGAAAGTGAAAGAACCAGATGCACCATGTGCTAAGAGTGAGTGCCAGACACAGAAGGAAACTGCCGTATCAGAGGATACTGTACTCAGTCGGCTTGAGATGCGAATCAGTGAACTGAAGGCATACCTGGCACTAATAGAGGAGACGAAACATGAAATGCAGTGAAATTATTAAAATACTGGAAGAACTTTCACCGCCAAACATGGCGTGTGACTGGGATAATCCCGGACTTTTGGCAGGACGCAGTGATAAGGATGTACATACAATTTTTCTTGCAGTGGATGCCACGGATTCAGTGATTGAGCAGGCAGAAAATGTAAGTGCGGACATGATTTTGACACATCATCCGCTTATTTTCAAGGGAATAAAGCAGGTATCGGATCAGAATTTTATCGGAAGAAGAATTCTTAGAATGATTCAGGATGATATTTCATATTATGCGATGCATACGAATTTTGATGCGGCACCTGGATGCATGGCCGATTTTGCAGCGAAAAAACTGGGACTTTCTGACAAGGAAGTTCTTGAAAAGATGGGAGAGACCGGATCTGGAATTTCCTATGGTATTGGATGCGTCGGATACTTTGATAAAGATATGACTCTTTTGGAAGTCTCCAAGCGTGTCAAGGATGCGTTTGTACTGCCTTATGTGGCAGTATTTGGGGATGTTAATTCGGATTCACCAGTCAGAAAAGCAGCAGTATGTCCCGGAGCAGGTGGAAGCACCATCTCGGAAGCTTTGGCTGCAAAAGCAGAAGTTTACATAACCGGTGACATCAGTCATCATGAGGGAATTGATGCAGTTTTACAGGGGATGGCTGTCATCGATGCCGGACATTATGGAATAGAGCATATTTTTACAGAATACATGGAAAAGTATTTGCAAGATAAGATTGGAGATGCAGTAAAGATTGTGAAGGAAAAGGAAGCGTTTCCGATCCATATCATATAAAGAATATATTGGAGGGGATTATATGCCGGAGGTAAGGGTTGAAAATAAGGTAAAAACATACCCGAGTGGTATTAGCTATGCAGAGATTGCAAATGAATATCAGAAAAATTATGAAAATGACATACTTCTTGTTTCAGTAAACGGACGACTGCAGGAACTTCATAAGACGCTTGACAGAGATTGCGTGCTTCGCTTTATAACTGCTGCGGATACAGTTGGTTATCAGGCATATCAGAGAAGTGCGGCTTTTTTGATGATGAAGGCTTTTTATGATGTGGCCGGCAAAGAAAACATAGACAATATTACAATTCTTTTTTCAGTGGAAAATGGCCTCTATGGCGAGATAGAAGGAAATGTAAGACTTGATCAGGAACTTCTTAATCGTGTAAAAGACGAGATGAAACATCTTTCTGATATGGCAATTCCATTTGAAAAAAGAAGCGAAAACACAGAAGATGCCATAGATTATTTCCATAAAAAAAGTATGTACGATAAAGAACGACTGTTCACTTATCGCAGAGCATCAAGTGTAAACATATACCGACTTGACGATTATGATGATTATTTTTACGGATATATGGTTTTAAATACAGGATATATCAAATATTTTGATCTTAGAATCTATGAGGAGGGATTTGTTCTTCTTTTGCCGAATAAGAAGCAGCCGAAGGTGATTCAGCCATTTCATTCATACAAAAAGTTGTTTGATGTGCAGCTTGAGGCAGAAAGACTGGGCAGCAAGCTCGGTGTGAGTGATGTGGGAGCACTCAATGATACTATTGCGAAAGGACGCATGAATGAGCTGATTTTGATGCAAGAGGCACTTCAGGAAAAGAAGATCGGAGATATAGCAGAACAGATTCAAAAAAGCGGACGAAAACTCGTTATGATTGCCGGACCATCTTCATCAGGAAAGACAACGTTTTCACACAGACTTTCCATACAGCTCGCTTCACTGGGACTAAAACCTCATCCTATCGCTGTGGATAATTATTTTGTCAATCGTGCTGACAGTCCGAAGGATGAAAATGGAAATTACGACTATGAGGCACTTAATTGCATCGATATTAAGCAGTTTAATGAAGATATGGAGGCACTTCTTTCGGGAAAACGCGTAGAAATGCCAGTTTATAACTTTATTAAGGGTGAACGTGAATACAAGGGAGATTATATGAAGCTTGGCAAGGATGATATCCTTGTTATAGAAGGAATTCATTGTCTAAATGATGAACTGTCATATTCACTTCCGAGAGATAAGAAATTCAAGATTTACATAAGTGCCCTGACCCAATTAAATATCGATGATCACAACAGGATTCCGACGACCGATGGACGACTTATCAGGAGAATGGTGCGCGATGCAAGAACGCGTGGTGCATCGGCACAGGATACGATAAAAAGGTGGGATTCTGTCAGAAGAGGCGAAGAGAAGAATATTTTCCCTTATCAGGAAGAAGCAGATGCCATGTTTAATTCTGCACTCTTTTATGAGCTTTCAGTGTTAAAACAGTATGCGGAGCCTATTTTGTACAGTGTTCCGAGAAATTCAGCTGAATACACTGAGGCAAAGAGACTTTTGAAGTTTCTTGATTATTTTCTTGGTACCAGCAGCGAAAAGGTACCGCACAATTCAATTATTCGTGAATTTATCGGTGGAAGCTGTTTTAAGGTTTGATATACTGGACAAACATAAGAAATTGTGCTAGAGTTAATGTGTTTTGAGTAAAACAGATGGTCGCGGCTGCAGATACGAAAGGCTGCAGGTGAGGAAAGTCCGGGCTTCACAGGGCAGGATGCCAGATAACGTCTGGTGGAGGCGACTCCAAGGACAGTGCAACAGAAATATACCGCCCGGTTTACCGGGTAAGGGTGGAAGGGCAGTGTAAGAGACTACCGCCCGGATGGTAACAGCCGGGGCACATGTAAACCCCATCCGAAGCAAGTCCGAACAGAGAGCGTAGGGCGGCCCGTCTGCTCTCGGGTAGGACGCTTGAGCCTGCTGGCGACAGCAGGACTAGATAGATGACCATTCAACGACATAACCCGGCTTACCGTTTTGCTCAAATCATTTGAAGTTAAGAAAAGCTGTTGCCGAATGCGGATACAAGTGAGAATCTTTATTCGGCAGCAGCTTTTCTGCGTAAATTCTATTTTGATTTAGGGGGAAATCATATGTTAGAAGGATTTGCATCACTCATTGGTGCGATCAGCAACATCATGTACAGCTATCTGTTGATCATCATGCTGCTGGCAGTTGGACTGTATTTTACATTTCGCAGCCGTTTTGTACAGATTCGTCTGCTTCCGGAGTCGATCCGTGTGGTGGGAGAGAAGACAGACAGCAATTCTGTATCGGCTTTTCAGGCACTTATGGTATCTACGGCGAGTCGTGTCGGCACCGGAAATATCGTCGGTGTAGCCAATGCAATAGCGATCGGAGGATACGGAGCAGTATTCTGGATGTGGCTGATTGCTATTGTGGGCGGTGCGTCCGCATTTGTGGAGAGTACACTGGCACAGATTTATAAGAAACGAAATGCAGAAGGCGGAAGTTATGGAGGTCCGTCTTACTATATAGAAGCGACGCTTAAGAGTCGTGCCCTTGGTGTCGCATTTGCCATAGCTCTGATTGCCACATATGCAGTCGGTTTCAATATGCTGGCTTCATTTAACCTGATTGACAGTATGTCTAATTATGCTTTCTATCATCAGTTTACGATGGGAGATAGGAATCTGGTTCCGATAATCGGCGGTGCAATTCTGGCGATTTTAATCGGTATCTGCGTCATGGGTGGTGGAAAACAGATTGTCCGTATCACAGGTGTCATGGTTCCGGTTATGGGTGTTATATATATTTTGATGGCAGTTGCTGTCATGGTTTTAAATATTGGAAAACTCCCTGAGGTGTTTGTTAATATCTTTACAAATGCATTTGATTTTAAGGCTATCTTCGGCGGATTTGCAGGTTCTGCCCTGATGCAGGGAATCAAGAGAGGTCTGTATTCTAACGAGGCAGGTGTAGGTTCTGCACCGAATGCAGCTGCGGCAGCCAATGTCAGCCATCCGGTCAAACAGGGACTGGTACAGATGCTTTCGGTATTCATTGACACAATTCTTATATGTACAGCAACCGCAATGATGTGTCTGTGTACCGGTATAGTTCCGTCGGAGGGACTTAAGGGAGCTCCGTTTGTACAGGAATCTCTTAGAACGGTATTCGGTGTGTTTGGACCATATTTTATCACGGTGGAACTTCTTCTCTTTGCGTTTACGACACTTCTCGGCAATCTTTTCTACTGTGAAGGTTGTCTTAACTACATCGCGGGACGTACACTGAAAAAGAAAGAGATGAAAGTGTTTTATCTCTTCGCGGTTATTGTCGTGTTTATCGGTGCACAGCTGCAGTTTGGTCTATTATGGGATCTTTCAGATGTTCTCATGGGTTTCATGGCGATCATCAATCTGCCGGTTATAGTTATTCTTGGAAATACAGCACTTAAGTGTCTGGATGACTACTTAGCACAGAAAAAAGAAGGAAAGAATCCGTGCTTCAAATCTGAAAGTATTGGACTTAAAGGAAAAACGGATTTTTGGAACTAAGTTCGGAAGAAGATTAGAAAAATAGAAAGCCATGAAAGAATTTAATCTGTAAATCTACAGAGAAGTCTTTCATGGCTTTTTAAAATTCATAGGAAATTGGTTCGGGTGTTTTGACACCATAATTAACATCCTAAAGATTCGAAAACGTTCCCAGATTTAGCATTATAGTGAATACTTCTCATCGCAGTACTGGCAGCGATAAATCTCTTTTTCTTCATCGGCCAGATAGAAAACATGCGGGAGTTCCTGCTCAATCGAGGTAATACAGCGCGGATTTTTGCAATGAATAACATTTGTTATCTTTTTAGGCATTTTAACGGCTTTCTTTTCCACGATCTTACCGTCTTTTATGATGTTGATTGTGATTCTGTGGTCGATATACCCGAGAACATCAATATTTACCAGATCAAGACTTCCGTCGATTTTGATGATATCCTTGCGTCCCATCTTGCTGCTGCGGGCATTTTTGATGATGGCCACCTGGCAGTCAAGTTTGTCAAGTCCAAGTTTAAAGTAAATATCCATACTGCGGCCAGCCTGAATATGATCCAGAACAAAGCCTTCTTTTAATCCGCTGATATTTAACATGGTTTTTCCACCTCCAGTAAAGTCATGATCAGAGCCATACGGACATATACACCGTATTGTACCTGTTTGAAATAGGCAGCACGCGGGTCATTGTCCACCTCCACTGAAATCTCATTGACACGAGGAAGTGGATGGAGAACGAACATATCATCTTTGGCAAGTTTCATCTTCTTTTTGTCAAGAATATAGCAGTCCTTCATGCGGATGTAATCTTCCTCATTGAAGAAACGCTCTCTCTGGACACGAGTCATATAGAGAATATCGAGTTCAGGCATGGCATCATCCAGGTTTTCAACCTCCTTATATTCGATTCCCTTGGCATCAAGTGTATCTTCGATGATATAATCCGGTACACGAAGCTCAGGAGGTGAAATGAGAACAAATCGTATGCCGCTATAGCGGGACAGTGCATTAATCAGAGAGTGAACCGTACGTCCGAATTTAAGATCACCGCAAAGTCCAACAGTCAGATTGTCAAGGCGCCCTTTAAGGGAACGGATGGTCATAAGGTCTGTCAAGGTCTGCGTCGGATGCTGGTGACCGCCGTCTCCGGCATTGATAACTGGGATGGAAGAGTGCTGTGATGCGACCATCGGAGCACCCTCCTTTGGATGGCGCATGGCACAGATATCTGCAAAACAGGAAATGACACGGATAGTATCGGCCACACTTTCTCCCTTTGATGCAGAGCTTGAATCGGCAGAAGCAAAGCCAAGAACCCGTCCACCGAGGTTAAGCATAGCAGCTTCAAAACTCAGTCGTGTACGGGTACTTGGCTCATAAAACAGAGTTGCGATTTTCTTTCCGTCACATACATGTGCGTACTTGTCCGGATTAGCTTCAATGTCGGAAGCCAGATCCAGAAGTTTTTCGATCTCATCAACGGAAAAATCCAGTGGATTCAGCAAATGTCTCATTTGATTCTCCTTATCTATTCACAATGTCTTATTTATCCAAATCATTATAAAGCATTTTAATGCAGAATGCTACATATTTTAGAAATAAAAGCGTAAGGAAGATTAATAAAAATGAGATAGGAGTTGAGAGATAAATCCAGTATAATGTGTAAAAAGTAGAGATTTATTGCAGGAAATGTAGTAAGATGGTAATGTATGTAAAAATGGCAACTGTGAAACTACTGAACGGGTAAAAAATGTAACCTACTGTAAGAATGGGAAAGCTGTTATGAAAAAAAATGATGTATCAGGAAACAAAAGCGAAATACAGACAGATACAGAGAAAATGAATACAGATAAGGAACGTATACCGGAACAAAAACGAGAGCCGGTGATACAGGTAAAGAATCTATATAAGATTTACCAGGTGGGAGAGACAAAGGTTTATGCACTTAACGGTGTTGATTTTACGATGTACCGTGGGGAGTTTTGTGCCATTGTAGGTACTTCAGGTTCGGGTAAATCAACTTTGCTCAATATGCTTGCGGGACTCGAAAAGCCTTCAAAGGGTGAGATTGTGATTGCCGGAAAGCATATCGAGAAATTGAATGAAAATCAGCTGGTTTCCTTCAGGCGTGAAAAGGTTGGATTTATCTTTCAATCATATAATCTTTTGTCGACCATGAATGCGATTGAGAATGTAGCACTCCCTTTGTCCTTTAGGGGTGTTGTGAGAAAAGAACGTGAGCAGCTGGCAGAAAAGTATCTTAAAATGGTCGGACTCGAAAAGGTTGGAGACCATATGCCAAACCAGATGTCAGGAGGACAGCAGCAGCGCGTCGGCATAGCGAGGGCACTGGTGGTTCATCCTGAAATCATATTTGCGGACGAGCCGACGGGAAATCTTGATTCTCATACGACGATGGATGTGTTAAGATTGATGCAGCAGATCGTAAGGGAGCAGAATCAGACCCTTGTCATGGTTACGCATGACAAT
>CAVKOQ010000072.1:0-13699 GCA_963657995.1 bacterium
AGCCTACTCAGGTCTTTATTGTTCATGGTGATGATGCTGTTTGTGATACATTTGCAGAGACTGTAAAAGAGATATACGGAATCAATGCCATGGCACCATTTTCTGGAAGTTCATATGATCTGAAAGAGGGCTGTTTCATTAATATTACAAAGGGCATTCCGATTCAGAAGACGACGTCAAGTGATGCGGCTAAGAAAGCCTCTGGAGTATTTGGCAGACTCATTGCAGCGTGTGATAGACTTCGCCGCGTAGTTATGCACAATGAGGGCGGAGCTAACAAGGATTTGGCAAGATTTGCTGATCAGATTAACTCACTTTGCGATAAGTGGGACCGCTAAGATAGGATATGACATTTTTTTAAGGAGATAGAGAATTGAAGGTAACAATATACACAGATGGTGCTGCAAGAGGTAATCCGGATGGTCCGGGAGGTTTTGGAACAGTCATTCATTACGTGGATCCGTCTGGAAAACTGCATACCAAGGAGATTTCCGGTGGTTATAAGAGAACTACCAACAACAGAATGGAACTGATGGCAGCTATTGCGGGTTTAGAGGCATTAAACCGCCCCTGTGATATTGAACTTTATTCGGATTCTCAATATCTTGTCAATGCTTTTAATCAGCACTGGATTGATAGCTGGATAAAAAAAGGCTGGAAACGAGGGAAAAACGAGGACGTCAAGAATACAGACCTATGGAAACGTCTTCTCGCAGCCAAAGAACCTCACAACGTCGATTTTTTCTGGGTAAAAGGTCACAACGGCCATCCGGAAAATGAAAGATGCGATTATCTGGCGACATCAGCTGCCGACGGGGATGAGCTGATGGTAGATCCGGGTGTATAAGATGATACTGGTATATAGGATGATACTATGGTAAAAAATTGATCTATAATATCAAAAGAAAAAAGAAGCTCATGAATGTCACGGGCTTCTTTTTTATTCTTACAATATATTTACGTCTTTCGAAGATCTATTTTAAAACTCTTTTGAATGTGTTAGTGTTAGTGCGTAAAGTTCTTTTTGAAATATTGTAACAACTGTAATGGTAAAGGCGGTAGAGCACAAGTTGAAAAATAAGGGAATGATCACTGCTATATGTGTGATTTTGCTTCTGGGGATTGTGATTACGACAACAACGTTTCACGTTATAGACAGACAGACAGCAACTGATAAACTGATAGATAGTGAAACAATTAACAATAAATCCACAGACAGTGAATTTGTGAAATCAGAATTTCTTGGAACTATGTATTCAAAAAAAATGCCTGCGAACGAGTCAGTGGCAGGGACTATATCAACGGATGAAGTCTATGGTTCTGAAAATACATTCTTGAATGGAAGCCCGGATATAGTTTCTCCGGTAGGGAGTGTAAATGATACTTTGGCAGATGACGACACCAAAATGTCGGGTAAAGAGTCAAATTATACATTAGAAGAATTAAAAGAACGTCTTGATGATATTGATGCAACTATTAAAAAAATGGAAAATTCCACAGCTGCGAATACTACTGATGGGATGAGAGACGCAGCGGCGTATAAATACAGGCTTTGGGATACGGAATTAAATCAGATTTATCAGTCAATAATGAATGTCCTTTCTGATAAGGATGCAGATGAGCTGCAAGTTCGCGAACGTAGGTGGATACATAAACGTGATGAAGCTGCAAAGAATGCATCAAAAAAATATAAGGGTGGTTCGATGGAATCTGTAGAATATACATCATCACTGGCCCAGTCGACTAAAGAACGTGCATATGAGCTGTTGGAGCTGTATGGCAGTTACTTGTCAGAAAGAGAATAATTGAAAATTAAGGGATCACTATACGTCAGAGAAAAGTGATTATAGAAAATACGGATTCTGCCGCTTGCGAAATGTAAATTCATATGGTAGGATATAAAGAATGAGGAAAATTTTACTTAAATATAAGTAACTATAGGAGGAAGCAACGTGAAAAAATACGGTGTGAATGAACTTAGAAAGATGTTTCTGGATTTTTTTGAGAGCAAGGGACATCTGGCGATGAAGAGTTTCTCACTGGTTCCGCACAATGATAACAGTTTACTGCTTATCAACTCAGGTATGGCACCACTTAAGCCATATTTTACGGGCCAGGAGATTCCACCGAGAACGAGAGTATGTACCTGTCAGAAATGTATTCGTACCGGTGATATCGAGAATATCGGTAAAACTGCCCGCCATGGCACATTTTTTGAAATGCTGGGTAACTTCTCTTTTGGTGATTATTTCAAAGAAGAGGCAATTCATTGGTCATGGGAGTTTTTGACTGAGGTTGTAGGACTTGATTCGGATCGTCTGTACCCGTCCGTATTCGAAAGCGATGATGAGACTTTTGATATCTGGAATAAGGAGATGGGGATTCCGGCAGAGCGTATTTTCCGTTTTGGCAGAGAAGACAATTTCTGGGAACATGGTGCAGGACCTTGCGGACCGTGTTCTGAGATCTATTATGATCGTGGAGAGAAGTACGGCTGTGGAAAACCGGGATGTACTGTAGGTTGTGATTGTGACCGTTATATGGAAGTGTGGAACAACGTATTTTCACAG
This sequence comes from bacterium, assembly GCA_963657995.1. Lineage (GTDB taxonomy): Bacteria > Bacillota > Clostridia > Lachnospirales > Lachnospiraceae > Otoolea. The sequence continues at coordinate 2,571 of CAVKOQ010000072.1, forward strand.
TTTAACAATGATGGCCATGGCAATTATACTGAGCTGGAGCACAAGAATATCGATACAGGTATGGGACTTGAGCGTCTGGCAGTTATTGTACAGGATGTAGATTCACTGTTTACCGTTGATACGAATAAGGCACTGCTTGACCGTGTCTGCGAACTTGCGCATACTGAATATCAGGTAGATCATGAGAAAGATATTTCACTGCGTATTGTGGCAGATCACATCAAATCATGTACATTCATGATCTCCGATGGTATCATGCCATCCAATGAGGGACGTGGATATGTTCTTCGCCGCCTGTTGCGCCGTGCGGCACGCCATGGCAAGAAGCTTGGCATTGAAGGTGAGTTTTTAGCAGCACTGTCACGCACAGTAATAGATCTTTCCAAGGATGGATATCCTGAACTGGAAGAGAAGAGTGCGATGATTTTCAAGGTGCTTTCTGAAGAGGAAGATAAGTTTAACAAGACTATCGATCAGGGACTTGCTATTCTTTCTGATATGGAAGAGGACATGAAGAAGAATGGCGAGAAAGTACTCTCAGGAGACAATGCATTCAAGCTTTATGACACATACGGATTCCCGATTGATTTGACCCGTGAGATTCTTGAAGAAAAGAATCTTGGCATAGATGAGGATGGTTTTAATGCTGCTATGAAGCGTCAGAAAGAGCAGGCAAGAGCAGCACGAAAGACAACCAACTACATGGGTGCAGATGTAACTGTATATCAGTCAATTGATCCGGCTATCAGCTCAGAGTTTATCGGATATGACAGATTGACAGCAGAATCAGAAATTTCTGTTCTTACAACTGAGGATGAGATCGTCGAGGCACTTACTGACGGTCAGAACGGAACAATCATTACCAAAGAGACTCCGTTTTATGGCACCATGGGTGGTCAGGAAGGAGATTTTGGTAAGATCACAGCTTCTGATGGTTCTGTTTTTGAAGTTAAGGATACCATTCATCTGCAGGGTGGTAAGATTGGTCATGTTGGAGTAGTGACCAAGGGCATGTTTGAGGTCGGTGAGAAGGTCAGCTTGTCAGTTGATAAGGAGAACCGTGAACTGACATCACGCAACCACTCGGCTACACATTTGCTTCATAAGGCACTTCGTACGGTTCTCGGCACACATGTAGAACAGGCTGGTTCTCTTGTGACTCGTGACAGACTTCGCTTTGACTTTACTCATTTCTCAGCGATGACACCACAGGAGATCGAGGAAGTAGAGAAGATTGTCAATGACCAGATCGCAGCATCACTGCCGGTTGTTACTGATGTTATGTCACTTGATGAGGCGAAGAAGACTGGTGCTATGGCACTGTTTGGAGAGAAATACGGCGAGAAGGTTCGTGTAGTCAGAATGGGTGAGTTCTCTACAGAGCTTTGTGGCGGTACTCATGTGCCTAATACAGGTACAATTGCATCGTTCAAGATTATATCTGAGGCAGGTATCGCAGCAGGTGTACGTCGTATTGAGGCACTTACATCCACAGGACTTATGAATCATTATAAAGAGGTTGAGAATGAACTGCATAATGCGGCTAAGATTGCTAAGACAACTCCGGCTACACTCAGCAGCAAAATCGAGTCTCTTTTGGAAGAAATCAAGAATCTTCATTCGGAAAATGAAAAACTTAAGAGCAAGCTTGCCAATGATTCTCTTGGCGATGTCATGAATCAGGTTCAGGATGTATGCGGTGTAAAGATGCTTGCAGTTGAAGTTAAAGATGTAGACATGAATGGCCTGAGAAACCTGGGTGATCAGCTTAAGGATAAGCTCGGAGATGGAGTTGTTTTGATTGCATCTACTATCGATGGAAAGGTAAATCTTATGGCTTCAGCAACAGACGGAGCTATGAAGAAGGGTGCACATGCGGGAAACTTAATCAAAGCGATCGCTGGTCTTGTAGGCGGTGGCGGCGGTGGCCGCCCAAATATGGCTCAGGCAGGCGGAAAGAACCCGGCAGGCATCGCTGATGCTCTTAAAAAAGCTGTTGAAGTAGTTGCTGAGCAGCTTAAGTAATAATATAGGCGATATAAATACATAAAAAATGTAAAATGTTGTTGACGTATGGATTTTTTATGATATAATCTCTTTAGTGCTAAAAAAATACCCATACAGTTGTATTAATATGCACTTATTACACAACTGGAGGGAGGTTAGGTGTGAGCTATGTCAAATGTAATCGTTAAAGATAACGAGAGTCTGGACAGTGCTTTACGCAGATTCAAGAGAAACTGTGCTAAGGCTGGTATCCAGCAGGAGATTCGGAAGAGAGAGCATTACGAGAAACCAAGCGTTCGTCGTAAGAAAAAATCCGAAGCTGCTAGAAAACGTAAATACAATTAATTGACTCAAAAGCCCTGGTTTCATGTGATCCAGGGCTTTTTTGTTTCATAGGAAAGTGCGTCCTATGTGTTCTGTAATATGTGATATCATATCTAATCACATTTGTATTTCTGGAGAGAAGGTATGCAGGAAAATTGTAAAATAAAATTAAAAAAGTACATTGTAGACAGACGTCTTCTGGTTATCAGTATGGTAATTGGAATTCTCATGGGTCTGATGATTCTTCTTGGGATCAGATACAGTACCAATGAACTGATTTATCACACATTCGGAGAGTTTTTAATTAGGCTGTCAGGCTGGTCGTTGTGTATGTTTTTGATGATTTGGTGCCTATATGTTGGATTTGACTTATTGAGTAGCACTAAATTGGAATTTTGTGAAAAAACGGATAGTCAGTCTAATTGCAGCAGACGTATTTGGCTTATAAAATGGCTTAAATGGATGCTGATTTCCTGGTGTATCTATCTGCCGGTATTTTTGGCCGTTTATCCGGGAATATATTCATATGATGCATCTGAACAGATTCTGCAGTTTTTTGGATATCATCCGCTGACGACACATCACCCGCTGATTCATACGGCCTATCTTGGATTGTGCATGAAATTTGGAGGATATTTTTTTCATACGTATCAGGCCGGTATGGCACTTTATTCGCTTTCACAGTCTTTATTCATGAGCTCGGTATTTGCCTTCTGTCTATGCCGCATGGAGATTAGGAGAGTGCCGAAATGGTTTAGACTTGTTTCGTGGGCGTTTTGGATTCTCAATCCGTATCTGACGGTTTTTTCGTTTGTCACCACTAAGGATGTCATTTTCGGTGCGTTCTTTATGTTGGTATTTGATGGTGCCTGCCAACTTGTGGGAGAACCGGAATATTTTTGGAAAAAGATGGCAGTATTCTTCTTTGCAGATATCCTTTTGATGACATTATTTAGAAATCAGGGAATATACGTGTTCTTGTTTTTTAGCCTTTTTGTCTGTATTACCTTAAAAAAAGAAGAGTACCACAGAGGATGGTTTGTGAAAGCCTCCCTGCTCGTTGTGCTTTTGTGGTATATATTGTCAAGTCTGCTTCCGACCATGATTGGAATAGGAAAAGGCGATGCGAGAGAACTGCTTTGCGTGCCTATGCAGCAGATAGCACGTGCTTATGATGAGATGCCTGAAAAACTAACTGCAGAAGAAAAAGAATATATTGAAACATTGATAGATGAGACGGCGTTAAATGAATACGTTCGTGTAAATGCAGATCCGGTAAAAAGCGGTTTCCATACAGAGGTTATGAAGGCTGACATAGGAAAATTCATACGAATTTGGGCAGAGATAGGAATGAAGATGCCGGATGTGTATCTTGATTCATTTTTGATGGGAAATTGGGGATACTGGTATCCGGGAGACAGCCAGTACTGGATATATTATATAATTTACGATGGAGCCTTTTTAGACGGTGAATTCAATATACTTAACATTAGAAGAAACAGCCATTTTTATGCACTTTCAGAATGGCTTGGCAATGTGACAAGAACACCGGCTTTTGAACAGATTCCAGTATTGGCAATAATCCTTAATCAGGCATTTCCATTTTGGCTTATGCTTTTTGCAGCCGGAATGGCGATATGGAGAGGAAAATTGAAGGATTTGCTTCCTATGACACTTGTTTTGGGGTATTGGGGAACGCTTTTACTTGGGCCGGTAACATCACTTCGCTATGCACTGCCGCTTATCTACTGTGTACCGCTGCTGGTTGTGTGCCTCATGACAGGCAAAGAAAAAACAAGCCACGATTCATTTGGAGTATAAAATGTAAGCGTTTATGTGACTGCAAACAATAAATTGATCGAAAAAGCTATACATATCGTGGCATGTGATGGTAGAATACTACTGATGCCGTATCAGAAAACGGTGTTGTACTAACTGTAGATTTAGACTCTGACGCAAGGAGAACAGCAAAGTAATGAGCATAATAGAAACTATGATTGACATTCCGATGGAACATGAACGGAATGTATGCGGACAGTTTGATGCATATCTTAAAAAAATTGAGAGAACATTGCATGTGACCATGATTATGCGGGATGGTGCTTTAAAGATCATCGGTCCGGAGCAGACGATCAGACAGGCAAAGAGCGTATTTAGTAATCTTTTGGAACTTTCAAAACGCGGCAATACCATTACCGAGCAGAATGTTGACTATGCATTGTCCTTGTCGTTTACAGAAAAAGATGATCAGATTCTTGAAATAGATAAGGATATAATATGCCGAACTATCACCGGCAAACCTGTTAAGCCAAAGACTATGGGACAAAAACAGTACATAGACCTTATTCGCAATAAGATGATAGTCTTCGGTATAGGCCCTGCAGGTACCGGAAAGACGTATCTTGCCATGGCGATGGCGATTCAGGCATTTAAAAATGGTGAGGTAAGCAGAATTATATTGACCAGACCGGCGATTGAAGCAGGCGAAAAACTGGGATTTTTGCCGGGCGATCTTCAAAGCAAGATAGATCCGTATCTTCGTCCACTTTATGATGCTTTGTATCAGATCATGGGAGCTGAGAGTTATCTGCACAATTCAGAGAAAGGGCTTATTGAGGTGGCACCTCTTGCGTATATGCGCGGACGTACTCTGGACAATGCATTTATTATTCTTGATGAAGCACAGAATACTACACCGGCACAGATGAAGATGTTTTTGACCCGTATAGGATTTGGCTCCAAGGTCATAGTGACAGGAGACCAGTCCCAAAAGGATCTTCCGGCAGGGGCAACATCCGGTCTTGATACAGCGATCAAGGTGTTGAAAAAAATAGATGATATAGGATTTTGCTATCTGACAAGCAGCGATGTGGTTCGTCATCCGCTTGTACAAAAGATTGTAGAAGCTTACGATGTCTATGAGAGAAAATATGAGAAAAATGATGAAAAAAAAGATGAACAGGGAAATCGTTTTTCAAGAAGAAATACATTTGCGGCACGTGATGCGAAAGATGGAGGAAAAAAGAACAGATGACAATCCAGATTGAATATGAAGCAGAACGAGAGTGGGAGGTAGATTATCGCCCGATTATCGAGGAAATTGTTGTGGCGTCACTCGATTATGAGAAATGTCCTTATGAGGCTGAGGTCAATGTACTGCTGACAAGTGATGAGGAGATTCATCGCATCAATAAGGAATTCAGAGGAATAGACAGGGCGACGGATGTCTTATCATTCCCTATGGGCGATTATGATGAACCATCGAATTTTGAACGGCTTGAAGAGCAGTCAGAAGATTATTTTAATCCGGAGACAGGAGAACTGCTTTTGGGAGATATAGTTATCTCGATTGATAAGGTGGATGAACAGGCAGAAAAATACGGCCATTCAAAAGAGCGTGAGCTGGCATTTTTAGTAGCACACAGCATGCTTCATCTGTGTGGTTATGACCATATGGAAGATGAAGAGAGACTTGTCATGGAAAAGAAGCAGGAAGAGATTTTGACAGGCAAGGGATATACACGTTAATAAAGATAAAAAGAAATGGTATATCAGAACAGTAAGATATACTTTGCAATAAGGCGGATTTCTATGGAAAACAGACGTAGCAGAAGAAAACCCGGTATGCGGGAAAAAACAGAGAACAAGCAGGAAATACGTAGAGATAAAGAAATAAACAGAAAAGTAGAATCAAACAGGAAAATAGAACCAGATAGAAAAAAAGAAACAAATGGAAGTTTTGTTGTTCAGGGCACGATCCTTGCTGTGGCAGGTATCATTGTAAGACTTATTGGAATCTTATACCGTGTTCCGATGACCAATATCATCGGAGACGAGGGAATGGGATATTATTCTACAGCGTTTAATGTATATAACATTATGCTGATTCTCTCGTCATATAGTCTGCCACTAGCTGTATCAAAGATGGTGGCTGCAAGACTTGCCAGGGGGCAGTACCGCAATATGAACAGGGTGCTTAGGGCAGCACTTGTCTATGCAACTGTTGTGGGCGGCCTGGCATGCTTTATTACATGGAATTTTGCTGGTTTTTTTGCTAATACACTTTTTAATACGCCATTTTGTGTATACGCACTTCGCACGCTTGCACCTACTATCTGGATCATGGCCTACCTTGGTGTGCTCAGAGGATATTTTCAGGGACATGGAACCATGATTCCGACAGCAATTTCGCAGATCTTGGAACAGATAGTCAATGCGATTATCAGTGTTGTTGCGGCCAGTGTACTTTTCAAGGTGGGAATTGACACAGCAAAGGTATACGGAAAAGACGGATATTCACAGGCATTTGGAGCGGCCGGTGGTACGCTTGGTACAGGATGCGGTGCTTTGGCGGCCTTGTTATTTGTGCTGGCATTATTTCTTATTTTCAGACCGACTGCGAAAAAACGCATGGCCAAGGATCACAGCGGCAGTGTAGATTCATACAGAAGAATTTCAAAGGTATTTTTCTTTACCGTTGTGCCTGTAATAGTAAGTTCTGGTGTATACAATATTAACTCTGTCATAGATAACGGTATCATGGCTCATGGAATGGAATCCTTAGGACGTGGCAAGGAATTCCTTGCACTCTGGGGTATTTACAACAATAAATATATGCTTCTGGTCCATGTGCCGCTTGCTATAGCCAATTCACTTTCATCATCCCTTATACCGTCGCTTTCGGGTGCCATGGCAAGGGAGGATCTCAAGGCAGCCAGAGAGAAGACAGCTCTCGCAATCAGGTTTGCTATGATGATTGCCATTCCGGCTGCTGTAGGACTTACTGTGCTGTCAGCACCGGTGCATAATCTTTTGTTCAGAAGTGCCAACAATCAGGAGGCGATCCGCATGATGATGGTAGGTGCATCGGCAGTTATCTTCTTATCACTTTCAACTGTTACCAATGCGATTCTTCAGGGACTTAACAGGATGAATGTTCCTGTCTGCAATGCCTTGATTTCGTTGGTACTTCACGTGATTGCACTATATATTATGCTGATGATATTTAATATGGGTATATACAGCATGGTATTTGCGAGTATCTTGTTTGCATTTTTTATGTGCATTTTAAATGCAATAGCAATACATCGCACGATCGGATACACCCAGGAGATGGTCAAGACATTTCTTTTGCCGGCTCTAAGTGCTGCTATTATGGGTGCAGCTGCGTATGGTGTATACAGAGTAGTTACCCTTATTATTCACAGCAATATAGTAGGTACTTTGCTGGCGGTTCTGGTGGCGGTAGTAGTTTATGCTATATTCCTTATCAAACTGCACTGTATTGATGAGGAGGAGATGTATTCGATGCCTATGGGACGTAAAATGGTCAGAATATGTCGCAAATTTCACCTGATGTAAGTAAATAGGAAGGTAGGATGATGAGTCAGAATAGAGTAATTGTAGTGGGAGCCGGAGCTTCTGGTATGACTGCCGCTATTTTTGCTGCCAGAGAAGGCGCGGATGTTGTTCTCCTTGAGCATAAGGACAGGGTCGGAAAAAAGATACTTTCCACAGGAAATGGCAGATGCAACCTGTCAAACAGAGTTCAGAAACCGTCCTGCTATCGAAGTGGCAGGACGTATTTTCCGTTAAAAGCACTCGAAAAGTTTAATCTTGAGATGACTCTTGATTATTTTAAAGAGCTGGGTGTGATTACAAGAGAGAGGGATGGATATCTATATCCATATTCCGGTCAGGCAAGTGCAGTTTTAGATGCACTGAGACTTGGAACATCCAGAGAGTTGGTTCACACGGTGACAGAGTGCGAAGTGAATTCGATTTTACCACGAAATGATAAAAAAAGCGGATTTGATGTAAAGACATCACAGGGGACATTTCCCTGTGAGAGAGTCATTCTTGCATGTGGAAGCAAGGCTGCGCCTGTTACAGGATCTGACGGAAGCGGATACAAACTTGCAAAAAAGCTTGGACACCATATCATCAAGCCTCTGCCGGCACTTGTGCAACTTAGATGTCAGGAAAAATTCTTCAAACAGATTGCCGGTGTTCGTGCCGATGCTTCGATAGAGCTTTACTGTGACGGCAAAAAGATTTCAGAAGACTGTGGAGAGATACAGTTTACAGATTATGGCATTTCCGGCATTCCGGTATTTCAGGTCAGCCGATACGCATCAAGGGCACTTGATGAGGGCCATTACGTAAGTGCAGTTCTAAATTTATATCCGCAAGCAACAGAAGAGGGTACTCGCAGAATGCTTAAAGAACGTGTTGACTGTCTGGCAGATCGAAATGCAGAGGATTTTTTCTCTGGTTGGATACATAAAAAATTGGCACAACTGTTCCTAAAACTGGCAGCTATAAGGCCGGATATGCCTGTGAGAAATATTAGCGAAAAGCAGGTTAATAAACTTGGAGATATTTTATGCAGGTTTGAAGTATGCATAGAAGGGACAAATTCTTTTGAACAAGCTCAGATCTGTTGCGGCGGTGTAGATGTGGCTGAAATAGATCCGCTGACTATGGAATCTAAGAAGGTTAAGGGACTGTATTTTGCCGGAGAAATCATGGATGTAGACGGAATCTGCGGTGGATATAACCTTCAATGGGCATGGAGCAGCGGTGCAGTGGCCGGACAGTGTGCCGGGAGGAAATAAGAGATGATAAGAGTAAATCAGGTAAAATTACCGGTTGAACATAGCGAATCTGATCTTCGAAAAAAAACTGCCAAAATGGCAGGAATAAAAGAAGAACAGGTAAAATCCATAAAGATTGTAAGACAGTCACTCGATGCGAGAAAAAAACCGGATCTTTACTATCTTTATGCGGTTGATGTGACCGTGAACGGCAATGAAGCGGCTATTGTGAAACGTGCCAGAAATGTAAATGTACAGATACGTAAGGAAGATAGATACCTGCTGCCAGAACCTGGAATTGAATCATTACATGAACGACCGGTTATAGTTGGTTTTGGACCGGCAGGTATGTTTTGCGGACTGATGTTGGCACGTGCCGGCTATAGGCCGATTATTATGGAAAGAGGTATGGATGCTGACAGCCGTGCTAAGACTGTGGAAAAATATTGGAAGGACGGAAGTCTTGATCCGGAGAGCAACGTGCAGTTCGGTGAAGGTGGAGCCGGGACGTTTTCAGATGGAAAACTGAACACACTGGTCAAAGACCCTTCGGGACGAAATATAGAGGTGCTTAAAATTTTGGCACAGGCCGGAGCAGATCCGGCTATTACATATGTAAATAAGCCTCACGTGGGTACTGATGTTCTTAGAACCGTGGTTAAAAACATCAGAAAAGAGATAGAAAGCCTTGGCGGAGAGGTGCGTTTCGGATGCCGTCTGGAAGATTTGGAGATCAAGGATAACAAATTAAGATCAATACGCATAAGTGTGCGTGATGGTGAGTCTGATGCAGACAGGAGTATTCAGAATATTATGACATCAGTCCTTGTACTTGCCATCGGACACAGTGCAAGAGATACGTTTGAGATGCTTGCTGGCAAGCAACTTGATATGCAGGCCAAGCCTTTTGCCGTAGGATTAAGAATCCAGCATCCGCAGGAGCTTATCAATTTAAGTCAGTATGGACGTGAAGATGCAGGAAAACTTGGTGCTGCCAGCTATAAGCTCGCTGCACAGACATCTGGCGGCAGGGGAGTATATTCATTCTGTATGTGCCCGGGAGGTTTTGTGGTGGACGCCTCGTCTGAACCTGGAAGACTTGCGATAAATGGCATGAGCAATCATGACCGTGCAAGCACAAATGCCAATAGTGCACTGATCGTTACAGTTACTCCGGATGATTTCCCTGTTGCAGGGGCACTTGGTGGTGTTGCATTCCAGCGTGAGCTTGAAAAAGCGGCATTTAACTGCGGCAGTGGGAAAATCCCTGTACAGCTTTATGCTGATTTCGTTGAGAACAGGGTTTCAACAGATTTTGGAACTGTGATTCCTGAATTTAAGGGAAGATTTTCATTTGGAAATTTGCGTGAAGTACTTCCAGAGGCTCTATCTTTAGCAATGTTGGAAGGAATGGAACATTTTGGACATGTAATCCATGGTTTTGACCGTGAAGATGCCATATTTGCCGGAGTGGAAAGCCGTACATCCTCACCGCTTAGAATCCCAAGAAACAATACAACGATGGAAAGCATCATGATTTCGGGAATTTACCCGTGCGGTGAGGGAGCCGGATATGCCGGTGGCATCACATCTGCAGCTATGGATGGCATGAAGACGGCGGAGGCTATCATATCAAAATATGACAGGATGCCATTAAAATAAAGGAGATATAAACCTATGAAACAGGAAAAAATAGACCGAATCAATACACTGTATCACAAGAGCAAGTCGGTAGGTCTTACTGAAGAAGAGAAGAAAGAACAGGCAGAGTTAAGAAAAGAGTATATAGAAGCTATCAGGGGCAATCTTCGTGGTCAGTTGAATTCGATTTTGATAAAAGAAAAAGATGGCTCCATCACCGATCTTGGAAAAAAGTACGGTGGGGTTATTGATAGTAAAAGTTGAAAAATTACAAAAATATAAAAAATATGAAAATATCAAAAAATGAAATCAGAAAGACAGTTTTAAAGAAAAGAACTGCCCTAAATTCGGATGATACAAAAAAATGGGATGAAGCCATACTTGAAAGACTTCGTCCCTTTTTCCCGGAAGCAGGAAAAACAGTCTATGCGTATGCAAGTGTACGTGGTGAGACGGGGACAGAGAGTATAATTGAAGAATTACTTAAGAGCGGATGCAGAGTGGCACTGCCGAGAGTATCAGGTCTTGAGATGAGTTTTTTTTATATAAATGATATAACGC
>CAVKOQ010000073.1:0-13619 GCA_963657995.1 bacterium
AAATCCCCCTCCTCTAAGCTTTAGCGAAGGTGGGGGATTTGTAGTTTATAATGCCGTTGCCTTGGGAAGGCTAAATATAAATTCAGATCCTACACCCTCGGTGCTCACAACATCGATATTTTCTCCATGAGCCTGAATGATTTCCTTAACGATAGCAAGTCCTAAGCCGGTTCCCTTTTTATCTTTTCCACGAGACAGATCTGTCTTGTAAAAACGTTCAAAGATCTTTTTCTGACTGTCCTTAGGGATACCGATACCGGTATCCTTGACGGAAATGAATATTTTCTCATATCGAATTGATGTCTGTATATAGATAACAGAGTTGTTATGGCTGAATTTGATCGCATTGTCGATCAGATTGTAAAGAACCTGCTGAATCTTTCCTAGATCAGCGTAAACCATCTGTATATTGTCTGAGAAAGTCAGATCAAAAGTGATATTCTTGGCACTGCAGGTACCTTCAAATGTGGCAGCTGTCTCTTTGATCGTACGATTTATGTCAAAATTTGTCCTTGTTAAGTATCCCTTACTGTCAAGAGAATTCAGGGTTAGCATACCCTGAGTCAGCTTGTTGAGTCTTTCGGTCTCTGAGATGACGATGTGGAGGTATTTATCGTACAATTCCTGTGGTATCGTGCCGTCAAGTATCGCCTCCAGGTATCCTTTGATAGAGGTTAACGGAGATCTGAAGTCATGTGACACATTTGCAATAAAATTGTGCTGGTACTGTTCCATCTCGTTTAACTCATTGGACATGTAATTCAGTGTGCTGGCCAGATATCCGATCTCATCATGCGTGGTAATCGGAATGTTATGAGCCAGATTGCCGGCGGCATATTCACCAGCAGCATAGGTGATTTTTTTCAGCGGTAAATAAACTACTTTTGTAAATACAATCAGCACTACCAGAGACAGGAAAAACAGGATTATCGATGTTATGTAAACTATATTCAGGAATCCATTTTGCAAAGTCTCAATTTTTGTGATAGGCATGTGAATCACGATATAGCCGTATGTTTTCATATTGCCTGTGATGGGGGCTAAGACGGACAGAACCTTACTGTCGAACAAATTGTAATATTGTCCGACGGAATATAGCCTGTTTCCCTGTGCGGTCGGATCAAATCCGTCGATCGTGATGCCGGTATGTTTGTTACTGCTGTCGGCTGCGATGGAACCGTTTTGATCTACAATCCAGATATCTGATCCGAGATAGGCTGAAACTGCCTCAAGCTGAGGATAAGCTGAATCCAGGTTTATATTTTTTCCCTCATAGACTTTGCTGCACTGCTCGGCAATCATAGTTGCCTCATCATATAGGGATTCAGATTCACGTTTGATAAGATGGTTATAAGTCATATCAGATGATATGGTGGCAATCGTGATAAATCCCAAAAGACCAAATATGAGATAGCCAATCAGCAGTTTATAGTATAGAGAATGTGTATGGTGGTTTGATTTCATGATAAACCTCTGTTTGTGTAGGCCAATTTAGCGCTTCACTTCAAATTTGTATCCGATACCCCAGACGGTGGTCAGTGCCCATTTGTCATTGCCCTTGATCTTTTCTCGCAGTCTTTTGATATGGACGTCTACAGTACGTGTGTCACCAATATATTCATAGCCCCATATATGGTCTAAGAGCTGTTCCCTCGTAAACACCTGATTGGGTGATGAAGCAAGGAAATACAGAAGCTCCAATTCCTTTGGCGGTAGCTCTATGGAATGTCCGTTATAAATAACAGAATAATTTGTCAGGTTGACGATGAGATCCGGATATTCTACGAAATTGCCGTGTTGTTCACTTGCAGCAGGTGTTGTAGACTGCACTGATGGCTGGTAACGCCTTAAAACGGCTTTGACTCTGGCAACCAGTTCTTTAGAATCAAACGGTTTTATCATGTAGTCATCAGCACCCAGTTCGAGACCTAAAACCTTGTCAAAAATCTCACCCTTAGCCGAGAGCATGATTATAGGTACCTGGGAACTGCTTCTAAGTTCGCGGCAGACCTGATAGCCATCAATGCCTGGAAGCATGAGATCCAGGAGAATCAGGTGAGGCTTAAACTCCGGAAATACCCTAAGTGCCTCTTCTCCGTCTCCGACAATCTTTGTTTCAAAGCATTCTTTTGTAAGATAAAGTGAGATCAGTTCAGCAATATTGTAGTCGTCATCTACGATAAGAATCCGCTGTTTTTCAGCCATTTTGAGCCCTCCTGTTTATTATTTAAATGTCACAATCGTAACACCGGTATCGCCTTCTCCAAATTCGCCAAGCCGGTATTCCTTCACATAGCTTAGTTTTTTTAGATGACGGTGTACACCGGCTTTCAGAGCACCTGTTCCGCGTCCGTGTACAACTCGAACCTGAGGAAGATGTGCCAGATAGGCGTCGTCAAGATATTTATCAAGTACCGGTATCGCTTCGTCGACGGTCATGCCGATCAGATTGACTTCAGGAGATACACTGAATGATTTTGACATCTTGATCTTGCTGCTGCCGCTTCCGGAACCACGAGAACCGCTCATGCTTGAACCTGAAAGTCCAGGTCCGGTGATGGACGCTTCCTCGACCATCTCCAGGTCTTTTATATTCACAAGGGAGCGTAAAATTCCCATCTGTACATAAAGATCACCCTTGGCATTTGGCAGGGAACTTACGGTTCCTTTGAGGTTCATAGAGAGAACACGCACTGTATCGCCAAGACGCAGCTTTTTAGCAGAAACAGCTTTTTTCGGTGCAGCACTTTTTTTGACTGCAAGTTTTTTGTCAACATCCTGAATTTTTCCGCGAAGCTTGGTTCGCTCTGCCTCAAGTTCCTTGTTTACACCGGATGATTTGGCAAGTTTATTGATATTTCTGATTGTCTGATCAGCGGTATCCTTCGCATCCTGAAGAATTTTTTGAGCCTCTTCACGTGCCTTTGAAAGCATCTTTTCTTTTTGCTCTGAGAAGCGTTCTTCTTTTTGCTGGAGGCGGTTTTTGAGCGTCTCTATCTCCTGTTTATAGGAAGCGATCTCTTCACGTTCTTTTTCGATGGTTACGCGGCTGTTTTCAAGATTTGCAAGCAGATCCTCAAATGACTCGTCTTTCTGCTCCATCTGATTTTTGGCTTCGTTTATGATATAATCCGGCAGTCCTAACTTGCGAGAAATGGCAAATGCGTTGCTTTTTCCAGGAATACCGATGAGTAGGCGGTAGGTAGGGCGGAGCGTCTCTACGTTAAATTCGCAGCATGCGTTTTCCACTCCCGGTGCAGTCAGTGCAAATACTTTTAATTCACTGTAATGTGTGGTCGCGATCGTGCGGCACGTCATGTTGTGCAGGAAGCTAAGTATCGCGATTGCAAGAGCTGCACCTTCTGTCGGGTCTGTACCGGAACACAGCTCATCAAAAAGACAGAGTGAGTTGGCATCTGCCTCGTTTAATATGGAAACTATATTGGTCATGTGGGCAGAAAATGTACTCAGGTTCTGCTCGATACTCTGTTCGTCACCGATATCGGCAAATATATTGTCAAATACAGCAAGTTCGGAGCCCTCGAATGCCGGAATATGGAGTCCGGCCTGTCCCATAAGTGTAAAAAGTCCGACAGTCTTTAAGGAAACCGTCTTACCACCGGTATTAGGACCGGTTACTATCAAAAGATCAAATGAATCGCCGACCCATATATTGATCGGAACAACCTGTTTCGGATCTAAGAGCGGATGGCGTCCATCTTTGATATTTATGAAACGATGGTTGTTAAATTTTGGTTCTACACAGTTGTAGTGGCGAGATAGTGCTGCTTTGGCGAAAATGAAATCAAGTTCCGCTAAAATAGACAGATCTGACAGAATCTGGTCAGTGTACGGCATCAGCTGACTTGAAAGAGCAGCAAGAACAAATTCAATTTCCCTCTTTTCTTGAATTTCCAGCTCGCGAAGCTCGTTGTTGAGCTTGACAATAGCAAGAGGTTCGATAAATACAGTTGAACCGGTAGAAGATTGGTCGTGAACCATGCCGGGAACCTGTGATTTATACTCTGCTTTGACTGGCAGACAGTATCGTCCGTCGCGCATGGTAATGACAGCTTCCTGCAGATATGTCCTGCTGGAATTTAAAATTGAATTTAACTGAGTATGGACACGGCCGCCTACGATTTTCATGGAGCGGCGTACCTTTGAAAGTCCCGGACTGGCGTCATCGCTTACTTCGTCTTCTGATGGGAGGCATCGCTTGATCTCATTGTTTACGGGTGTCAGAGGATCAAGGGCACGAAAACGTACATCGAGGGAATCGTCAGGAAATTCTTCAGATTTCTCATGACGTCCATAGCTTTGTGCACGTGAAGCAACCGTCAGTAGTGAACTGACAGCCAAAAGTTCAGGAATGCCAAGAGAACTTCCGATTTCCAAGCGTTTCATGGAACCACGTACATCCTTTGCACCACCAAATGAGAGACTGCCTTTCATGCGTACTCTGGTAAGGGCATCAGTCGTTTCCGTCTGGCTTATGCGGATCGAATTAATATCGCAGGACGGTTTAAGCTCACGGCACAGCTGCTTACCCATCTCGGTGGAGGCATACTCTGTAAGTTGGTCGATGATTTTTGTATATTCAAGAGTTTTTAATGCTTTTTCGTTCATGTGTTGGAATCCTTTTATTTTATATTGTTAACAAATGCCTGCTTCGCAGTCGCTTGTTTTTCTCCAGAGCCATTATATCATACTCAATAGTCGATAGCCAAGCATTAGCACTTTTTTCTTGCATTACATTAAGAGGGCAAGTATAATGAAAGTATGTTTTGCAAAGGGGAAAATGAAATGCCGGATTCAGATGAACTGAAAAAAAAGGAAAAACGGGAATTCATGAGAGAGACGATAATAAAGCCGCCGCTTACAAGAAAGCAAGTTATGAAGAGGGTGGCTCTCTTTGTATGTGCATCAGCTACTTTTGGTGGGATAGCTGCAGTTTCATTTGCTGCGGTGAAGCCGTTTGCTGACAGATTATTTAGGGAAAATACGACTAATCAGCAGACTTCGGTCGAATTTTCCAAGGACGATCCGGATGTTACCTTACCGTCTGCCGATGAAGAATCGGATGCATCAGTACAGCCTGAACAGGTTGAACAGGAGATTGATGAGGCGGTAGATAAGGCACTTTCAGATTATCAGTTTTCCATCGACAACTACAATGCCATGACATCAGTGCTTAGAACAGTAGGCGAACAGGGTGACAAATCAGTGGTAACTGTCAGCTCCGGTAAACAGGATATGGATATATTCGGTAATCCTGTGGAGACTACAGGAGATTTTGCGGGGGTTGTCATTGCTGAAAATGGCGGAGAAATACTGATTTTTACCTATGCTGATGCAGTCAGAGCCGCAGATACCATATACGTGACCTTTTCTGATGGCAGCAGGGTAGGCGGGACAGTGCGTCAGATCGATGATGTGCTTGATATGGCTGTTGTAGCAGTTAAGTCGGGAGAACTTTCTGAAGATACAAGAAAGAATATGCAAGTACTCTCCCTAGCTAACTCATATACTGTGAAGGCAGGAGATGTTCTTATCGGTATTGGCGGTCCGTCAGGACAGGTGCATTCTCTTTCATTTGGTTCGGTATCATATGTTGCACGCAATGTGCAGATTACGGACGGTCTGACGAGGATTTTGTATGTAGATATGAACAGCAATTCAAAGACAGGCACATTTTTGATCAATACAGCCGGTGAGATGGTAGGTTGGACATCTGAAATTTGCCGAGGTGAAAACTGTACAGACAGGACGTCGGCATATACCATTTCCAGTTACAAGACCATTCTTGAAAGAATGACAAATGGTACTTCGTCAGCGTACTTAGGGATACGTGGACAGGATGTGAGCCGCACGATGCAGGAAAATGGTATTCCGGCAGGTGTCTATGTGAATGAAGCAGTGGCAGGCAGCCCAGCATATGATGCAGGTATACAGAACGGCGATATCATTGTAAAGTTTGGTTTGAAAGAAATAGGCAGTTTCAAGGATCTTCAGGCTCAGATAGAGAATGCGGCCAGTAACTTGTCTGTATATGTCAGTGTGATGAGAAAAGGACGTGACGGATATACGGAGATTCCGTTTATGGTATCTCTTCATGCCAGATGATTTTATAGTGATTTTTTATATTGACTTTCACCTTAAGGTTAATGTTACGCTATTATAAAAATATATGTATATATAAATGAAAGCAATGGATAGAGAAAATTCATTGCAATTGTGGAGGATAGATTTAAAAATGAGATATATCGAACAATTTCGTGAGGGAATGAGAGTTTCGGATGTGTATTTGTGTAAGACTAAGCAGCATGCGGTGACGAAAAATGGAAAAGAATATGCTTCGGTGCTGCTTCAGGATAAGACCGGCACGGTAGACTGCAAAATATGGGATTTGAGTTCACCTGGGATCAATGATTTTGAACCGATGCAGTATGTATATGTTGATGGCGATGTGACTGTATTTCAGGGTTCAAATCAGTTAAATATTAAACGTATCCGTAAGGCAGATGAGGGAGAGTATACGGAGAGTGATTATCTTCCGGTCAGCTCTAAGGATATAAAGGTTATGTATCAGGAACTGGTTTCACTTATTCAGTCATTTAAGAATCCATATCTAAAAAAATTGGCATCGATATATTTCTTCGAAGACAAGGCATTTATTAAGAAATTTTGTTTCCATTCAGCAGCCAAGAGTGTACATCATGGATTTGTTGGCGGACTTTTGGAGCATACACTTGGGGTTATGAAACTTTGTGATTTCTATACGAAGACGTATCCGTCACTTAACCGTGACCTGCTTTTAACAGCGGCATTATTTCATGATATAGGAAAGATTCAGGAGTTGTCATCATTTCCGGAGAATGACTATACAGATGACGGACAGCTTTTAGGGCATATCGTGATAGGTACTATGATGGTAGCTGATAAGATTAAGGAGATTCCAGGATTTCCGGAAAAGACAGCTGCTGAGCTAAAGCACTGTATTCTGGCACATCACGGAGAGCTGGAGTATGGTTCACCGAAGAAGCCTGCTCTGTTAGAGGCATTGGCACTTAATTTTGCTGATAATACTGATGCCAAGCTGGAGACGATGATAGAAGTTTTAAAGAGCGGTGGAGAGAATCCGGGATGGCTCGGATATAATCGTTTCTTAGAGACGAATGTTAGAAAGACAACACCGATGGAGTGATGTCAGGCAAAGAATATTCAGAATAATTCTTATGAAAAACAGGCCTGCACAAGCAGATACCTGCCCCACAGAAGTGGGGAATGAAAATAGGAATTGAATGATGTCATTTACGGTGTTGAACGTAACAATTACAGATAAAGCTATAGATTAATAAGGATACCAGGAAGGTACAGCGGTTCAGTAGGAAACGTTTTTTTCTGGTATTCTTTTTTCTTTTCATAAATTAAAGTAGGAGTAGATTGAAAAATATGAACAAATGGAACAATACATGTAGATTTTCAGGGAGAGCGATCGGATATTCGCTTGGCGTATTTGCCATGACAGCGGTGGTCATGGTTTCCGGATGCGGAAATGATGCAAATCAGACCCAGAACGACAGTTCAGTTGAGGGGCAGGCAGAAAACGAAAATGTCATAATTGCAATGCCGCCGACATCTGAACCTGAGGCTGGTTTTGACCCGGCGTATGGTTGGGGAGCTGGTGAACATATGCATGAACCGCTTATTCAAAGCACTCTCACAGTGACAGAAGCCGATTTGAGTATAGGCTATGACTTGGCGACAGATGTTGAGACATCAGATGACGGACTTATCTGGACAGTGACAATTCGTGATGATGCGAAATTTACAGACGGCGAGGCACTCACGGCAAAAGATGTGGCCTTTACTTACAATACGTTAAAAGAAACAAGTTCTGTGAATGATTTTTCGATGCTTAAGCAGGCTGAGGCAATCGATGATATTACTGTGGTTTTTGAGATGGAACGGCCATTTTCTGTATGGTCATATACGATGGCTGTGACAGGAATTGTGCCTGAGCATGCATATGGCCCTGATTATGGTACGAATCCAATTGGTTCAGGCAGATACATTCTCAAACAGTGGGATAAAGGGCAGCAGGTTATATTGGAGGCAAATCCTGATTATTATGGAGAACAGCCCAAGATGAAGCAGGTTACAATACTTTTTATGGAGGAGGATGCGGCATTTGCGGCAGTGCGGGCCGGACAGGTGGATGTGGCATATACAGCGGCTTCATATGCCGAACAGGCGGTAAAAGGATATAGTCTGCTTGACTGCGAGACGGTTGATAACCGCGGTTTTAATCTTCCTGCAGTGGCTGAAACGTTTAAAGAAGACGGTGTGAAAATCGGCAATGATTTCACTGCAGATATCAACGTGCGTAAGGCCATTAATCTGGCGATTGACAGACAAGAGATGATAGATGACGTATTGAATGGATACGGAAGTCCGGCATACAGCGTCTGCGACAAAATGCCATGGTACAATGATACAATAGAAAAAACTTCCTATGATCCTAAAAAGGCAGAAGAGCTTCTGGATGAAGCCGGTTGGAAGAAAAATCAGGATGGTATTCGTGAAAAAGGAGGAGTAGTGGCTAAACTTGAATTTCTTTATCCGACTGGAGATTCTGTGCGCCAGGCACTGGCAGCTGATACGGCAAAACAGTTAAAAGAAATAGGAATAGATACCTCGATTCGTGGTACCGGTTGGGATACGGCTTATGACGAAGCACAGTCACAGCCACTTATGTGGGGATGGGGTGCACATACACCGATGGAATTTTATAATATTTACCATACAAAATCAGATACCGGTTTGGCTGAATATTCCCCATATTCCAATGAAACTGTGGATCGGTACATGGATGAGGCATTGGCGGCTTCGGATCTGGAAACTTCGTACGAATTGTGGAAAAAGGCACAGTGGGATGGTACGACAGGTGTATCCGCTGATGGAGATCTGCCTTGGATCTGGTTGGTCAATGTCGATCATCTGTACTGGGTAAGAGACGGGCTTCATGTTGCAGATCAGAAGGTTCATCCGCATGGTCATGGCTGGTCTATCGTTAACAATGTTGACAGGTGGTACCATGAGTAGTATGAAATGGTTTTGGCGTGGCACACTGCACCTGATTTTACTGCTTTTGGCAGTCAGCCTGGCATCATTTTTACTGGTGTCGATGTCGCCTGTCGATCCACTGCAGACCAATGTAGGTCAGACAGCACTTGGCTCTATGTCGCCGGAACAGATTGAAAAACTGCGAGAATATTGGGGTGTAGATATTCCGATATGGAAACGTTTTTTTAGCTGGCTTTCTGGCGTCTGTCATGGTGATTTCGGTATTTCACTTCTTTACCGTAGACCTGTACTTGAAGTGATTGCAGAAAAAGCATTGGCATCAGTGTGGCTTTTTATGGCGGCATGGTTGTTTTCCGGAATTGCAGGAACTATTTTAGGAATCGTGGCGGCAGCAAGACGGGGACATCTGGCTGACAGACTGATTACAGGATATTGTATGGTAATAGCAGGAACACCATCTTTTTGGCTGGCATTGGTGATGCTTTTGGTGTTTGCCGTAAAGATTCCGTTGTTTCCGATTGGATTCAGTATTCCGATAGGTATGGCAGCTGATGAGGTCAGCATAATGGATCGAATGTATCACGCATTTTTACCGGCCTGCACGCTTGGCCTTACAGGGATTTCTTCGATAGCAATGCATACACGTGAAAAGCTGATTGAGATTTTGGAAAGCGATTATGTGCTTTATGCAAGGTCCCGAGGAGAACGAGGAGCAAGACTTATTGTCAGGCATGGATTAAGAAATTTGCTTCTCCCTGTAATTACATTGCAGTTTGGCTCGATCAGCGAGATTTTTGGCGGATCGGTGTTGGTTGAACAGGTCTTTTCATATCCGGGTCTTGGACAGGCAGCGGTTACGGCAGGACTTGGAAGTGATATTCCTCTTCTTATGGGAATCACACTTATCAGTGCAGTACTGGTATTTTTTGGCAATGCTGCGGCAGATATATTATATCGGCTGATTGATCCAAGACTCAGGAGAGGAGGCAGATCATGAGAAAGAAAACGCTTTGGCTGCTTGGAATCTGTCTTCTGTTTCTGATATTAATAACGGTGTTTGGAATCGCCTGGCAGGAGATGGCACAGCAGGTTGATTTTGCAAAGAAAAATCTGCCTCCGGGAGTCGGTGGTATATTTGGAACTGACTGGATGGGCCGGGATATGTTTTTTAGAACTGTATCGGGACTTTCGTTAAGCATCCGTCTCGGCCTTGTGACTGCACTTCTAAGTGCATTTCTGGCACTGGTACTGGCACTTCTGGCATCGCTAGGCGGTGGTTGGTTTGACTTACTGGTATGTGGACTGATAAATCTTGTGATGGGAATTCCTCATATGCTTCTTCTGATTCTGATTTCCTATGGTCTGGGAAAAGGATTTAGGGGGGTGGCAGTAGGGATAGCTCTTACACATTGGGCATCTTTGGCGAGACTTTTGAGGGCAGAAATATTGCAGCTCAGGAAAAGTCCTTATGTTCTTATTTCTGAAAAATTAGGAAAAAAGCCGTGGTGGATTGCCTGGTATCACATCGTCCCACAGGTATCGAGACAATTTGTGACAGGACTCATTTTATTATTTCCCCATGCGATTTTGCATGAGGCAAGTGTGACGTTTTTAGGATTTGGGCTTTCATCGGAACGGCCCGCAATCGGTATTATCTTGTCAGAGAGCATGTCCTATCTTATTACCGGAAAATGGTGGCTGGCATTATTTCCCGGGTCTGCACTGGTGTTAGTGACGCTTGAATTTCAGGCGATCGGGCAGAGTCTGGGGCGGCTGATGGATCCTGGGAGTGCACATGAGTAGAGAATAATCGTACCCAAGTTTTTTAACATAGTATCAGTAAAATAGCAAAAACATAAAATGATTAAAGAAAATATAGATTTAAAAAAAATAAGACAATTAAAACAAAAATCATTAGAACAAAAAAATATACCGTTACTGGCAATTGAAAACTTGAATTTATATTTTACCCAATATGCACGTGGTCTTAGTCGGCGTGAAATCCATCCGCTTAGCGATCTATCACTAGAGCTTTATTCGGGTGAATTGACAGCAGTTGTCGGGGCAAGCGGTTCTGGAAAAAGTCTTTTGGCACACGCGATTTTGGGGATATTGCCGTATAACTGCCGTATGGAAGGGACGATTTCCTATCAGGGAGAATTGTTGGATGAGAAGAGCCTTGCTGGGCTTCAGGGAAAAGGAATTTCTCTGATTCCACAGGGAGTTTCCTACCTGGACCCGCTGATGCGGGTGGGAGATCAGATATGTGGTGGAAAAAAAGATGAAACAACTCGGAAAAAATGTCTAGAGCTTCTAAAACGATATGGTCTGGATGAATCGGTGGAAAAACTTTATCCGTTTGAGCTTTCAGGAGGTATGGCAAGACGTGTTCTGATGGCAGCGGCACTGATGCAGGATCCTAAGCTGATTGTGGCGGATGAACCTACTCCCGGACTTGAGACTATGACAGCACGCCATGTGATAAAACACTTAAAGGAAATGGCGAAAGACGGTGCGGCAGTGCTTTTGATTACGCATGATCTGGAACTGGCAATTGAGATGTCTGATCGGATCATGGTATTTAATGACGGGACGATTCTGGAGGAAGTAAAACCGAAAGATTTTCTCGCAGGACGAAATCTTAAAGAATCGTACACAAGGGCTTTGTATCAGGCACTGCCTGAACATGAATTTTTTGGAGGAAAATGACGTGGCTTTGGAGATGAGAAACCTATCTTTTTCATATGAAAATGGTGGCCGCCGTGTTCTCACACGTATGTCGCTTGAAATTGAGCCTGGAGAGCGTGTAGGGCTGGTGGCACCGAGTGGATATGGAAAAACGACACTTTGCCGCCTGTTGGCCGGATATGAAAAACCTGAGGAGGGTACAATTCTGATAGATGGAGTGCCGATCGAAAATATTCGGGGATGTATGCCGGTGCAGCTTATATGGCAGCATCCGGAACAGGCTGTAAATCCCAGGTGGCATATGAAACAGGTTTTGACTGAAGTAGGTCCTGTGGATGAAGACTGCAGAAAACGGCTTGGTATAAGAGATGAATGGCTGGATCGCTTCCCATCGGAACTATCCGGAGGCGAATTACAGCGGTTTTGTATTGCAAGGGCACTTGCAGCGAATCCAAGGTACTTACTGGCGGATGAGATCACGGCTATGTTTGATGTGGTAACCCAGAGTCAGATTTGGCAGGCACTTTTGTATGAGGCAAATGTGCGAAGACTGGGATTGGTGATAGTGAGTCATTCGGAATCTCTGTTAAAACGGATTTGTACAAGAAAGATTGATTTGAAGGAATTGCAGGAAAAAATGACAGCAGTTTAGATTTATGGGATTTGATAAGGAGGAACGAAAAAATGGACGTTCATAAGCTGTTGGAAGATGTAAAACAGGGACATACTAGTATTGAGGCGGCTGAGAATGCACTCAAAAATCTTCCTTATGAGGATTTAGGGTATGCGAAGCTTGACTTACATCGAAAACTAAGATCCGGATTCCCAGAAACAGTATTTTGTCAGGGAAAGCCGGATGCATACCTGGCAGATATTTTTGAGACACTTTACCGCGAAAATGGTGAAGTGCTTGGAACCAGGGCAACACCTGAGCAGTGGAATTTAGTTCGGGCACGCATTCCGGAAATTGAGTATGATCCGGTTTCAAGAATTTTGCAGGCGAGAAAATTTTCAGAAATTTCCACAAAGGCGGAAGGCTTGGTGGCAGTTTGCACCGGAGGGACTGCTGACATTCCGGTGGCCGAGGAAGCTGCAAAGACGGCAGAATTTTTCGG
The DNA here is from genome assembly GCA_963657995.1 of bacterium. Taxonomy (GTDB): domain Bacteria; phylum Bacillota; class Clostridia; order Lachnospirales; family Lachnospiraceae; genus Otoolea. Next base: position 12,894 of record CAVKOQ010000073.1, read on the forward strand.
CTGTATGGTTGAAAGATATTATGATGTGGGAGTGGCAGGAATTCATCGACTTTTGTCAAAACGAGAAGATATTGCAAAAGCAAACTGCGTAATTGCGGTAGCGGGAATGGAAGGAGCACTTGGTACGGTAATCGCAGGACTTGTAGAAAATCCTGTTATTGCAGTTCCAACTTCGGTCGGTTACGGTGCTAGTTTTCATGGTTTGTCAGCACTTATAACGATGATCAATTCCTGTGCAAACGGTATTTCAGTTGTGAACATAGATAACGGATATGGGGCGGCATATCTTGCGGCACAGATCAACCGTCTGGCTGTGCGGGAACCGAAAAAATAAAAATAGAGGGAGAAAAGAAAAAATGGATGATAAAATCTTATATCTGGATTGTGCGTCAGGAATCAGTGGAGATATGACGGTTGGTGCACTATTAGATCTTGGTGCAAGTCGGGAAAAATTGGAGAAGGCACTGGAAAGTCTGGGAGTATCAGGATATCATTTGCATTTTGGGCGGACAAAAAAGTGCGGTATTGATGCGTATGACTTTGATGTGCATCTTGAAGAAGACGCACATGAGCATGATGAGGAACAGCATTCTCATGAACATGGTCATGATGATGTTGTTCATGATCACGCTCATAACCACGAACATCATCACGATCATGAACATCATCATGATCATGAACATCATCACGATCATGAGGACGGTCAAGGTCATCATCATGATCACG
>CAVKOQ010000074.1:0-13598 GCA_963657995.1 bacterium
AGACCGATGTTCGGTCCCTCAGGTGTCTCGATCGGGCACATACGTCCATAATGTGTATAATGTACATCTCGTACCTCGAATCCGGCACGGTCTCTTGAAAGACCACCAGGTCCTAAGGCTGAAAGACGTCTCTTATGTGTAAGCTCTGAAAGCGGGTTGTTCTGATCCATGAACTGGGACAACTGGGAACTTCCGAAGAACTCCTTCACAGCAGCTGTGACAGGCTTAATGTTGATCAGAGTCTGTGCAGATACACCTTCCATATCCTGTGTAGTCATACGTTCACGCACAACACGCTCCATACGGGACAAACCGATACGGTACTGGTTCTGTAACAGCTCACCTACTGCACGGATACGACGGTTGCCCAGATGGTCGATATCGTCAGAATTACCGATGCCGCCTTCCAGATGCATATTGTAGTTGATGGAAGCAATGATGTCTTCCTTAGTGATATGCTTCGGAATCAGGTCATGGATATCTCTGCGGATAATTTCCTTAAGTTCATCATCAGAAGCTTCAGCATGCTCTTCGAGGATTCCCTGAAGAACCGGATAGAATACAAGCTCTGTAACGCCTACTTCTTCCGGATCGAAGTTCACGTATGCACCCAAATCTACCATCATGTTGGAAAGAACCTTATGGTTCTTCTTCTCGCCCTGAATCCATACAAACGGAACACCCGCATTCTGGATATCTACTGCGAGTTCCTTGGTAACCTTGGTTCCCTGCTCTGCCAGAATCTCACCGGTTGTAGTATCAACCACATCCTCAGCCAGTACATGGCCTACGATACGGTTCTTGAAATGAAGCTTTTTGTTGAATTTATAACGTCCAACCTTTGCCAGATCGTAGCGACGCGGATCGAAGAACATGCTGTTTAGCAGGCTCTCTGCGCTATCTACTGAAAGCGGCTCACCCGGACGAATCTTCTTATATAATTCCAGAAGTCCATCCTGATAGTTGCTGGACGGATCCTTCTCAAAACTCTTCTCCAGTTTAAGCTCATCGCCAAACAGATCAATGATCTCAGCGTTGGTACCGTAACCAAGTGCACGGATAAGAACAGTAACTGGTACCTTTCTTGTACGGTCTACACGTACATAGAAAATATCGTTAGAATCTGTCTCATACTCCAGCCATGCTCCACGGTTCGGGATAACAGTACAGCTGTATAATTCTGTACCAATCTTGTCGTGAGCTATTCCATAATAAATACCAGGGGAACGAACAAGCTGGCTGACGATAACTCGCTCAGCTCCGTTGATAACGAAGGAGCCGGTGTCGGTCATAAGTGGAAGATCACCCATGAAAATCTCATGTTCATTGATCTCATCTTTATCTTTATTGCAAAGTCTTACCTTTACCTTTAAAGGAGCTGCATATGTAGCATCTCGTTCTTTGCACTGTTCGATAGTGTATTTGATATCGTCTCTGCACAGTGTAAAGTCCACAAATTCCAGACTTAAATGACCTGCGAAATCCGTGATCGGGGAGATATCAGCAAATACTTCTTTAAGTCCCTCATCCAGGAACCACTGATAAGAGTTTTTCTGAATCTCAATCAAATTCGGCATTTCCAGAACTTCTTCTCGTCTCGAAAAGGTCATTCTTATACCTTTACCGGTTTTTACCGGACGCATCCTGCTTTTCTCCATTCGATGTTTCACCCCTGTTTTCTTTCTATATCTGTGGTTTGCATTTTTACATCTCCGAAACAGCCTTATTTTATGCCGTCGGAGCCGCACTGTCATTTGGGCATACGAATACCCGGAAAACACAGTTTTCCACAATAGTGCATTCTCCATACTAGCACATGAACACTTAGGTGTCAAGAGACTTTATCAGAAATATTTTTCAATTTTCTACGTTCTATTTGTATAATATAGTTTAAACAGCTTTTCTTTTTCTTGCCATTTCCGGTATGCAATGATATAATATACAGTAATTGTGCGGTTGTTTTCGTTATTCACACGAAACCTAGGGTTTTTCTTATCCCACCGCTATCTACAACGGAGGTATATATATGACATTATGGAATGTACTGCTGGCTATCATCGTCATTCTGGCTATCATTCTTGTCGTTCTGTATTTTATGGGTTCTAAGATGCAGAAACGTCAGGCTGAGCAGCAGACTATGTTAGATGCCGCAAAACAGACGGTATCGATTCTGGCAATTGACAAAAAGAAATTGAAAATCAGAGATTCAGGCCTTCCTAAGATGGTTATCGACCAGACTCCTTGGTATATGAAGTGGGCTAAGCTTCCTATCGTCAAGGCAAAGATCGGACCGAAGGTTATGACCATGATCGCAGACGAGAAGGTTTTCCTGCAGCTGCCGCTTCGCACTGAGGCGAAAGTTGTGGTAAGTGGTCTTTATATCACAGAGATCAAGAGCGTACGCGGAGGCATCCCGCCACTTCCAAAGAAAAAGAAATTCTTTGACCGTTTTAAGAAGAACGCAGAGGAGATCTCTAAGAAAGAAACTTCTAAATCTAAAAAGCAGAAATAATTTAGAAGCAGAAGTAATTAAAGTGACTAGCTTTTAAATTTTATTTGAATTTAAGAACTTAAAATCCCGGAAATGTATTCAACTACATTTCCGGGATTTTCGCATTCACAAAGGCTTTTCAATATATACAATTCATAATAGAAGTATTTCTGCACCGTCACTTGCATCATTTAACACTTACTCACTGCCGCCTACTTTGATTTCACATCAATCTCGATATGACTGTGACTGCTCACTTCATGATTGAACAGCAGCGTATAATCGATAAGAACATTCATATGATCCGGTTCTTCGTTTATCTTGATTTTATCGGTCTTTACACACATTTCAATCTGACCAAACACAGTCTCATAGATGCTCTCATCGGAATAGTTTTCCTTAAATATCATATGAGCCCGTGTATTTCCACCCTTGATCATATCGACAATTCCTTCGCCGACTCTTATGGTGTTGTGGATAGCCTCTTCTTCACTATCTATAATCTCATCATATATGATATAGTGTTTGCCATTTTTTAAATAATAGCTGCCTGTTGTGAGAACTTGCAACTGATCAGCATCTCTATCCATAATATGAGTGCCGCGCACCGATACAAGCACATCTTTCGTCATATCTTAATACTCCTCAATGTTAATCTGCTTAGTGTCTTTTACTTCTTTCGGCAAAATTGCTTTTGCAAAACGGGTGAAGCTTTCGGCTCTGTCACTGACAAAGAACTGATATTGTTCAAGAATAGGCTTTCCAGCAGCTGCAAGGCGGCTGTTTTCTTCCGAAAATCGTTCCAAATCTTCAGAACTTCTGGTAAAGTCCATATTTTTAAGCAGATTTTTCAGTTCAACTGCCGTCTCATATGCCGGATTGACAAGCATGACCCCGTCTCCCATCAGTCTTTGCAATGTGGAACGAAGAAGCGGATAATGTGTACAGCCCATTACCAGAGTATCAATATATTTCTCTTTAAGGGACGAGAGATAACGGGATGCAATCTCATCCGTCACTGAATCATGAAATAATCCCTCTTCAACGAGCGGTACAAAAAGTGGGCACGGCTTCCCAACAACTTCTATATCAGGGCGAATTTTCTGCATTTCCCTGGTATATATGCCGCTTCGGATAGTTGCCTCTGTTCCGATAACTCCTATTTTCCCATTGTGAGTCGCCTCTGCCGCTGTGCGAGCACCTGCATATATTACACCGATAATCGGAATGTCAAGCTCCTGTTTGACTGTCTCAAGTGCACAGGCTGAAGCAGTATTGCAGGCAATCACTATCGCCTTAACTCCCTGTGTCTTCAGAAAACGAATTATCTGTCTGGAATATCTTAGTACAGTCTCCTGTGATTTATTTCCGTATGGGAGTCTTGCCGTATCGCCAAAGTATACCATACGTTCCTGCGGCATCTGCCGCATAATCTCGCGGGCTACCGTCAGGCCACCTACACCAGAATCAAAAACTCCGATAGGGGCATTTCTATCCATCTTAACCTTCTTTCCAGCCGGTCTGGTACAATTATTGTACTGACATATTGACCCTGCTTTTGCCAAAACTTTGCTGTCAATCGTATTTACCGTCACAGACACGATTATACTTCGTATCTTCTAAGTCCATGTTCGATAAGTTTTGTTATCATATCTCTTTTTGAGATTCCTGCCGCCTCAAAAAGCATAGGATACATGCTGATTGCTGTAAATCCAGGCATGGTATTGATCTCGTTAAAGACAACTTCACCTTCCTTAGTCACGAAGAAATCTACACGTGAAAGACCATATCCGTCAAGTGCCTTGAAAACACGTCTGGCTGACTTGCGTACACGCTCAGCAGCATCATTCGGAAGTTCAGGATTTACCACAGTCTTGGACTCTGCGTTATTATATTTTGCATCGAAATCATAGAAATCAGCTGCTGCCAAGATCTCGCCAACTCCCGAGGCTATAACCGGCTCAGCACCATTTCCAAATACTGCGCACTCTATCTCACGGCCTATGATCGTCTCCTCTACAAGGATCTTTCGATCATGACGGGCAGCTTCTTTTAATCCTTCGATCAGTTGTTCACGATTTGAAGCCTTGCTGACTCCCTTTGAAGAACCGGCGTTGGACGGTTTGATAAATACCGGATATGAAAAACGATTCTCAATGCGTGCTGCTACTTCGTCCATATTCTCAAGTTCTCTTCGAATAACCAGTTCATAATCTGCCTGACGAATACCGGTATGGTCTACAATCTGCTTTGTATACACCTTGTCCATGGAAACGCTTGATGCGAGCACTCCACAGCCGACATAAGGAATCTTGGCCAGTTCAAAGATGCCCTGCACAGTGCCGTCCTCGCCCCAGAGTCCGTGAAGCACTGGAAATACCACATCCGGCTTTAAAAGTTCAGTTTTACCATCTTTCATGACAATAACGGCCTTCTGTGTGGCATCAGGTGAAAGAATAGCTGTCGCTTTATTGTTTCTCCAACTCTCGTCCTCGATCTGCTCGACAGAATCAACAAGAAGCCATTTTCCCTCTTCAGTAATACCGATCAAAATCACGTCATAGTGCTCAGGATCTATATTTTTGATAACATTGATTGCTGACATACATGAAATGGCATGTTCAGATGATTGTCCACCAAATAAAACAAGTACATTTTTCTTCATAATAATCTCCATTCTGCCGGCTCTCTTTGTATTGTAATCTGACATGAACCGGTTTGTTTGAGTGCTTTGCACGTTAAAGAGCTTTGAGTGCTCAGCAGTCTTTTTTTATTTTTCCAGCTTCAAGGCTAGGTGTGATAAAATTCTCATAAGAATAATTCCAAAGCGTCTCGGATCCTTTGGCGGTGTTTTTGTTTCTTCCAAGGATCTGGCTTAATCGAACGCCTCGTGTCTCCCATGCCTTGCCCTCCGAAGCATCATTTAACATGGTCGGCTGAACGTTATCCATAGTATGAGCAAATCTTGCTTCAGGTGTTTCGGATGCCTCGAATTCATCCCAAAGATCTCTTAATTTCTTGCCCTGATCAGGCGGCAGCATGCCGAAAATGCGGTCTGCAGCTTTAAGTTCTCTCTCTCGCTGAGTCTTCTTCGCCTCCTCATCATAGGCGTAGGTATCACCCGCGTCAATCTCAACCAAATCATGAATCAGCAGCATGGTAACTGTTTTAAGCACATCTATCGGCTCATTGGAATACTCAGCCAAAAGAACTGTCATGATTGCCATGTGCCATGCGTGTTCCGCATCATTTTCCTTGCGTTCACCGTCTGTAAGATATGTCTGGCGACCGATAAATTTCTCTTTATCAATCTCTCGGATAAATGCAAACTGCCTTTCAAGGCGTTCTTTCTTTTCCTGATCCATATCCATCATATGCCTCCATAATTCCCGATTAATTTTTCGATGTCTACAGCTTCTTCCCGGCCAGAACTTCTTTATAATCCTTATAATTCTCTTCAAGAAGTCTTGGCGTATTCAGTCCGTACGGGCACATAGACTGGCAATGTCCGCAGTGAAGGCACCCTTCGATCTTCTTCATCTTGGCCTGTCCCTCAGAAGAAAGAAGTACATCCGACGGAGATCGGCGCAGATACAGTGACATACGTGCACAGGTATTGATCTCTATTCCGGCCGGACATGGCATACAGTAACCACAGCCCCGGCAAAATTCACCTGCCAGTTCCTTCTGATCTTTCTCGATGATCGCTTTAAATTCATCTGTCATCTCAGGTGGATTGTCAATATAGCTCAAGAACTCATCGAGTTCCTTCTCTCTTTGCACTCCCCAGACCGGAAGCACATTTTCATACTGTGCCATATATGCATAGATTACTGCTGAATTGTTAAGCAATCCTCCAGAAAGTCCTTTCATGGCGATGAAACCCATATCATGCTCTGCACATGCCTTCGCCAGTGCAATCTCACGCTCAGTTGACAGATAATTAAACGGGTACTGCAGTGTATCGTAAAGACCTGACTCTATGGCTTCCTCTGCGACTCCAATACGGTGATTTGTGATACCGATAAAACGAACTTTGCCCTGTTCTTTTGCTTCAAGCATCGCCTCATAAAGTCCGCTTCCGTCTCCCGGCTTCGGACAGACTGCAGGATTGTGGAACTGGTAAAGATCTACATAGTCGGTTTCTAAGTTATGTAGACTTGTTTCCAAATCCTTCCAGAATGCATCCGCATTTTTGGCCGCTGTCTTAGTTGCTATATAGATATGCTCCCGCACATCACTCAGTGCATATCCTATCTTTTCCTCACTATCTGTATAAAAACGTGCTGTATCAAAGAAACGAACTCCCGCATCATAGGCCTTGCAAAGCAAGACTTTTGCCTCCTCAAAGGAAATACGCTGAATCGGCAGTGCACCAAAACCATTTTTATTTACAATGATATCGGTTTTTCCAAGGGTAACCGGTGTCCCGACTACCCTTTCTCTTGCATCAAGCATTTCTTTTAGTGCATCATCACTGTCATCGATCCAGACATCTTCTTCATCAGCGTTGAGACCGAGATATTTGGCCAATGTGCGATTGTCATCTGATCTGTTCCATCTGGAAATATAGCGGTCAATTTCTTCGAATGGAATCTGCCCTGACAAATATAATTCTTTAAATGTCATATTCCTTCCCTCTCCTTAAGCTTCTTAAGTACTGTGATTTCCTGATTGTCTATATGCTCTCTGGCTGCTGCCTTAGCTTCTGCCATATGTCTACACCTGAGAGCTTCCAGTATCTTTTCGTGTTCCAGTTGAAGGATCTGACGCTTATCTTCGTCTTTTATATATTCAAGTCTGAAACGGTACATCTGCTCCCTAAGGTTATTTAAGATCTGCACCAGACGTTTATTTCCTGTAGAATTGTAGATGACATCGTGATATGCCTCATCTGTCTCAGCGATCTCCATAGCACTTCCATTGTCAATTGCCTTTTCAAATGCCTTCTGTGCTTTTTCAAGCTCTTCCATATTCTCTTCTGTCATGCGCTGGCACGCCAGTTCGATCGCAAGCTCTTCAAGAGATCTGCGGACTTCCAGCACATCTTTGAGGCTTTTTTCTGAAATTCTGGCCACCTCCGCACCACGTCTAGGAATCATGAGAACCAGGCCTTCAAGTTCAAGCTTTCTGATCGCCTCTCGTATCGGAGTTCTGCTGACCCCAAGCTTCTGTGCCAGCTGAATCTCCATAAGACGCTCTCCTGGTGCAAGTTCTCCTTTTAATATTGCCTGCCTCAGCGTATTAAACACGACATCCCTGAGCGGAAGATATTCATTCATCTTAACATCAAAATTATTTCCCATCTGCATGTCCCCTCCTGTTATAAAAACTCGTCAGGTAAACCTGTTTTGCAAGTTCCTTGCCATTTCCGTAGCGGAATTCTTCATATGCCGCTCTGGCAGATGCCTGATTTGTAAACAGGCCAAATACAGTGGGACCGCTTCCGCTCATCAAAGATCCGTCAGCACCCATTTCTATCATCTTATCTTTAATTGTCTGGATTATCGGATTTTCCGGAATTGTCACGGTTTCAAGTATATTACCAAGATTAGCAACAACTCCCTTAATATCTTTCTTCTCAATCGCTGTCCTTATCGCGTCAATATCCGGATGTGCATCTGCCCCAAGTGCTGGTAGATTAAGGCTCTCATATACATGCTTTGTTGAAACACTGACAGCTGGTTTTGCAATCAGAACCTGACATTGTGGCATAGGCGAAAGTGGTGTGAGAATCTCTCCTATCCCTTCTGAAAGAGCCGTTCCTCTCATGATGCAATACGGCACATCGGCCCCAAGTTTTACGCCACGTTCCATCAGCTCTCTCTTAGAAAGACCCAGTCCAAACATTTTGTTGACCCCAAAAAGGACTGTGGCCGCATCGGCACTGCCGCCTGCCATGCCGGCAGCTACCGGGATGAATTTCTTCATCTTAATTTCTACTCCCTCATGAATGTCAAATTCATCCATGAGCAGTTTTGCCGCACGATAAGCCAAATTATTTTCGTTTTCCGGCAAATAAAAGAGATTGGTTGAAAGACGAATTCCCTCATCTTCCTTCCTGTTAAGCTCGATCGCATCATAGACACGCACCGTCTGCATGATCATCCGCACTTCATGGTAGCCATCTTCCCTCCGACGGACTACGTCCAGACCAAGATTAATCTTTCCATAGGCCTTAAGCTCCAAATGCCTGATCATCAGTCATTCCTCCCATCGTTCCCTATTGTATTTTTTTATTATTTTGTATACACGCCATTATATCCTTTTTGCATACAAAATACAATAGTATCGTCACCAGTTACTGCACAATTGGGATGTTTTTCAAATCCCAGTTTTTCTACCAGTCTTAATGATCCTAAATTGGATTGTTTAACACGAAGTTTGATCTTTTCTAATTCAAGAACCTCAAAACCATATTTTATAATCGCCTGGCATGCTTCTTTTGCAAAACCTTGATGCCTGTATGGTTCATAGATGTGATATCCGAGTTCTCCGTCTGTAAGTCCCGCCTTGCCAACCAGGACACCGTCGTCCCGTCTTTCAAGCGTCCATAGACCGCATTCCGAAAAGCAATATTGATGCCTTCGATATTCTTCACGTTTTTCTTTATCGGAAAATGTACCATCTGCGTCGTATTCTGATGGCACTTCAAGCGGATCGCCATAGGCAAATTCACGGATTATCAGACGATCTGTCTTAGTGATAATCCAGGGAAGATCTAAATGTCTTCTGACAACTCGCTCTAAAAATTCATCATCCGCATCTTCCGGATCGGTTAACAAATACAGACAGTTCGAGTAATCAGTGTGGCTATTTTCCCTCCATAAGCCAACAATAGCTCTCCCGGCCGCCTTCGCAGCCTGAAGAGCTTTGTCCTCATCAGAGAGAATAACCGGATATGTATGTCCATCTATGGTTACTTCTCGCTCAATCGTCATAATTATCTTTCTTTACCTTTTTCCGGCTCCGGATATTCCTCACCGAAGGTGTCAACTGTCATGGTTTTGATCTTCTGCTCTTTCAGAGGACGATCACCCCAGTCTGTGCGGACACCTGCAATCTTATCTACGATATCAAGGCCTTCGATGACCTTGCCAAATGAGGCATATTCTCCGTCCAGATGTGGTGATGTCTCGTGCATGATGAAGAACTGGGAACCTGCTGAGTTTGGGTCCATAGCACGTGCCATGGAGAGAACTCCCTTGGTGTGCTTGAAGTTGTTTGTAAAACCGTTGTTGCTGAACTCGCCTTTGATGGTATAGCCTGGGCCGCCCATGCCATTACCATTCGGGCATCCGCCCTGAATCATAAATCCCTTGATAACTCGGTGGAAAATCAGTCCATCATAAAAACCTTTCTTTATAAGGCTGATAAAGTTATTAACTGTGTTCGGTGCTATCTCCGGATACAGCTCTGCCTTCATGATATCGCCGTTTTCCATCTCGATAGTAACTACTGGATTTTTCATGTTTATTTCCTCCTGAATCGATAATGTGCTCTCGAAATCGTTCTACTCTAAATTTTATGACAACGAATTTATTTTGCCACAGCCTCTGCCTGCATCGAATTTTGAAAGCACATGACATGTTCACATTGTATCAGAGAACTTATATAACCGCAAGTGGGTGATTAGCAGATTACTAACCACCCTTTAAAATAAGCTTTATTTATTTTGTTGGATTTTTCTTCTCGATAGGCTTTTTACTCTTTTCTTTATCTGCATTTGCCTTATCACGCAGTTTCTTAATTTTCTTGTTGAGATTAGAATAAGCCTTCGCATCTTTCTTTTTATCCGTCGCATCAATCTTTGCGGACTTCTCAGCGAGCTGACTCTTCAGTGTCGTATAATTAACTTTTGTGCGTTGTACATCCGAAGCATTCTTTTCTGTTGATTTTGGCTGTGAGGATTTCGAAGCAGCCTCTACAGCATCATTCTCTGCCGCATTTACCTTGAACATCGGATCATAACTCAGAATCTCCATCATACGAACGCACCCCTGTTTACGAAGCTTTCCAAGGCCGAAAGACATATCCTTAAGATTTCCATGTGCATCACTGTGCTTTGCAAGGTACTCCTCGCAGGCCTTGTGTGCATCTTTAGCACTACCATTTCCATCTAGGTAATTCTTCACTGCATCGACCATTGAAGTGTATTTGCCAGAGTCATTTCCACCCATACCGAGGAAGCTAAACTTCTTGGAGCTGGTCATGGCATCGAAGACTTCTTTCAGTTCATTCTGTACCTTCTGCGTTGCATTTGCAACGCTAGCAGTGCTCTTGTAGTAGTTCGCCATATCTTCTCTGACTTTTTTCAATCCATCTGTAGCTTTCTTAAAAGCCTCCAGACGATCCGCTCTCTCAGCTTCATATGACTTCTTCATGTCTTCGGTCGCTTTGCTTATGGATTGTTCAAACTTATTTTTTTCTTTTTCACGGAAGGCCTTAAACTCCGTAGTCTTCGCAAGAACCTTTTCCGTTAATTTTTTATTGTCATTTTTCAGCTGCTGCCAGTCGTATTCCGAAGCATTTGGATCATCATCGTGTGCGTCCTTACGATCTGATATTTTCTCGATCTCATTCCCCATCTCTTTTCTGAATGCCTCGATATCTTTCGCATTACCCTCCATGCGATTCTTGTAGTTATACGCTGCATTTTCGAGCGTGGCAGCTACCTGCTGACGCTCTTGCTGGAAACGCTTTGAGAGGGATACGGTATTATTATTGATCGAAGCAAAAAAGTCCTCAAGCTTCTTCTGAAACTGTCTGTTTCCGGCACTACGGTTCTGAATTTTATAATAATATTCGTAAAGTTTATCGCAGCGTTTAGCTTCTTCTTTATAAGCTTTTTCTGCATTCTGCAGTTCTGCATCGTTTTCTAGGTTGTTCTTTGCAGAGGTATTCGCTTCGTTAAACACATTAAGCACACTATTGATTTCATTCCTAAGATCTATCCCTCTTTTTGCCTCCCGCTCAAGATTTCTATACTCAATATAAACCCCGGACTCCTCCGTAATTATATTGTCATACTCCACTGAATCCGCTGCGACGCGCAGGTCATACTCACTCAGCTTCTTCGTCTTTCCTTCCTCTGGCGCATACTTCTGTGCATAGTCAAACAGATTGTTGCCGCCATAATTCAGGAAACCACGCATCATGGTCTCATATCGGTCAATATAATCCTGAAGATCTGCCGGTGTCTTGATATCGCTTCCGGAAAACTCGCCCTTTAAAACCCCTTTTCTCTGTTTAAATGGCAGATTCAAGATCGTGGTTTCATTCTCGATCTCTTCAAGTTCCTTTGCTGTAAACGGTGTGTCATTTTTATGCTCCGCCTGAATGAGATTCAGCTTTATGAGTGCCGGCCGATACGTTTTCGGTCCCTTATACTTTTTAAAACGGCCAAGCTCCTGGAGACGATCAAACATATCCTTCTCTATAAGGATCTGCTTATAATTTTCCGAAAAGTTCTGATGCAGCTTTGCGACGGATGTCTTTTCTGCCAGCTCTGGATTCACCTGCTTAAGCTCCTGGTACATGGAAATAGAATTCCATAATGCGTGGAAATAGTCTCCAAAACTCTTGCCTGTACGCTCTTTTTCCGGGAAAAGCTCTTCCTCGCTCTTTCCATTTGTGATTCCAAAATGCTCTGATACTTGATAGAGTTCATGGTACCAGTCCTTCTGATTAGATCCGAAAGTCACATCAATACATTCATGGTAGGCATTTATCAGTGTACGCATAGAATTTACGATGTCCTGATGCTCATTCCAAAAATTGTCATTTAAAGTGGCATTTATCTGTTCTTCTGTACTCGGTATTGTATATCCCATATTAGGTCCTCCTCTTAAAGTTGTTATCATTTATCTTTGTAGGTTGTTTTTCTTTGTTTCTTTTTTATATTCATGATTATACACCAGTAAGTGGGACAAATGTGGGACAAAATGATGTAAAAAAAATTTATTTTCAATTATTAATAAATCTCTCTGGCATTGTCATGATACTTTTTATAGAGTTTCTGTGCAGTCTCTCTGTCTAGTTTTTCAATCTTAACAACACCTTCATCCCTGCAGCCATCCTCAATAAATTCATACATGAACTTATCTCTGAATCCTATGGCATCCGCATCTTCTGGAAGCCCTGAAATATAAACTTTCTTGATATTTGCCCAGATGATGGCAGACATGCACATCGGGCAAGGGCTTCCTGTAGCATAGATCTCACATCCACTCAAGTCATGAGTATCCATCTTTTTGCAGGCCTTTCTTATCGCATTTACCTCGGCATGTGCCGTCGGATCATGGTCTCCAAGCACTGTATTAGATGCAACCGAGATGACCTCTCCATCTTTCACGACACAAGCCCCGAAAGGTCCTCCGATTCCCGCAGTCATGGTTTTATCAGCCTCTAAGGAGGCTAACTTTATAATATCTTCGTGGTTTATCATAGTATGTTCTCCATCCTTTCCCTCTTCCTACTTATACCGCTTAGAAGTCGTATCGTACCACCTGGCAATTCTTTACACCAAACGACGCAAATTCTTCATTGGTCATATCTTGAAAATAGGACTTCACCATCCGGGCAATGCCATTATGTGCCACTAGAATATAGGTTTTTTGATCAGATTCCGCCTTGATCTCATCCAACATATTATAAATTCGCTGTGCAAGCTGCAGCATGGATTCACCGCCTTCGTACCGGCAGGCAAATGATTCCTTTGCCTTCTTGAAATCTCCTCCGTCTCTTGGCGTGGACTCCCATTTCCCAAAGTTCTGTTCCTTCAGCCTCGGTTCTTCCCGGCAGGGAATCCCCGTCATTTCTGAAATAATTTTTGCTGTGTCTGCCGCACGGCTAAGCGGAGAATAAAGGATCTCATCCGCATGGATACAGCTTTCCAGAATATTCCTTCCGGTTTCAGCAGCCTGATCCCGGCCGTGCTCTGTCAACGGGCTGTCTGTAGCTCCGCATATCTTGTTTTCTACATTCCATACAGTCTGTCCGTGTCTCACAAAATAAAAATGTCCCATCGCTTATTCCTTCCTATGTTCTTCTTGAATCCGTGAAGTTCAGCTTTATCGAAAGGCCAGATCCAAGATGGGTACTGACC
>CAVKOQ010000075.1:0-13436 GCA_963657995.1 bacterium
GAAATAGTGAGGTGAAATTACACTTGACATATACCCCTTGGGGGTATATTATTAGGGAAGTACAAAAGTATGTTTTTAACTTAATTCGAGGAGGAAAACATGAAGCAATATACAGTAACCGGCATGAGTTGTGCAGCCTGCTCAAGCCGGGTGGAAAAGGCGGTATCAAAGGTGCCGGGGGTGACGTCATGCTCTGTAAGTCTTCTGACCAATTCAATGGGAGTAGATGGAGATGTTTCGCCTGAAGCGGTGATTCATGCCGTTGAGGATGCGGGATATGGTGCATCACTTAAGGAGCATGGTGTCAAGGCACAGACCAATAGTCAGTCAGACACAGAAGATGCACTCAAAGACAGGGAAACACCGGTTTTAAAGCGTAGACTGATAGCATCGCTGGGATTCTTGGCTGTTCTTATGTATATGTCCATGGGACACATGATGTGGGGATGGCCGTTGCCTCATTTTATGGATGGAAACCATGTGGCGATGGGGCTTTTACAGCTTCTTTTGGCCGGAATTATTATGGTTATTAATCAAAAGTTCTTTATAAGTGGTTTTAAGGGACTTTTACATCGTGCACCGAATATGGATACACTAGTTGCACTTGGCTCAGGAGCATCATTTGTGTACAGTACATATGCATTGTTTGCTATGACTGATGCACAGTTAAAGGGAAATGACGCTTTAGTTATGTCCTATATGCATGAATTTTATTTTGAGTCAGCAGCGATGATCTTGGCACTGATTACAGTTGGTAAGATGCTGGAGGCAAGATCTAAGGGTAAGACAACAGATGCCTTAAAAGGACTTATGAAACTTGCACCTAAGACGGCGGTTGTAGTTTCAGATGGTATAGAAAAACAGGTTCCGATTGAACAGGTAAAAAAAGGAGATATATTTGTAGTAAGACCCGGAGAAAATATTCCCGTAG
Organism: bacterium; assembly: GCA_963657995.1. Classification (GTDB taxonomy): domain Bacteria; phylum Bacillota; class Clostridia; order Lachnospirales; family Lachnospiraceae; genus Otoolea. The sequence continues at coordinate 932 of CAVKOQ010000075.1, forward strand.
ACGGAGTTGTTATTGAAGGAACAAGTGCGGTCAATGAAGCGGCACTTACCGGGGAGAGCATTCCTGTTGATAAGGTACAGGGCGATATTGTTTCAGCGGCAACTGTCAATCAGTCAGGCTTTCTTAAATGTGAAGCTACCAGAGTTGGTGAAGATACATCATTATCACAGATTATCCGTATGGTAAGTGATGCGGCTGCCACTAAGGCACCTATTGCCAAGATTGCAGACCGCGTGTCTGGAGTATTTGTTCCGGCAGTTATTACGATAGCAATTATAACGACCATTGGATGGCTCATTGCCGGACAGAGTATAGGATTCGCACTGGCAAGAGGTATTTCGGTCCTCGTTATCAGCTGCCCGTGTGCACTTGGTCTGGCAACTCCAGTCGCTATCATGGTCGGCAATGGTATGGGAGCCAAACACGGAATACTCTTCAAAACAGCAGTTTCACTGGAAGAAACAGGGAAAATGGATATTGTTGCACTCGATAAGACCGGAACAATCACGAGCGGAGAACCTCGCGTGACAGATATTGTACCATCTGATGGTATATCTGAGGACGAGCTTCTTAAGATAGCAATTTCTCTTGAGAAAAAGAGTGAACATCCATTGGCAAAGGCGATTATTATTTATGCAAAAGAAAATCAAATTGATGCACCAGAGGTTGCAGATTTCAAGGCGCTTCCCGGAAATGGACTTTCAGGTACTCTTGACGGTGATGTGCTGACTGGCGGAAGTTTTTCATATATAAGTGGACAAGCGAATATATCCAAACAACAAAAAATATCATTTGAACGCTTGGCATCAGAAGGAAAGACTCCTCTTTGCTTTATGAAAAATGGTCAGATGGCTGGTATGATTGCTGTGGCTGATGTTATAAAGGAAGATAGCCCTAAGGCGATAAAAGAACTTCAAAATATGGGTATTCGCGTTGTTATGCTGACAGGTGACAATGAGAGAACGGCTAAAGCTATAGGAAAGCAGGCTGGAGTAGATGAGGTTATAGCAGGGGTTCTTCCGGATGGAAAAGAGAGTGTAATTAGAAAACTCAAAGAGCTTGGTAAGGTGGCTATGGTAGGAGATGGCATCAATGATGCTCCGGCGCTTACCCGAGCTGACATGGGTATCGCTATAGGAGCCGGAACAGATATTGCTATTGATGCAGCGGATGTTGTGCTTATGAAGAGTCAGCTAAGTGATGTTCCGGCAGCGATCCGTCTAAGTCGTGCAACTCTTAAAAATATCCACGAAAATCTGTTTTGGGCATTCTTTTATAATGTAGTAGGTATTCCGCTTGCAGCGGGTTTGTGGTATCCTATATTTGGATGGAAATTAAATCCGATGTTTGGTGCGGCAGCCATGAGTCTTTCAAGTTTTTGTGTGGTAAGCAATGCATTAAGGCTTAATTTATTTAAGATGTATGATTCATCTAAGGATCATGCAAAAAATAAGAAAATTGACATATCAGAATTAAAAGATAGCAACAATAACAAAGATGATAATAAAACAATGGAGGAAAGAAAAATGACAAAGACAATGAATATCGAGGGAATGATGTGTGGACATTGTGAGGCACGCGTGAAAAAGACTCTTGAGGCACTTCCTGGAGTAGAAAGTGCAGAAGTAAGTCACGAAAAAGGAACAGCTGTTGTAACTATGAGTACAGCTGTGTCAGACTCTGCACTGAAAGAGGCGGTTGAGGCACAGGACTATAAAGTAAATTCGATTCAGTAATAATATTATTCTGTGAATGAGATTCTAGGATATAGCGGTAAAAAAGATATAGTGGTCAAAAGGCTTTCTAACCTTTTGGCCATTGTATAATATCTTTTAAGAAATGGAGATAAGATGGGTTGTTGTAAATGCAAAATGAATTCAGAAGATTGTCTTCCTGAGGGAGAAACACGTTATAAGCATAGGAATCTGACAGAAGAAAAGGATCTGCTTAAAAGATTGAATCGGATCGAGGGACAGGTTCGTGGTGTAAAGGCTATGGTGGAGGATGAAAGATACTGCGTTGATATCTTAAATCAGGTGTCGGCGATACAGGCAGCTCTTAACAGTTTTTCAAAAGTACTGTTATCTAACCACATTAAGACCTGCGTGGTTGATGACATAGAGGCAGGTAAGGGAGAAGAGGCTGTTGATGAACTGTGTAAGACCATACAAAAGCTGATGAGATAGAAGTGTTTTTGTTTCATAGGAATGTGTCAAACACGTTTTTTTCAACACTTAGCAGCTGCAACACACATTAATTGAGCCAATATAACAAATAATATAAAAAACATAAATACTAGCAACTATAGCAAAATATTAAACATAATAAATATTTTTAAAAATTCTTCAAAAAGGTGTTGACATCCTAGGGAAATTATATTATACTACGATACGTAATCGAGGCGTGGCTCAGTTTGGTAGAGCGCTGCGTTCGGGACGCAGAGGTCGCGTGTTCGAATCACGTCGCCTCGATTGAAAATTAAATATGGCCTGTTGGTCAAGCGGTCAAGACGACGCCCTCTCACGGCGTAAACCCGGGTTCGATTCCCGGACAGGTCATCGAAATTGCTTTGGATTTTCCAGAGCATTTTTCAGATTAAAGCAGTATGCTTCCTTGGCTCAGTTGGTAGAGCGACGCATTCGTAATGCGTAGGTCGCCGGTTCAAGTCCGGCAGGGAGCTTAAGTGAGTTAAAAGCAGCGCCTTACTTTTTAAGAGCAGGGGCGCTGCTTTTGTTTCATAGGAAAGTGCGTCTGTAAAACAAACAACAAGAGTTATAACAGTGCTATGGTGGAAAGGAAATTCACATGATGAATCCTGAAGAATGGACAGTTGAATCTGCCAATGAGTATTTGAATAATATACCAAAATTTAGCAAGGAGAAACATTCCGCTGGAGATCTTCGGAGTATGCTCTTATATCTGGATGCCATGCCAGATAAAGAAAGAATTATTCATGTGGCGGGAACTAACGGAAAGGGTTCGGTCTGTGCATTTCTTGATTCAATTCTTTCGAAAAACGGAAATCATACAGCAAGATTTACATCCCCTCATCTGGTGAGAGTGACGGAAAGGTTTTCATTTGATGGGAAAGAAGTGGATGACGAGCTTTTTATAGAATCTTTTCTGGCGGTTCGTAACGCTTATAAAAACTTTGAAAAAGATGGACTTGGACATCCTACATATTTTGAATATTTATTTTTGATGTTCATGTGGATGGTTCGTCATAAAGAAACAGAGTATGTAATTCTGGAGACTGGCCTTGGCGGACGTCTGGATGCGACGAATTGTATCGAAAATCCTGCACTTACGATTATTACATCCATAAGTCTTGATCATATGGAATATCTTGGAGATACCGTGATAAAGATAGCAGGTGAAAAAGCCGGGATTTTGAAAAAAGGCGTTCCGGTTATATATGACGATACAGATAAAGAAGCATCGGAAGTTATAAGAAAAAAGGCGGAAGAATTTGCATCTTTTGCGTATCCGGTAAACACATTATCATATACTGGTCTAAGACATGTTGACGGTGGAATGAGTTTTAATATTAAGGAAGAAAAGATCTTCATCCCATTTGAGGCAGAATATCAGGCTGTGAATGCAAGTATTGCTTATGAGGCAGTTAGAATTCTTGGAATATCTTCTGACGTTGCCGTTCGAGGTATTAAAGATGCAGTATGGCGGGGGCGTATGGAAGAAATTGCAGATGGTGTTTATCTTGACGGTGCCCATAATGAGGGCGGAATAAGGGCATTTGTAAATGCAGCATGCGAACTTTTAAAAGCAAAAAAAAGAAAATCTGGTAAGGGCGGACGAGTGTCCTTGCTTTTTGCGGCTGTCTCCGATAAAAATTATGAGTCAATGCTTGAAACACTTATAAGAAAATTGCGACCGGATCATCTGATACTGACTCATTTATCCACATCGCGAGCACTTCCTACCCCCCAAATGGAATCAGCTGCCAATAAGATAGCCGATGAGATGGCTATAGAGTGTCATATCGAATCTATACCTGATTTGAATAATGCATATCGAACACTTATAAAAGAAAAAAAACCTGAAGATATCTGTTTTTGTGTAGGTTCTTTATATCTTGTAGGAGAGCTTGAAGATTACATTTTGTCATAATAGATTAACCTATCAAAACAGACATATTTATGTAAGTAGGTGCATTTATCAAAATGAGCGTATTTATTTCAACAGACCCATTAATACGAATTTGACAGCATCTATAGAATGGTGTAATATAGGCGGGAATCTATTTGTTTTTAATATGTAGAAATCGATCTGGAGGATAATATGAGCGACGAAGAAATGACTATAGATTTCGACGAAGAAATCGAACATTTTAAACCGAGTTTGGAAGTTGACGAGGTCGGAGAGGCTATTGTTAAGAGTGATTTAACCGACATGTCGGATATAATGATGGAACTTTTAAAACATATGAAGGAATAGGCGTTTATGATGGATCGAACAAAGAAAATTCACCTGATCTCCAACAGTTTTTACAATGCCGGTCTTGAGAGGGCAAAAAGAAGAGATTTGACAGGTGCAGCAGGATATCTGAAGAAATGTCTTAATCTTAACAAATATCATATAGATGCCAGAAATCTTCTGGGACTCATATATTATGAGATGGGAGAGGTGTCGGAGGCATTGGTGCAGTGGGTTATCAGCATGAACTTTAAAGAGCAGGATAACCGGGCTGATTATTATTTGGAACAGATTCAGCGAAAGCAGGATCGCTTAGAACAGGCAAGCACAACGATTCAGAAATACAATCAGGCACTTTTGCAGGCACAGACTGGAAGTGATGATCTGGCGACACTCCAGCTTACCAGAATAGTAGGAGCAAATCCAAGATATGTAAAAGCACATCTGCTATTGGCACTTCTCCATATCAGCCATGAGGATTATACAAAAGCCGGCAAATCTCTGGTAAAGGTTTTGAAAATTGATAAAAACAATCCAAAAGCAACCTGGTATATGGAGATTGTCAAGGAACATACAGGTAAGGCGGATATAGAGAGAAGAAAGCTTAAAAATGCATTTTCACACAGACAGATGCAGGATGATGATGTCATCATGCCGCCTAGTTACAAGGAAAATACGGGCCTTCAGTCTGTCTTAAATATCGGTGCAGGCCTCTTGCTTGGTGCAGCCGTTATATTTTTCCTGGTAATGCCAGCTAAATTAAAACAGGCAAATAATGCGTATACTCAGGAGATGCTTCAGTACAATGAACAGATGAATCAGAAAAATGAAGAAATTGACAGCCTGAACGAGAGTATTGAATCTTCGAAGAAGGAAAAAGAAGATGCTGAAAATAAGCTTGATACGATGCTCAACAGCAATGACAGTGTTGTGAATCAATATTCTAAATTAGTCAAGATCTTGCAGGCATATCGCAATGGCAATATGACAGAGGCTGTTACATATTATGAGGGATTTGATCCTTCTGTATTTACAGATGAGACAATTCTTTCCATTGCAACAGGCATCAAACAAGATATAGAGACTAACGGATATCAGACACTTGAGGATCTGGCATATACGATGTGGTCAGCAGGACGTATGAATGAAGCGTTGTCATATTATCAGACTTGTCTTGCGATTCGTCCGGATAATCCTAAGGTTATCTTCAACATGGGTCTTATTTATCGGTCACAGGGTGAGACTGATAAGGCAGTCGAGATGTTTACTCAGATTATCACTCAGTATGCAGATTCTGAGCAGTCAGAAAGAGCAAGACAGCAACTGACAGAGCTTGTACCTGATAATCAGCAGGCTGCGATACCGGGGCAGTCTATCTTAAGTCAGGGACAAAACACAACAGCCGAAACAACTGAATCATCAGAACAACAGACAGAGGCTGCACAATAGGATAGTCATACGAATATAATAATGAAGAAACGCTGTAGAGGTAAAACTTTACAGCGTTTTTTGAAATTGTGACGATGCTTACTTTCAAAAAATATAGTCTTTACAATCCAAAAATAAATACCTATAATAGCCGTAGGATAATCCGGTAATCTATGAAGATGCTTCATAGATTGTCGGGATTTTAAAAGAAAACGGAAAAACAGCCGATTTCGGAAATGGAGAACTTTATGGCAGAGAAAGTGTTGGAAGTAAAACAGATAAAGGCAAATATAGAAGAAAAAGAGATTCTGCACGGAGTTGACCTCACGATAGGAGCAGGAGAAGTTCATGTACTTATGGGACCGAACGGAGCAGGCAAGTCAACTCTTGGCAATGTCCTTATGGGAAATCCGAGATACCAGGTGACAGACGGAAATATCATATTTAAGGGCGAAGATCTCACGCATGAGTCCACAGACAAGCGCTCAAAAGCAGGTATGTTTATGTCATTTCAGGAACCGCTTGAGGTTCCCGGACTTTCGCTTGAAAGTTTCTTAAGAAGTGCGATGCGTCAGCAGACTGGCAAGAATTTGAAGATTTGGGAATTCCATAAACAGCTCAAAAAAGCAATGGATATCTTACAGATGGATGAATCATATGCACAGAGAAGTTTAAATGTTGGTTTTTCTGGTGGTGAGAAGAAAAAGTCAGAAATTTTACAACTCATGCTTTTAAATCCAAGTCTGGCAATCCTTGATGAGACAGATTCAGGACTTGATGTCGACGCTGTGCGTCTGGTATCTAAGGGCGTAGAAGAGTACCAGAAGAACCAGAACGGTGCACTCTTAATCATTACTCACAGCACACGTATACTTGACGCACTTCATGTTGATTATACACATATCATGGTAGACGGCAAGATCGTGACAACCGGAGATGGTTCACTTGTGGAGAAGATCAATCAGGAAGGCTACGAATCCTTTATCCGTGAAGCAGGCATGGAAGATGCCATCAAATAACACGCGTAATGGAGGCATCAGAAAATGAAAGAAAAGACATATGTAGATGATATAGATAGAAGTATCTATGACATAAAAGACAAAGAAAATGACGCATATAAGGTAAAGGCAGGACTTACACCTGAGATTGTCGAAAAGATTTCTAAGGAGAAGAATGATCCGGCATGGATGCAGCAGTTTCGCCTAGAGTCATTGCAAATATACAATTCCCTTAATGTCCCTGACTGGGGCCCTGATATTGATGATCTTGATATGGACAATATCGTAACCTACGTTCGTCCTAAATCAAAGATGAGTGCAAAGTGGTCAGAAGTGCCCAAGGATATAAAGGATACATTTGAGCGTCTGGGAATCCCGCAGGCAGAGCAGAAATCACTTGCAGGAGTCGGTGCACAGTATGATTCAGAGCTTGTTTATCACAATGTTCGTGAAGAGGTAGCAGCTCAGGGCGTTGTCTATACAGATCTTGAGAGTGCTATGCACGGCGAATACGGTGAAATGATCAGGACGCATTTTATGCATCTTGTAAAGCCGCAGGAACATAAGTTTGCGGCACTTCACGGAGCTGTCTGGTCCGGCGGATCTTTTGTATATGTGCCGAAGGGAGTATCGGTTACGATTCCGCTTCAATCATATTTCCGTCTCAATGCACCGGGAGCCGGACAGTTTGAGCATACCCTTATCATAGTCGATGAAGGTGCATATCTGCATTTTATAGAGGGCTGTTCAGCACCAAAATATAACGTAGCCAACCTTCATGCCGGATGTGTTGAGCTTTTTGTCGGAAAAAATGCCAAGCTGAGATATTCAACGATCGAGAATTGGTCAAAAAATATGTACAATTTGAACACTAAGCGTGCGATCGTTGAAGAAGGCGGAACAATCGAGTGGGTATCCGGATCATTTGGTTCACACGTATCATACCTATATCCGATGAGCATCTTAAAAGGCGATGATTCCAGGATGGAATTTACCGGTATCACGTTTGCAGGAGAAGGCCAGAACCTGGATACAGGTGCCAAGGTGGTTCATACAGGAAAAAGAACTTCTTCCTATATTAATACAAAATCTATTTCCAAGGATGGCGGTATCAGCACATTCAGAAGCAGCGTTCAGATCGGCAGACAGGCATCTGGCTCAAGGGCGGCAGTCTCATGCCAATCTCTGATGCTTGATGATATCTCGCGTTCTGATACAGTTCCGGCTATGGATATAAGAACCCGTGACGCGAATGTAGGCCACGAGGCAAAGATCGGACGAATCAGCGATGAGGCAGTATTTTATCTGATGTCACGAGGCATCAGCGAAGAAGATGCCCGTGCGATGATCGTGAGTGGATTTGCAAATGACGTATCTAAAGAACTTCCGCTTGAATACGCGGTCGAGATGAACAACCTGATTCAGATTGAGATGAAGGGCAGTATCGGTTAATATGTCTTAACTACAGGAGGAAAACATGGGATCAAAAGAAATGACAGTAAACTTTCTTCCGACACGTACCTGGAACCGTTTGGGAATGAACGAGAGCCGGATACAGATAGATTGGCCGGAAAAGGGCATTGATATAAATCCAGAACATCTTACAGATGGTGTCAGATGGGAGAAAGAAAATAAAGATATAGACTGGAACGAAATTCAGACTGGCATGGGACGCGAATTTGACGAACTGACGGCTGAATTTGCAGGAGAAAGTGCGAACGTAATCACAGCTTCACATTCCGATGAAAATACAGATGCAGACTGGACAGTGATTCATCTTAATTATAAGGATGGCAGCTACACTAATTCGCTGTATCTGGATGCTAAAGAGGGAAGTTCCTTAAATGTACTTTTAGTATTCAGCTCGGATAAGGATGCAAAGGGTGTATCTTCATTTCAGGTAAAGATTCATGCTGAGAAAAATTCCAGGGTAAAACTTCAGGAAATTCAGCTTTTAGGCGACGGATACACCTGCCTTAGCGATATAGGGGCAGTTTGTGAGGAAAATGCCTCATTTGAACTCTTAAAGTTAGAACTTGGTGCCGGAAAAGTATATGCCGGTTGTCTTGCAGAACTGGAAGGGAAAAAGAGTTCATTTGACGCGAAGATAGGATATTATACCAGAGTAAATCAGAAACTGGACATGAACTATATCGTACGTCACAGAGGTAAAAAAACAGTCAGCGAGATGGATGTTTCAGGTGTTTTACATGATAATTCATCTAAAATATTCCGAGGAACCATAGATTTTGTGCCGGGATGTGCAGGAGCCAAGGGAACAGAACGAGAAGATGTTCTTATGTTAGGCGAAGAGGTTGTCAATCAGACAATTCCGCTGATTCTCTGTGCAGAGGAAGATGTAGAGGGCAATCATGGTGCTTCTATGGGAGATCTTGACGATGCTACACTGTTTTATCTGTGTTCAAGGGGGCTTTCAAGAGAAAAAGCAGAACGCATGGTGGCAAGAGCCAGAATCGATGCACTGAATGAGCTGACAGCTGATGAATCAGTGAAGAAGCAGGTAGAAGATTTTTTGGTTGCTTTACATGAGTAGGTGCTTTTAGAATCGAAAGTGCCTTGATAAATCAGTTATTATATTATGGAAGTTGTAGTATTGAAGAAGGAATGAAATATGACAGATTATAAGAAGGATTTTCCGCTACTTGCAGGTTCGGATATAGCATATCTTGATAATGCAGCAACGGCTCAGAGGCCTATAGCCGTACTAAAAGCAGTGGAAGATTTCTATACAAAAAAGAATGCAAACCCGCTTAGAGGTCTTTATGAGCTTGGAATCGAGGCTACAGATGCCTATGAGGATGCCAGAGAGAGCGTACGTAAGTTTATAAATGCCAAAAAGACAAGCGAGATTGTATTTACAAGAAACAGTACAGAGAGTCTCAACCTGATAGCGTATAGTTATGCCATGACTAATCTTAATGCAAAAGATGAGATACTTATAAGTATAGACAATCATCACAGCAATATTTTACCGTGGCAGATGGTATCAAGAAATACCGGTGCAAAGCTGATATACCTTGAATGTCAGCCGGACGGATCATATCTGGACTCTGATATAGAAAGACTGGTGACAGATAAGACTAAGATTGTCGCTATGCCGCAGATTTCCAATGTATTGGGACGTAGAAATCCAGTTGAAAAGCTTATAAAACTCGTACACGAAAAAGGCGGAATCGCAGTTATAGATGCGGCACAGAGTGCACCGCATATTCCAGTAGATGTTCAGGAGCTTGATGCTGATTTTCTTGTATTTTCAGGACATAAGCTGATGGCACCGATGGGAATAGGTGTTCTTTATGGAAAAGAAGAACTTCTTGATGCCATGCCTCCGTTTCTCACAGGCGGTGAGATGATCGATTCGGTTAGTCGTGAGTCGGCCGTATTTGCAGAACTTCCGCACAAATTTGAAGCAGGAACAGTAAATGGCGGTGGTGCGGTAGGAATCAAGGCTGCTATAGATTATCTTTCAGGCGTTGGATTTGACGAGATTATGAAACGTGAGGAAGATCTCACGAAACGTGCGATGACAGCCATGAAACAGATGCCGGGAATTCATATTCAGGGAAGCGAAAAACCTGAGGAACATAACGGGATTATCAGTTTTACGGTAGATGGCGTACATCCACATGATATCGCATCAATCTTGGATGCGGAACATGTATGTGTTCGTGCAGGCCATCATTGTGCACAGCCGTTGCTTAAACATTTGGGTGTATTTGCAACTGCAAGAGCAAGCATTGCATTTTATAATACAGAAGAAGATATAGATCGATTTACCAAGAGCCTTAGTGAAATTCGGAGGAAGATGGGATATGGAGAATAGAACATTTTATAATGAAATACTTACAGAGCACAATCTTCATCCGCTGCATAAAGAGAAGCTTGCGGATGCCAATCTGGTGCTGGAGGGAGTTAACCCAAGCTGTGGAGATGATATAATTCTTCAGTTAAAGGTAGAGAACGGACAGGTAGTAGACGGTGCATTTGAAGGAAGTGGATGTGCCATCTCACAGGCTTCTGCGGATATTATGCTCGATCTTATCATCGGAAAATCAGAAGAAGAAGCCAAACATCTTGCAGATCTGTTTCTTCGAATGATAAAGGGTGAAGCAAGTGAGGATGAGATAGAAGAACTTGAGGAAGCAGGTGCACTTGTCGATGTTTCCCATATGCCAGCCAGAGTCAAATGTGCGGTTCTTGGATGGCATACGATGGAAGAGATGCTGGAGAAGAAAAATAAATAATAATTCTCGAAGTTCTGTCAACAATATTTTAGAGTGAATTGCAAAACTGTTGTTTACAAATTTATGTCTAAATGTTAAAATGACGTTATAAAAGATGCAATTTGATTTAAATGTGTGTTTTTTGAGGAAGCTGTCTGGAGGTGCAAATATGCCGAATTATTCATACAAAGCACTGGGGCGGGATGGTAAGGAAGTCCGAGGCATGCTTCAGGCGGACAGTGAAGCGGCAGCTGCATCCAGAATCAAGGAGAGTTATCCGATTCTCATAAGTATCAGCCAGAAGAAAGAGAAAAAATCAAGATTTGATGGCAATATTCTTGAGATGGAGATCGGAAGCAGGAAGATCAGTACAAAGAAACTTGCGATCCTGTGCTCTCAGTTCGCGATCACACTTCATTCGGGCATGACGGTGGCACGTGCCATGCGTATGTTAGCAGAGCAGAATGAGGATAAGCGGATCAGGACGATTATGGCAGCAGCTTCAGAAGAGGTCGCGGCCGGAAGTACAGTCGCAGCAGCTTTAGGAAAGTATAGTGACAGATTTCCGCTCACATTTATTGAGACGATCAGGGCAGGAGAGCAGTCCGGTACGCTGGATCGGTCATTTGAGCGTCTTCAGAAGTTCTATGAAAAATCATATAAGACCACTGAGAAGATAAAGAGTGCTATGACATATCCGCTATTTGTCGTGGCGATTGCTGTGATTGTACTTATCATCGTCATGGCGAAAGTTATTCCTACACTTGCTGATGTCTTTATGGATTTGGGAGGTACATTGCCTCTGATGACGAGAATGCTCATAGCGACGTCGCATTTCTTCGCGAGATGGTGGATAGTGATGCTTATAGTGATTGCATTTTTAAAGGTTGTTTCCACTATTTATGGAAAAACACCACGAGGTCGTATTGAGAGGGCTAAAATTGCTCTTTCTCTTCCTGTTATAGGTATTATCAACCGTATGAACGGTGCAGCTCAGTTTGCGAATACCATGTCGGTGCTTTTGGCTGCCGGTATCACAGTCAATCATGCCGTAGAGACCACAGCCAAGGTCATGGACAATGCACTTCTTAGCGAAGATGTACGTTCCATGAGAGCCGGTATAGAGCAGGGCCGAAGCCTTGTAGAGTGTCTTGAAGGGAAGAAATACTTCCCACCTACCATGGTAGATATGTGTTCAATAGGTGAAGAAACCGGTGAACTTGAAGAGACCCTTGATAATGTGGCAGACTACTATGCCAACGAAGCCGATTACCGCATACAGAGACTGCTTGCAGTGTTAGAGCCGACTATGCTTGTTGTACTGGCGATATTTGCGGCGATTATAGTTATCTCTATATATCTTCCGATCTTTACCATGTATGATTTGATGTAGGAACCTAG
>CAVKOQ010000076.1:0-13411 GCA_963657995.1 bacterium
GCTCTGTATAGAAATGGTGATGAGTATTTCTTCTGTCCGTTGAATAATTTTCCACATTGTGTCTTTGGACTAAACGGTGTAGATGGAGGATATATGTGGAATTATGAGATGGGAGGATATCCGGCACAGTAAGGTATTGATTATATTAGATAGCCATGATGACGGCAGGAGTTGTGTCGTAGCATATTCAACTAGTAAAAAGATATCTTATGCTTATTATGAGTATCCAGATGAATCAGATATTCCTTGGTGAGGTGATGGTTTGGGTGGACATAAAGATTTTTTTGTGGACGCATTATATGATAATCAATAGATTAATTAAAAAAGTGGAGGCTAACACAGGAAAATGTTGCGAAAAATAGGAATGATTTTTCTGCTAATGGCTGTGTGCTTAGCAGGATGTGGAAAGAGTGTAGAAAAACAAATTGCAGAGCAGTTGGAACTAGGAAATAAATACCTGACGGAAGCAAATTATGAACAGGCTATCGTGGCTTTTAATAAAGTAATTAAACTGGATGAAAAGAATACAGCTGGTTATGTTGGATTGATGGAATCATATCTGAAAAAAGGAAATACAGATGAAGCTATTCGGTATGGTGAAAGTTGCATAGAAAAGTTGGGTGATGACGCTTTGCGTAACAAATTATTTAAAGCGTACCAGCAGAAGCAATTGGAAATAGAAGGAGATATTTCGCAAAAATTTTCACTATATGAGAAAATGTTACAATTAGATCCAGAGCAGAAATCCATGTATCTGGAATTGGCGGAATTATATGAAATACAGCATGATTATGAGCAAGGCATGGAAGTCTTAAGGGATGGAATCTCAAATGTCTCGAATCCAGAAGAACTAAGACAGAAACTTCATGAAATGTTGGATTCTTACCGGGAATGTTTGGTGGATACGGTTAAGGAAAAGTTTAAGGCAGATCGTTGGGGGGATTCATTTCAGGATTTCGATGGAGATGGAAATTATGAACTTTTTGCATTAGGAAGTCTGAAAGAGCAAAATGAAGCGATTGTCTGTTATTGTGGAAATAATGGGAAGATTTGTGAGCAGGTATACACAATAAATGTACAAGGAAATAATCATGGACAGGCTTTTTGTAATGTAGAATACCAGGAAAAAGTATATTTCTGCCCGTATTATGATACGGATGGATATGCCTTTGGAGTTGAGGATGGAAAAGCATTTATTTTAGCAGAAAGGCTGGAAGTGCCAGAAGGTGAAATGGAGCAAATAGAAGCCTATTTTAACGTAGCTGTTGGCCAGAAAGTTGGTATGGCAAATTAGCTTAAAATATGTGGGAGGGCAGATAAAACCATAATTATTATGAGTGGTTCTTGTATGAGCGGAATCGCGGGACAGATGTGGGGCGGTTCAATAAAGAATTGTTTGACTACAGGAGATGTTCTGATTAATGAAGAGTAAGCAGTGTTCTGGAAAAGTAAGCAACACTCTGAAAAAAATAGGCAATGCTTCAGAGTAACATAAGAAGAAGTCGACATAAAAAGAAAGTCCGGATTACGTTTCCGTCTGGGCTTTCTTTTTTTACACCATTTTTACACACTTTGTTAATTCTGTATAAACTGGAACCATAAATGTGCTATTTGTACTGATTTTTATACAGTTTTAATGAGGAAGAAGTTTAATTTTTCAATTGTTAATTTTTTTTCTATATGCTATACTATACGCGGTAGATTCTAAGTCCTTTGCCCGATAAAAATTTCACAATCACGACAGAATAGGCAGCTGTTGCTAGATATTTGGACACGGGATGAAGGAAAATTTTGTAAGAGAAAGAGGGTTTAATTGATGGGTTTGGCTACATTTATAGGCGGCATTCATCCATACGAGGGTAAAGAACTGTCTGAGGATAAGCCGATCAAAGTTCTCGAACCTTTACAGGGCGAGATCATGGTTTATCCGTTGTCCCAGCATATTGGTGCACCTGCAAAACCATTGGTTGCCAAGGGCGATCACGTGCTGAAGGGCCAGATCATTGCAGAGTCCGGTGGCTTTATTTCTGCTAATGTACTCAGCTCCGTTTCAGGTACTGTAAAGGGAATTGAGTCAAAGCGAGTTGCCAACGGTGCGATGGTACAGTCAATTCTTGTTGAGAATGACGGCGAAGAAGAAGCCATTGAAGGTTTCGGAATAGACAGAGATGTTACAAAACTGTCAAAAGAGGAGATACGCAAGATTGTTAAGGACGCAGGTATCGTCGGCCTGGGCGGTGCCGGATTCCCGACACATGTAAAGCTGACTCCTAAGGATGAAAACGAGATTGATCATGTTATTGTCAATGGTGCTGAATGTGAGCCGTATTTAACGAGTGATTATCGTATTATGATGGAACACCCGGAGCAGATTATCGGTGGTTTGAAGGTAATACTTCAGCTGTTTGACAATGCAAAGGGTATCATCGGTATCGAGAATAACAAGCCGGAAGCTATTAAAAAGCTTACAGAGATGGTAAAAGATGAACCGAGAATAGAGGTATGTCCACTGCTTACCAAGTACCCGCAGGGTGGTGAGCGTACGCTTATCTATGCGGTTACAGGACGTGAGATTAACTCTACCATGTTGCCGGCAGATGCAGGCTGTATCGTAGACAATATTGATACAGTTGCTTCTATTTATAATGCTGTATGCAAATCAACTCCGCTTATTCGCAAGATTATCACAGTAACAGGTGATGCGATAGCAGAGCCACAGAACTTCGAAGTACGTCTGGGAACCAATTACCAGAGACTTGTAGAGGCAGCCGGTGGATTCAAACAGGAACCGGAGAAGATTATTTCAGGTGGTCCTATGATGGGACAGGCACTGTTTACTATTGACTTCCCGGTAGCGAAGACATCTTCTGCCCTGACAACATTTACCAAGGATCAGGTTTCAGCTATGGAACCGTCAGCATGTATCCGCTGCGGACGCTGTGTTGGCGTGTGTCCTGAGCATCTTGTACCTCCGCTGATGATGAAGGCATCCACAAAGCATGATCTCGAAAAATTCCAGAGCTTAAACGGTATGGAATGTGTAGAGTGCGGATGCTGTGCATATGCATGTCCGGCAAGACGACCGCTTACTCAGGCATTCAAAGAGATGCGTAAGGCAGTCGTGGCCAGCCGTAGAAAGTAGGAGGTGGGAAGAAATGGAAAAATTATTTAAAGTATCGTCATCGCCTCATGTTCGCGACGGAGTTACGACACAGCGCCTGATGTTTGACGTGGTGATCGCCATGATTCCTGCCAGTGTTTACGGCGTATGGCAGTTCGGACTGAATGCACTTCTGGTTCTGATCGCAACTGTGATCGCCAGCGTGGCAGCTGAATATATCTATGAAAAACTTATGCACAAGCCAATCACAATTACTGATGGCAGTGCTGTTGTTACCGGTATGATTCTTGCACTTAATATGCCACCGGAAATTCCGGTTTGGATTCCGGTTCTTGGTGCATTTTTCGCCATTATAGTTGTTAAACAGCTTTATGGCGGACTTGGACAGAACTTCATGAATCCGGCACTTGCTGCCAGATGTTTCCTTCTGACATCATTTGCTCTTTTCATGAACGATTTCTCTTCTGAAAGCCTTGGCTTTGACAGTGTGACAGGAGCAACTCCACTTGCACAGTTAAGAGCAGGAGAGGCAGTTGACCTTACATCCCTGATAGTTGGACGTATTCCGGGTACTATCGGTGAGGTTTCAGTGATTGCACTTCTTATCGGTGCTATTTACATGATTGTACGCAAGGTAATAAGCCCGGTTATTCCTGTTATCTACATTGCTACAGTATTTGTATTTACATTTATCTTCGGTGGATTTAACCTGACATATTCTCTCAGCGAGATCTGTGCAGGTGGTCTTGTATTCGGTGCATTCTTCATGGCTACCGATTATGTTACCAGTCCTCTGACTCCTAAGGGACAGATTGTATACGGACTGATTCTCGGAATCGTAACCGGTATCTTCCGTCTCTGGGGTGCATCTCCGGAAGGTGTTTCCTACGCAATCATCTTCAGCAACCTTTTGGTTCCGCTGATTGAGCGTTTCACGCTTCCGACAGCATTTGGAAAAGGAGGTCAGAAGAAATAATGAACCAGATTATAAAAAATACAGTCATCCTTTTCATTATTACACTTGTAGCCGGTATCTGTCTGGGAACAGTGCATGATATCACTCTTGAGCCGATTGCACAGGCACAGGAGGCATCAGCTACTAAAACTTATCAGGAGGTTTATCCTGAGGCATCAAGCTTTGATACACCTGATGAGCTGAGTGAGGCAGTATCAGCTGCAGCAGACAGTATCTCTGAGTGGGGATTTGGAAAAGTTACTATCAACGATGCAAAAGAGGCTCTGGATGCTGATGGCAACAAAGTTGGTTACCTGATTACATCTACATCCGCAGAGAGCTACGGCGGCAACGTACAGATTGCAGTTGGTATTACCAACGAGGGCGAACTGACAGGTATCGGTTTCTTAAGCATCAGTGATACACCTGGTCTTGGTATGAGAGCAAAAGAGCCTGATTTTAAAGATCAGTTTGCTGGAAAGAAAGCTGAGACTCTGGAAGTTACAAAGACAGGCGCGTCTGCAGATAATCAGATTGAGGCCATCAGCGGTGCAACAATCACTTCCAAGGCAGTTACAAATGCAACAGATGCAGCTATCTATTTTGTAGCTAACTGCCTGGCACAGTAGGAGGTGGAAGATTATGAATAAATATGTAGAGCGCTTATATAATGGTATCTGGAAAGAAAATCCTATCTTCGTTCAGATGCTGGGTCTGTGTCCGACTCTGGCGGTAACAACTTCTGCTATCAATGGTGTCGGCATGGGACTTTCAACAACAGCCGTTCTGATTGCGGCAAACTTTTTGATTGCATTACTTCGTAAGATCATTCCGGACGGAGTCCGTCTTCCGGCAGAGATCGTTGTTGTAGCATCCTTCGTTACTATCGTAGATATGTTGATGGAAGGTTTTGTTCCTGGTCTTTATGCATCTTTGGGACTTTACATTCCTCTGATCGTAGTTAACTGTATCATTCTTGGTCGTGCTGAGGCATTTGCCATGAAGAATGGTCCGCTCCTTTCTGCTTTCGATGGTATTGGTATGGGTCTTGGATTTACAGTAGCTTTGGCACTTATCGGTTCATTCCGTGAACTTCTTGGTGCCGGTACTATCTTTGGTATTCAGATTATGCCTTCTGCTTACCAGCCTATATCTATCTTTATTCTGGCACCTGGTGCATTCTTTGTACTTGCATGCCTGACTGCACTTCAGAATCGTCTTAAGATGCCGAGTGCAACCAACGGTTCTGTAAAAGAGAAGAAAGCTGGTGGCTGTTGCAGCGGTGACTGCTTAAGCTGTGCTGGCCATGATGCAGAAGTTAAGAAGGAACAGGAGGAGAAGTGATGAAAGAATTACTTATTATTGCGATAAGCTCGGCGTTAGTCAGCAACGTCGTACTGAGCCAGTTCCTCGGTATCTGCTCCTTCGTCGGCGTATCAAAAAAAGTAGAAACAGCAGCTGGTATGGGTGGTGCGGTAATCTTCGTTATTACCATTGCTTCTATCGTTGCAAACCTGATTTATCAGTTCGTTCTGGCACCGCTTGGTATCGATTATCTGAAAACAATTGTTTTCATTCTCGTTATCGCAGCGCTTGTTCAGATCGTTGAGATGTTCTTAAAGAAGTGCATGGTTTCCCTGTATAACGCGCTTGGTGTATTCCTTCCGCTGATCACTACAAACTGTGCAGTTCTTGGTGTGGCTCTTACAAACGTTCAGAATGGCTATGGATTCCTTCAGAGCGTGGTAAATGGTGTAGGTACAGCAGTTGGTTATACCATATCCATCATACTTCTGGCTGGTATTCGTGAGCATATCGAAGGAAATGATATCCCATACAATTTCCAGGGATCTCCTATCGTACTCGTAACAGCTGGTCTGATGGCAATTGCATTTCTCGGATTTTCCGGATTACTGTAGAAGGAGGAGACGAAAATGGATATTAATTCGATCATTATCGCAGCTGTCGTGATCGCAGTTGTCGGCATCATCGTCGGTGTCGGACTCGGTCTGTTCGGTGCGAAGTTTAAGGTAGAAGTAGATGAGAAAGAGGCAGCTGTTCGTGAAGAGCTGCCTGGAAACAACTGTGGTGGTTGTGGTTACCCGGGATGTGATGGTCTTGCAAAGGCTATCGCAGAGGGTAAAGCACCTGTAAATGCCTGCCCGGTCGGTGGTGCACCGGTGGGAGAGAAGATTGCTGCCATCATGGGTGTTGAGGCAGGATCATCAGAGAAGAAGGTAGCTTTCGTTAAATGTAAAGGTACCTGCGACAAGACCAAAGTACAGTACGAGTATCATGGTATCGAGGACTGTGCAAAGGCATCTGTAGTACCTGGTGGCGGTGCAAAGGCATGTTCTTATGGATGTACCGGTTTTGGTACTTGTGTTAAGGCATGTAAGTTCGATGCAATCCACGTCGTTGATGGAGTGGCAGTAGTAGATAAAGAGAAATGTGTGGCATGTGGTGCCTGTGTGGCAGCCTGCCCGAAACATCTGATTGATCTTGTACCATACAAGTCAAAACATCTGGTACAGTGCAGCTCTCATGATCGTGGACCAGCTGTTAAGGCAGCTTGTCAGGTTGGATGTATAGGATGTACACTTTGTACCAAACAGTGTAAGTTTGACGCTATCCATATGGATAACAACGTAGCTGTTATTGATTATGAGAAGTGTGTAAACTGCGGTGCCTGTGCAGCTAAGTGTCCTGTAAAGGTTATTCAGTAAAATGTGATTTAACAGTAAGTATACAGCTAAAACAAATCCGGTCAATCGGTTTTCCAACCGACTGACCGGATTTGTTGTTGTATTACTAATAATTAGAAACTATTCTGAATAGTTTAATTTTATACATTAAATCTAAAGAGCACTACATCACCGTCTTTGACAACATATTCTTTACCTTCCATGCGTACCAGACCTTTTTCTCTGGCTGCATTGTATGAACCGCAATCCAAAAGATCTTTATAATTTACTACCTCGGCTTTGATGAAACCACGCTCAAAATCGGAGTGAATCTTACCTGCTGCCTGAGGTGCCTTTGTGCCTACTTTGATAGTCCATGCACGGGTTTCTGTCTCGCCGGCTGTAAGGTAGCTTATAAGGCCGAGCAGACGGTAGCTGGCGGCGATAAGCTTCTCAAGACCTGATTCTGTCAGACCGAGATCTTCGAGGAACATTTTCTTTTCATCATCATCAAGTTCTGCAATTTCCTGCTCAATCTGGGCACAGATAACAAATACTTCACTGTCATTTTCTGCAGCAAATTCACGTACCTGTTTTACATATTCATTGGAAGCACCGTCATCTGACAGATCATCTTCAGCTACGTTGGCTGCAAAGATAACCGGTTTCCAGGTTAACAAATCAAGAGTGTTTATAAATGCCAGTTCATCGTCGTCTTCCGGTTCAAAACTCTTGGCAAGTTTACCATCTTCAAGGTGTGCATAGAGTTTCTTTAAGGTATCAAGCTCCTTAGCCAGAGTCTTATTGCCCATGGCGCTCTTTGTAGTCTTGGCAATACGGCGTTCAAGAACTTCCATATCGGAGAAAATAAGCTCAAGATTGATAGTTTCTATATCACGAATCGGATTTACACTGCCGTCAACGTGGATAACGTTAGGGTCTTCAAAACAGCGGACAACATGTACGATGGCGTCAACCTCGCGGATGTTGGCGAGGAACTGATTACCAAGACCTTCTCCTTTGGATGCACCTTTTACGAGGCCGGCGATATCTACAAATTCGATAACAGCTGGTGTGATTTTAGCTGAATTATAAAGAGCTGCCAGCTGTCCGAGCCTTGCATCCGGAACCGGAACAACACCTACGTTTGGATCAATGGTGCAGAACGGATAATTGGCTGACTCAGCACCTGCCTTGGTCAGAGAATTGAAAAGTGTGCTTTTGCCTACGTTTGGAAGACCTACAATACCTAATTTCATGGTAAAATTCCTTTCTTATCGACTCTATTTTAAATTATTAAATTCTTGTAACTGCTCAGGTATAGCCTATGAAATACGTTGTATTTCTTGGGGGTAGCGTATACTGAGGTGTCAACTATATAAGAATAGCATAAAATAGGAAGAAATAAAAGTGAAATATGTTTGGTAAAAATACCCATGTCCGTAGTGATTTAGTGAGAATTTTCTAAAAATAAATCGCTTGACGAAAAAAAGACAAACGACTATAATGAAACCATTAATTTAAAAGTGTGGGGCAGAGAGGCCAGATTGGATCTCTGCCCTGCACTTTTTGCTTTATAGGGTTTTGCAATGCAGTCTCCTATGAAGTAACAAAGTGAGGGAGGATGATTGCTATGAAAAATATGATTCTGCATGAAAAACTGATCAACCAGCAGTTGGCACGCTATGGTGTGAAGTTTGGAATTTATAAAGATGGCACGTTCAAGGAACGATTGTTTCCGTTTGATCCAATTCCGCGTGTCATTACTTCAGAGGAATGGGAAGATCTAGAGGCAGGCTTAAGGCAGAGGGTCGATGCACTTAACCTGTTTTTGAAAGATATTTACGGAGAAAAGAAGATCATAAAGGACGGTGTTGTCCCTGAAGATTTTGTATATCGTTCTCCGGGATATCTGGTTCAGTGTGAGGGAATCACGCCTCCAGGCGGCATCTACAGTCATATTTCCGGTATAGACCTCGTAAAAGGCAAGGATGGTATCTGGTATGTTCTAGAAGATAACCTAAGAATACCTTCGGGTGCGAGCTATCCGCTGATCGCAAGGTCACTTTGCAGACGTTCAAGTCCAGAGACTTTTAGAAAGAATCATGTAATGGATAACCGTGATTACGGAAAGATCTTGAAAGAGACCATGGACAGTGTAAATACCGGCGGAATAAACGTTGTATTCACACCGGGACGTTACAATGCAGCATATTTTGAACATTCCTACCTCGCTGAACAGTCTGGGGCTGTATTGGCTGAATCAGGCGATCTATATGTCAGCGATTCAAAGCTATATTACCGTTCTGCAGCAGGAGACAGACAGGTCGGTGCGATCTATCGCCGTGTAAGTGACGAATACATGGATCCTCTTACTTTTGTGCCGGAGTCACTTATCGGAATTCCAAATCTTATGAGTGCGTACCGTGCGGGCAATGTAGCAGTGTTGAATGCATTTGGCAATGGAGTGGCAGATGATAAGGGAATATATTATTTTGTACCGAAAATGGTAGAGTATTATCTCCATGAAAAACCGATTCTTAACAATGCACCTACATATCTGCCATTCTATGATGAAGACAGAGAATATGTTCTTTCACATCTTGATACATTAGTTATTAAGGATGTGGCTGAGGCCGGTGGATATGGAGTCGTATTTGGTAGTAAACTGGATGAGAAAGCGAGAGAAGATTTAAAAAACCTGATTTTGGCAGAGCCAAGACGTTTTATCGCCCAGGAGGTCATCGATTTTCAGGATCTTCCGATTATGGACGAAGGAAAACAGGTTGAGCGAAAAGCCGATTTGCGTGCGTTTGTTTTATCAGGAACTGGTGGAACGAAGGTATGGCCGAGCGGACTTACACGTTTTTCACGCAATCCGGACAGCTTTATCGTGAACTCATCACAGGGAGGAGGATTTAAAGACACATGGATCATGTTGCATTAAGTACACAAAACAGACTGTTCTGGCTCGGACGGTACAGTGAAAGAGTATATACGACTATTCAGATAATATATGATAAATTCGATCAGCTTATTGATGGCAAAAGCCCAGATTATGAGGAGTTTTGTGTTAAACTTGGTATTCCTTGTAATGCGAAAGATGCAGAAGAATTCTGCAGGGATTTCTTATTTGATGAATCATCACCGTCTTCTATAACATCAAATATAGAATATATGCTTGGAAACGGCATGGTACTCAGGGAGATTATTTCGACACCAACACTTGCATATTTGCAGCTGGCACATAATGCGATGGAACTTGCGGCAAAAAGTGACAGCCCGGGAGTGCAGCTACAGTGGGTTTTGGATGATATCATGGCATTTCGCGGCAGTATGGACGATGCGGTTGAAAATGAAAAAATCAGAAATATCGTAAAATCCGGTTCGCTTGTAGAGCGACTGAGCCTTATGCTTCGTCTGGACTGGCATACGGAAAATCTGGACCGCGAATTGAGAAAACTCATGAGACGTCTTTACAAGACAGGACTTGAAACCAATAAAGAAGCACATGAACTGTTAAATGATGTGGTGATCGAGCGTAAACAGGTTGATCATAAACTGCTTTTAAATAGTATAGAGGGGCTGTTTATTGTATGAGCCGAAGGCTAGAATTTTATTATGAGGTATCATTAGAATTTGATAAGCCGGTTTTTAATCATTCATTTGTCCTTAGAGCATTGCCGCACTCATTTGCCGGACAGCAGATAGAGAGTGCGGCTTTGGAAATAAATCCGAGTGTTTCATATGACATACAAAGTGATAGCTTTGGAAACTTGCTTCAAATAGGAGACTTAAGTGAACCTCACAGTCATTTCCATTATAAGGCAAGTGGAAGTGTTATTACAGATAGCTCAAAACCATTGTATGTGGGTGATATTTTGCCGATTTGGAGACTGCCTACCAGTTATACAACGATGTCTTTAGAAATGCAGTCTTGTTTGGATGATATGATACTTCCTAAAACTGAAAGAGACAGGGCCTGGACATTATGTGAATATTTATATAATTATATGAAATATACACCGGGAAGTACCGGGGTATCTACGACGGCCTCTGAGGCATTTTTAGCCGGATGTGGTGTCTGCCAGGATTTTGCTCATATCTATCTTGCTATGGCAAGAAAAGCGGGCCTTGCGGCAAGGTATTGCAACGGTCTTACCGAGGGAGAGGGAGCCAGCCACGCATGGTGTGAGGTACTTTTGGATAACTGCTGGGTAGGAATTGACCCGACAAGAGGACAATGGACTGATGAAAGTTATATAAGATTTAATATTGGACGGGATTTTGCCGACTGTCCCATGGAACGCGGTGTTTTTAGCGGGAACGCTGTGCAAAAACAAAGTGTTTTAATGAAAGTATGGTAATGATGAGGCAAAAGGAGAATTTATTGAAATGATAAAGCAGATTGTTAACGTTCCGCTGGCTGTTGGCGAGAATCTTATGATTCAGAAGCAGCGAATCGGAGTGGGAGAAAAAAGGCTCTGTGTTGTCACAGGAACCCATGGGGATGAATTAGAGGGGCAGTATGTAGCGTGGAAGCTTGCACGCATTTTAAACGAAAACAAAGCAAATTTGGACGGTGTTGTGGACATATATCCGGCCCTCAATCCGCTGGGAATCAGCACTATGACACGAGGAATTCCGCAATGTGATTTGGATATGAACCGCACATTTCCGGGAAGTGATCGGGGAAGTCAGTCTGAGTATATCGCACATGAGATTATAGAAGATATGGCAGGTGCCGATGTGTGTATAGATATCCACGCCAGCAACATATATCTTAGGGAGATACCGCAGGTGCGTATAAATGTCAATACAGCGGAAAAACTGATTCCACTGGCAAAGCTCATGAACATGAATCTTTTGTGGATTCACGCAGCTGCTACAGTACTTGAATCTACTCTGGCACACAGTCTTAACAGTATAGGAACTCCTACTCTTGTAGTGGAGATGGGTATAGGAATGCGAGTGACAAGATCCTATGGAGATCAGCTGATTGCAGGTATCTTTTCACTCATGTCACACCTTGGAATGTGGAAGGCGCCTGTTATACCGGTGTCGCCTCCAATCATCAGCTCAGATGGGCATGTATCTTTTGTCAATGCAGACAGGCCGGGGATTTTCTTTCCGTCTGTAGAGCATGGCCGTCATGTGGAGCGTGATGAAGAGATAGGCGTCATTGCAGATCCTTTAAATGGTTCTGTCAGTCAGGTTGTCAAATCTCCGGCTGCCGGGCTATTATTTACACTGCGTGAGTATCCTGTAGTATATGAAGGGTCACTTATTGCCCGTATTTTAGGAGGTGCACTGTGAAAGAAATAACACTTTTTACATTGGAAACTCCTTACAGACAGCCACTTCAGGTAAAGGGATATTTGTTTGGAAAGTATGGCAATAAAACTCTTGCTGTTATGGGAGCTCTTAGAGGAAATGAGATACAGCAGATGTATATCTGCGGATGCCTGATTCAGAAGTTAAAGAAACTGGAACATGAGGGTAAATTATCAGATGATTGCGGAATATTAGTGGTGCCGTGTGCTAATCAGTTTTCGATGAACGTGGGACGTCGTTTCTGGGCGGCTGATAATACAGATATCAACAGAATGTTTCCGGGATATCTCTTGGGTGAGACAACTCAGCGCATAGCAGCACGGATTTTCGAAGTATTGCAGGGATATGAATACGGTGTACAGTTAGCAAGCTTCTATCTTCCGGGAGATTTTCTCTCTCATGTGCGTATGATGGAAACGGGGTATCAGGAAGTTGCTGATGCTGATGATTTTGGTCTGCCTTACGTGGTTCTTCGAACACCGCAGCCATATGATACCACAACCCTTAATTATAACTGGCAGATCTGGAATACGCAGGCATTTTCACTTTATACTAGAGAGACGGAATCCATAGACCCTGAAACAGCAACACAGGCAGTAGATGCCATATTAAATTTCTTGCATGCAAAAGGATTATGCAGTGAAGAGGGTACACAGGCAGTAAAAAAGCCGTTCTTTTTCATGGAAAATACTTTGGAGACTGTACTGTCAAGTGCAGGTGGACTTTTACTAAGAAAAAAAGAACCGGGAGATCTGGTAAGAGAAGGAGAGATTCTTGGCGAAATATTGGATCCATGTACCAATACGGTTTTGGAATCACTTCGTGCCAAGACAAGCGGCCATATATTTTTCGCCCACAAGGCACAGCTTATAGGTGGCCACGAGGTTGCATTCAGGCTAATACCTGACAGTGGTGCGAATGACTGATAGGGTATGGTTACAGGGGTCAAAAGATTGGAAGGATTTCCGGACTTTTGACCCTTATGAATATTCGAAGAAGAAGGTTTCGTAAAACTTAGAATAGTAGCAATTATAATGAAAAAAATAAACAAAATAAAAAAAATAAAAAAATTTAAAAAAAAGCTTGCATTTATGAAAAGCGTGTGCTATACTCTGTTTTGTCAGTGAGCGAGACACATGACAGAAACAAAATAAAGGCAAGTGATAAGCGGGAGTGCTGGAATTGGCAGACAGGCAAGACTAAGGATCTTGTGGGTGTATGCTCGTGTGGGTTCAAGTCCCATCTCCCGCATTTCGCAGAAGTGGCGGAATTGGCAGACGCGCACGGTTCAGGTCCGTGTGATAGCAATATCATGAG
>CAVKOQ010000077.1:0-13361 GCA_963657995.1 bacterium
AATCAGACAGTTGAAAATCTGTGGCTGGAGGATGGAGTTTTAAAGGGTGTAATTCTAGATAAAGGAAATAAAGGGGATTTGAAAATAAGTTCCGATGCAGTGATCATAGCAACCGGAGGACTTTCATATCCTACAACAGGCTCAACAGGAGATGGCTATCGTTTTGCAGAAGAATCAGGACATAAGATTACGGAGTTAAGCCCGGCACTTGTTCCATTTGAGACTGAAGAGGACGTAAAAGAGCTGCAAGGATTATCACTTAGAAACATAAAAGCATCCGTTATGGATGGCAAAAAAGAAGTTTACAGTGAGTTTGGAGAGATGCTGTTTACGCATTATGGAGTGTCGGGACCGGTACTTTTAAGTGCGAGCAGCTATGCGGCAAAAAGATTAAAAAAAGCCCCATTAACACTTTCTATAGACTTAAAACCTGCTCTTTCTTCCGAACAGCTTGATGCACGTATTTTGCGTGATTTTGAGGCAGAAAAGAACAAACAGTTTAAAAATGCACTTAGTCATCTGTATCCATCAAAATTAATTCCGGTTATAATCAGACGAAGCGGAATAGATCCTGAAAAAAAGGTCAATGTTGTGACAAAAGAAGAGCGCAAAAAGCTTATTGATGTGACTAAAAATTTTACTTTAAAACTTACAAAGCTAAGAGGCTTTAATGAGGCGATCATCACACAGGGAGGTGTGACTGTAAAAGAAGTAAATCCATCTACTATGGAATCAAAGAAGGTTCTAGGGCTGTATTTTGCCGGAGAAGTTCTTGACCTTGACGCGGTTACAGGTGGATATAATCTGCAGATTGCATGGTCTACCGGTATGCTTGCAGGGCGAAGTGCGTCTGAGTAGTCATGGATAATAAAAGGAGAAACCAAAATGCCTATTAATATAGCAATTGATGGACCGGCCGGGGCCGGCAAAAGTACCGTGGCGAAGAAGCTGGCGGAAGATTACGGATATATTTATGTAGATACAGGTGCCATGTACCGTGCTATGGCTCTGCACTTTCTAAGACTTAACATAGACAGTAGTGACGAAGCAGCTATTGCTAAAGCCTGTGAGACGGTATCTATTTCACTCGAATATGACAACGGAGTTCAACAGGTATTTCTTAACGGGGAAAATGTAAGCGGTAAGCTTCGCACTGAGGCAGTCGGCAATATGGCATCCAATACATCCATTTACGCTCCTGTACGTAAAAAACTCGTAGAACTACAGAGAGAGCTTGCCGGGCGTCGTGATGTCGTGATGGACGGACGTGATATCGGAACTGCCGTTCTTCCGGATGCGGATTTAAAGGTGTATCTGACTGCAAGCAGCCGTGTGAGGGCAGAAAGACGTTATAAAGAATTGATTGAAAAGGGCATAACATGTTCACTTGATGAAATCGAGCAGGATATCATCGATCGTGATTACAGGGACATGCACCGTGAACTATCACCACTTAAGCAGGCCAAAGATGCAATCTTGCTGGACACATCAGATCTTAATTTTGAGGAAGTTATGCAGAATATGAAAAAATTAGTTGATTCTGCTAGTAATTGACTTTTGTATATATCATATCTATAATATATAAAGCTGTAAAGTCAACAGGTGCCGAGGTTAATTACTGAAATAGAATATTTACTATAATATTTAATTAGCCTGAGTTAAAAGGGAAACAGGTGCAAATCCTGTACGATCTCGTCACTGTGAACCGGGGAGTGATGCCGCATATGCCATTGCGAAAGTGAGAAGGCGCGGCAATCGTGATGATCCGAAAGCCAGGAAACCTGCCTATTGATCAGCAAATAAATTTTTGTGCGAGTCACACAAGGAGGAAAACATGAGAAAAACAAGAAAAGCAGTAGTAAGTGCAGCAGCAGTAACCATGTCTGTATTGCTTGGTGCCTGCTCCACAAGTGCATCCAGTCAGACAACGTCTGCAGAGACAAAAGCTGAAGCAGAGACAGAAGAGACAGAGAGCGAGGATGCAGATATGGAGGCAGCTAACAAGGTGGCAAAACTGATCGATGACATCTATGTTCAAGAGCGTACGGATGATACGGACGAACAGTGCAAGGCAGCTAAAGAAGCATGGGACGGCCTGACTGATGCTCAGAAAGAGCTGGTAGAAGGCGAAAACGCTGATCCGGATTATTTCGGACGTAATACAGGCGATGCAAGTCTTGACGATCCACGCAATCAGGATGAAATCGGTGATAAAGAAATTCTGGTTGTAAGTTTCGGAACATCTTTCAATGACAGTCGTGTTAAAGACATAAAGAGCATTGAGGATTCTATTCAGGATGCATTCCCGGATTGGTCAGTACGCCGTGCATTTACTGCACAGATCATCATCAACCATATTGAAGCTCGTGATGAAGAGTGCATCGATAATATGGATCAGGCACTTGAACGTGCAGCAGACAATGGAGTAAAACAGCTTGTAGTTCAGCCTACACACCTGATGCACGGTGCTGAGTATGATGAGATGGTAGAGGCTATTGAAAAATATCAGGATAAATTCGAACAGGTATCTATCGCAGAACCGCTTCTTGGTGAAGTAGGAAACGATGCAACCGTAATCAACGAAGATAAGGAGGCTGTTGCCAAGGCTGTTGTAGCTGAAGCTGTAGCTGAGGCAGGATTTAATGATGTAACCAAGGCAGCAGAAGGGGGCACAGCATTTGTTCTTATGGGTCATGGTACAGCACATGTTGCTAAGGTTACCTACAGCCAGATGCAGACACAGATGCAGAATCTTGGATATGATAATGTGTTTATCGGCACTGTAGAGGGTGAGCCGGAAGAAACCTCCTGTGAGTCTGTTATTGAGGCAGTTAAAGCAGCCGGATACAAGAATGTAGTACTTCGTCCACTCATGGTAGTTGCGGGTGACCATGCAAACAATGATATGGCTGGAGATGACGATGATTCCTGGAAGACACAGTTCGAGGCAGCTGGTGCATTTGATAAGGTAGATACACAGATTGCCGGTCTTGGAAGAATTGGAGCAATTGAAGAACTGTATGTGGCTCATACACAGGCAGCTGTAGATGCTTTGGCTAAATAATTGCAAAGTGTGTTTTCAGTTGCTTTATGAGATAAAAATATGAGAAAGAAAATAAATTTCGCTGCAGTTTTGTTTGCGGCAGTAATACTTGGTGCATGCGGTCAAAATAATTTCGCGAGCACAACAGAAAGTTCTATTATTGAGGAAAGCAAAGAATCAGAAGACTCAGGCGGTAAATCAGGAGAATCTGTAGGTTATGAAGATGCAGTTTTAGATCTTGCAGACGGAGTATATACAGTAGATTTTGACACCGACAGCAGTATGTTCAAGGTCAATGAGTCAAAAGATGGCAAGGGAGTTCTTACTGTAAAAGATGGCAAAGCAACTCTCCATATAAGTCTTACATCCAAAAATATTGTGAATTTATATCCTGGAACTACAAATGCGGCTAAAAACGATGAAGATGGATGGCTTTTGCCAACGACAGATATTGTTACATACAGTGACGGACTAAGCGAGGAAGTCTATGGATTTGATGTCCCGGTTCCAGTCATCGGTGAAGAGTTTGATCTAGCACTAATTGGCAAAAAAGGCGTCTGGTACGACCATAAAGTAAGTGTGTCCAATCCAGTTTTGACAGAATCAGACTCGGAAAATTCAACATCAGAAGAATCTGATTTAGAGGCTTCGATTCTGGAAGAGACAGCGTCGGTCAAATCTGAGATTTCCGGTGAAGAGGATTCATACGCCGACGGTACATATACATGCGAAGTGACACTTGCTGGTGGAAGTGGACGAGCATCTATTGAAAGTCCGGCAACTTTGACAGTCAAAGAAGGTAAAATCACAGCTGACATAGTCTGGAGCAGTCCTAACTACGAATATATGCTTGTTGATGATGTGCAGTACGATCCGGTCCAGACAGAGGGCAATTCCAAGTTTCAGATTCCGGTTACCCTTGATGAAGATGTATCTGTCAGTGCACTGACAGTGGCCATGAGCCAACCGCACCTTATAGATTATACTCTTCATTTTGACGGTTCTACAATGTTAAAGAAATAACAAATAGAAATTGACTAAACATGCGTTGCTTATATGGCAACGCATGTTCTGGTTGCAGAACACCTTTTGCTAGTATATAATATTTTACGAAAAATTTACCAGAAAAGGGGAAAAATAATTGAAGTGCCCATTTTGCAGCGCAGCTGACACCAAGGTTATAGACTCACGTCCCGCAGATGATAATAGTTCTATCAGAAGACGCAGACAGTGTGAAACTTGCGGGAGACGATTTACTACATACGAAAAGTTAGAGACCATCCCTATGATGGTTATAAAAAAAGATAATACAAGAGAGATGTATGACCGCTCCAAGATAGAGGCCGGCATACTTCATTCCTGCCATAAAAGGCCGGTTTCTCCAGTACAGATTTCGGCACTTATTGACGATGTTGAAAATAATCTATTTAACCGTGAAGACAGTGAAGTTTCAAGTGCTGTTATCGGTGAACTTGTGATGGAACGTCTGAAAACCCTGGATGTAGTGACCTATGTACGTTTTGCATCTGTGTACCGTGAATTTAAAGATGTGAACACATTTATGGAAGAACTGCAGAAAATCCAGCCAAGTATAGATGTGCATGGTTCTGGTAAATAAACGGAGATTATATACAAGATGATTAAAAATCCTTTTTATCCTGATGAGTGGCTTGACTCTGCGTACGTTATTCCGTATGAAAATTTTTATAAAAAGGGAATAAGAGGCATAATTTTTGATATTGATAATACATTGGTACCTCATGGTAAACCAGCTGATGAGCGTGCGATTGAGCTATTTTTTAAACTAAGACAAATGGGTTTTCATACTTGCCTTCTTTCAAATAATAAAGAAGCGAGAGTTGCCCCATTTGCCGATCAGGTTGCCTCTGATTACATATATAAAGGCGGAAAGCCAAAAAAAGTCGGATACCGCAAGGCTATGCAGAAAATGGGGACGAAGACCAGTTCGACTATATTTGTAGGAGACCAGCTTTTTACAGATGTTTACGGTGCTAGAAGAACCGGGATTTACTCGATTCTTGTAAAACCAATTAATCCGAAAGAGGAAATTCAGATTGTCTTAAAGAGGTATTTGGAGAGAATTGTATTGTGGTTTTATAGCCGGAAACAAAAAAGTAGTGTCAAGCGTTTTCAGCATCCGATGATTGACAACAAATAGATTATAGTATAAAATGTAAAAGATAAAGTGAGAATTTTCAAGGAGGATCATCATTTATGGTATCAGCGGGCGATTTTAGAAACGGCATCACTCTGGAGATTGATGGAAACGTATACCAGATTATGGAATTTCAGCATGTAAAACCGGGAAAAGGAGCAGCATTCGTTCGTACGAAGATTAAGAACGTAATGAGTGGCGGTGTAGTAGAGAAGACTTTCCGTCCTACAGAGAAGTTCCCGGCAGCAAGAATTGACAGAGTTGATATGCAGTATCTGTATTCCGATGGCGATTTATACAACTTTATGGACGTGAACACATATGAGCAGGTAGCTTTAAATCAGGAGACTATCGGCGATGCACTTAAGTTCGTTAAAGAGAACGAGATGTGCAAGGTTTGTTCTTACAATGGCAAGGTATTCTCAGTAGAGCCTCCGCTGTTTGTAGAGCTTGAGATTACCGATACTGAGCCGGGATTCAAGGGCGATACTGCAACAGGTGCTACAAAACCTGCAGTTGTAGAGACAGGTGCTACTGTATATGTACCGTTATTCGTTAGCCAGGGCGATAAGATCAAGATCGATACACGTACCGGCGAATATCTGTCCAGAGTCTAAGTTATAAACTAACCATAAAAGACAAGGAAACTGCTGTAAGATCCGGGAAGACGATCGAGATTTTACAGCAGTTTTTTGATTCACGGGAAAGTCAGTCCCCAACCTTCGCTAAAACTTATAGGATGGGGATTTCTTCGACTGAGTTAAAAGCACTTTAATATCACTTAAATGGAGTAGAAATCATGAAGACTATTATAGAGTTGATCGCAGAAGAATTAAAGCCGGCATTTACCGGATGCGGATATGATGAGAAATATATCCGTGTCACAGTATCTAATCGTCCGGATCTGTGTGAATATCAGTGCAATGGTGCAATGGCTGCTGCCAAAGCATACAAGAAGAAACCTATAGATATCGCTAATGAGGTTGTAGAAAAACTCTCCGACAGCACGATGTTTTCCGAGATAACTGCCGTGATGCCAGGATTTATAAATATCCGTCTGAATCCGGAATATCTTGCATCTTATGTTCAGAAGGTGTCGGATGATGAAAAGATGGGACTTAACGTTACAGAAAAGCCTGAGACGATCATTATTGATTATGGCGGAGCTAATGTAGCTAAGCCTCTTCACGTGGGACATCTTCGTTCTGCTGTTATCGGTGAGAGTATCAAGAGAATCAGCCGTTATATGGGACACCATGTCATAAGCGATGTTCATCTTGGCGACTGGGGTCTTCAGATGGGACTTATCATCGAAGAACTGCATGATCGTCAGCCTGATCTGGTATATTTTGATCCTGATTACACAGGCGAATATCCAGCAGAACCGCCATTTACTATCTCTGAACTTGAAGAGATATATCCGGCAGCCAGTGCCAAATCAAAAGAAGATGCCGCATTTCGTGAGAGAGCACAACAGGCTACTTTTAAACTTCAGAGTGGTTATGCACCATATCGTGCTATCTGGAAGCATATCATGAATGTTTCCTTAAAGGATCTTAAAAAGAATTATGGCAATCTGAACGTATCATTTGACCTCTGGAAAGGCGAAAGTGATGCACAGCCTTATATTCCGGGACTTATCAAAGAACTGCAGGATAAGGGACTCGCATATGAGAGCGACGGAGCTCTGGTTGTAGATATCGCTGAGGAAGGTGATGCCAAGGAATATCCTCCTTGTATCGTGCGTAAGTCAGATGGTGCGGCTCTTTATGCTACCTCAGATTTGGCAACTATTGTAGAGCGTGAGCAGGATTTCCATCCTGATCGTTATATATATGTAGTAGATAAAAGACAGGAACTTCATTTCATTCAGGTATTCCGTGTTGCTAAGAAAGCTGAAATTGTCAAAAATGATACAAAGATGATTTTCCTCGGATTTGGCACCATGAACAGCAAGGATGGTGGCCCATTCAAGACACGCGAGGGCGGCGTTATGCGTCTTGAACACCTGATTAGTAGCATCGACGAGAAAGTATATGAGAAGATTCAGGAAAAACAGAAGGTTCCGGCAGACGAGATGAAGCGTACATCTGAGATAGTTGGACTGGCAGCACTCAAATATGCGGATCTTTCAAATCAGGCTACTAAAGACTATGTATTCGATGTGGACAGGTTTATTTCATTTGAGGGAAATACAGGCCCTCATATTCAGTATATGATAGTTCGAATCAAGTCCATACTTGAGAAATACAAAGAACTGCGAAGAGAGGATGCTGGGACTGTTCCGATTCGTCCGGCGGAAAGCGCCGCTGAAAAAGCACTTCAGATGGAGCTTTGCCGTTTTGGCGAAGTTACGGAGACAGCATTCTATGAAACAGCCCCGCATAAACTCTGCCAGTATATGGCGGCAGTGGCTGACGCATTCAATGCATTTTATCTGGAAAATAAGATTCTTTCAGAAGAAGATACAGCAAAACAGGCTGCATTTATAAGCCTGATTACACTTACAAAGAAAGTTCTGGATACCTGCATGGACCTGCTCGGTATGGAATCTCCTGAACACATGTAACTGTTTAGGACTAAACAAAATTTCATGGGAAACATGAATGAATGTTTTCCCATGAAATTTTATTTTTTAAGAATTTGTTTTGAACAGTATTTGAACGATATCTGATTATTAATTTCAAAATTCTATTGTCTAATTTCTAACTTCATCTACTCATTCTATCTAAGCTATATATCAAAACTTGTTTCACAATAAGACAAAAATATAGTATTGTTATCATTTTCTCAAATCATATCTACATAAACATCCAGAAACGCGTTTGCAAGCGGGGGGTATGTGCTATAATATTGATGTTTATATTTTCGAAAGGTTTTTAATACGAGATAAATGATAAAAAGAATAAAATGGCTGGTAGTAACTGTCCTTATTGTTTTTATAATAATTAAGGGAAAAGCAGTTTATACCAATTTTTTTGAATACCGCCAGGCAGATAAGATATATGAAAATATTGAAAATCTCGCAGGTATAAATTTCGCAGGCAATGATTTTGCAAATACAAATACGGCGGATGCAAATTTGAAATATAATTCCAGTGATATAAGCACTCAGAAATCTGGTTCTGATTTTTTTGATGATATATCAGAATGTCCTGCGAATCCGGACTTTGGTGCACTTGGAAAAATCAACAAGGATATCATCGGATGGCTGTATCTTCCCGACACAAAACTTAATTACCCAGTGGTTAAGGGGACAGACAATGACTATTATCTTACACATATGTTTGATGATACGAAAAACTCCTCAGGGAGTATCTTTGTGGATTATGAAAGTGATGGGAATTTTGACTTATATAATACAGTAATTTATGGGCATCATATGAAAAATGGCAGTATGTTTGCTGTTTTATCAAAATACCGCTCGCAGGAATGGTATGAAGAGCATCCCGTTTTGTGGCTTGTGACGCCTGAAAAAACACTAAAACTTTATGTATATTCGGCCTATACGGCAGATGTGTCACAGGATGCATGGAAGATGAGGTTTGACAGCCGTGATGAATATAAAACTTGGCTTTTAAAGACTAAAGATTTATCGGAGATTTCTACGGATATTTCTCCAGATAAAGATGATTCAGTAATAACACTTTCCACTTGCAGTTATGAATTTGACAATGCAAGATTTGTGGTGCATGCAACTATAGATTTGATTAAAGGAAAAGGAGCGTGAAGTCATGAAGGTTAAAGAATTTTTCAGAAGAAGTCTGGCCTGCCTTCTGATTGCAGCTATGATGCCGCAGCAGACAATAGCATTTGCTGCAGAACAGGCTACAAGCTTAAAAAACAAAAAGGAAGATGTGTTGGTTAGGTGGATTCCTAGCGACAGTGTGATCGAACCGGGTGAGAAGGGAACTGTTAAGCTTGAGGCCCGTATCAATAAAAAGACTGTAGAGCATGCTGATGTCAGCATACATCTTGACCCAAGTGAGGTGTATGCTCTTTGTGATGAGAAATTGGAAGATGACAGTAGAATAGATATCGACTGGTGGGATGATGGCAGTGCAGATCTTTATTTTGTACTTGATGAAGATACTCCGAAGCTAAGTCGTAAGATCTATTTTCAGATGCCGACAGATGCAGTTTTTGACATAGACGTTACGGCTGATGATATCGAAGTCGTGACCACAGGTGTTGAAGATGAAAGTGACGATGAGGCAAGTCCGTCTGAGGCGAAAAAGGAGAACGCTGCATCGCCGTCTGAGATTAGTTATGAAGTCAATGACGAAAATATAGCAAGTCCGTCTGAGGCTAAGGCTTCGGATGATAAAGTATCTACTTCGTCAGAAACTATGATTTCGGAAGAAAACTCTGCAACTCCTTCAGAGGCAAAAAAAGAAGAAAATGAGGATGACGAGACTGCTGCGACTGAGAGTGAGATCGGAGATTCTAAGCATGTAAAGATATCCCAGGAAAATGGATTTATCATACGACGTGAGACACAGGCACTCCGTGTACAGGGCGTGCGTCCGGAATGGAAGATGAATGTCAAAGCAAAATCAAGTGATAATGAAGATAATACACTGGATTTCGCCCTGACAGCCTCACCTAAGAACAGTAAATCCGCAAAGAGTCTGGCAGATAAGGAACAGACTCTTACATTGACAGTGAAAGTGCCAAAATGGCTGACTATCTGTTCAGGCGATGTCACATGGGAGCAGGAAGAAGAACAGCTTCTTGTAGATGGAACAACGATCGCAAGGATCGAGGGTGTTCCTGAAGAATTTGTTTTAATTAATGCAGAAATATCTGATAAACAGACAATTAAAGCAACTTTTGAACGTGTTCAGGGAGAGGAAGAAATTCTTCACATTCTTGATGATGAATACGAAGAGGAGGCGGTAGGTCCGGCTCTGATTTCTGCATACGATGACACTGATATCGATGTTGTGATGCTTTCAAGTGATGACAGAGACGCAGCAATAGTTGCTGGTGATGATAAATCAGCTGATGATGACAATACCTCAGATGATGAAACTGATACAAAAAGTGAAACAGACATAAGTTCAGAAACTGATGCTGAGAATGCAGATGCAGATATTACGCCGGTTTCAGAACTTTCAAACCTGAAACTTTCATTTTCACTCTATAAGTCTGCCCCTCTGTTTACTGTATCAGATGATATCGACCTTACATACGTGGATGAAGACACATCTGATACTGTGATGTTGTCTGCAGTACTTACAACAATATCCGCAGGACTTGAAGATACCGTATCAGCAAGTGCTACTAACCAGATCACATTGGCGGACTATGTGGATTCGGTCGAAGAGATAATTAAAGTCGATAAGACTACAAATATAACAGAAAACATTTATTGGATTGATAACAACAATTCATCTGAAATTAGACCTGGTAATGACTATTTAAGCAAATGCGAGCCGAATATTTATTTTACCATTGATGGTGGCAGTGAAAAATATGCATTAAATAACACAAACTGGAAGAAGTATTTTTATCCGGATGATTCAGATGACGCTGTGACTATGCCCGAACCATCTTATGATGGCAGCAAAGTGACACTTAGTGATTTGCCGACGAACACTACAAAAACTAATACAGATGGAACAACAGAAACTCATGAATATACATGGACGGTAGAACTATCTAATTTTGATGAAACCACCGACAGCTATACAAGCAAATATTCTCTTGTTCATGTAACGGATTCCAATAAATCAGAATATTCAACAGCCCCAAAGAATGGCTGGTATTATGTAGAACGTGAAGACCTGAATTTTAATATTGACATAAAAGCAGGAGATAAAGAAATTGATGCAAACAAACTGCTGAGTGTAATAGAAAATAAATTCAACTTCAATATAGATTATGACTATGACAGTGGTACTGTAAGCAAGAACTTTGATGAGATTTCGGGAAAACAAACAGTCAATTACAATAAAGATAACAAAGTCTATAATTTTGCCATAAAAGGTGTGTGGAAGTATAACCTTGACAGCACACCGCTTACCTATTCTTTGTGTAAAAAATCAGATTCAGGAACTGAAAGTAGAAAAATCACATCATCTGAACTTGATGGTGCAATAAGTGGAATAGCTGACAGTGATTATCTACAGATTTATTATGATAATACTGATGTTGCAAACTACAGTTCTATTACTACAAAGCTTTATAATGGCGGCACGATGGATCTGCAGCTTAAGGGCAGTACTAGCTATAGTGCTACAAAGATATGGGCTGACACATCGGATTCTAGCAAACGTCCGACCGGAACATTGGAGCTTTGGAGATATATAAAGGGTGAATCATATACAGATGCGGCACCGATAAGAAACAAAGACGGTGAGATTCTAACAACTAATATTGGACATAATTCAGATTCTCATAGAGAAACAATCAGCTTTGGAGGTGGTAGTACTACTCTTGATAAATATGATCCGGAAGGATATGAGTATGTATATGTAACGAGAGAGTATTTGGATGCTACAACTGCAACTGGTGAAAACGCTAATGCTTATGAACAGGTTTACGGTGAGATAAAAACAGACAGTTATGGCAAAGAATATGTAGCGGACAAAGTAGAAGGTATTGACATTACCAGAGATTATCGGACAGAACGAGGCAATGACAGTTCTACTTATACAAGCGGATCTACTAAGCCCGAGGCGTATGTAGCTAAAAATGACTGGCTCTACAATGGAGGTACGCTTACAAATCATCTTAGCGACAAAATAGAAGTAACAGGTGTTAAACATTGGAATTCAAAGGCTTTTCAAGATGATCTGAAAAATGTAACAGTGACCATGACACTGTATTCTAGAAAGGCTAATGATGATTCTTCTGAATGGACACAGGTCACAAGTGTGTCCCCCATTGAATTGACCAACTTCATGAATGAAACTGTTGACAATAACAGTTTCAGTGCATCGGTACCGCGGTATGATTCAGAAGGAAATGAACTTATTTATCGCTGGATCGAGACCAGCGTGGCACAAACAAAAGATGGTACAGCAGTTGATACAGAATTTACAACTCAAGCTGAATCAAGCGGAAGTATTATAAGCAGAATTTTAGGAACTTCAGGAAAAATAACTGATAGTGCTCAAAAAGCAACTTTTTCTCTTAGTCATATAGGCGAAACCAGCAAGGTTCTGTATGAATCAACCAGTACTTATAATGCAACTTCAGGCGAAAGCTACATTGAGAATAAGGTTTCCGATTCGGTTGCATTTACACTTACAAAGAATTGGGAAGAAGGAGTTGACAAACATGAAGTTTCCTTTGCTCTATACAGAACAACAGGAAGTGACGATGCCGAGAAGCTGGGTACTATTACACTAAATGGAGACAATGATTCTTATACAGAAACTACATGGACGCCTAATCCGCCTATTTCTGACGCTTCAAACATTATCAAAGAACCATCGACGGATGATTGGAAGGCACTGCTAGAAAACTTGCCTAAATATGATGCTAAAGGACATTTGTATCAGTATTATGTGACAGAGAATGGTAATACAAGAGAGAAGCCTACGTATGAAACTTCACGTGATGAATATGGTAACTGGATAGCTAATGTCACCAACTCTACCGGAGAAAATAATTCTATTTGGATCCGCAAGGATTGGCTGGATGATGGCGACAGTGCACACCGTGAACCGGTAACTGTCGGTGTTTATAGAAATGCCACATCCGAAAATGGTGCAGCTAATACTAAGATCACAGAAGTAAAATTAAGTGCAGACAATGCCTGGTATGCAAGTGTTGGCGTTGGTAGTGAGACTCCAAATAATCTTTATATAGTAGAAGAGAAAGTTGGAGAAACCAATATTTTAACTGCCAACAATATTAATAAAAATCAAGTCACTGAAAATAATACCAGAAATCTTTCATACAAAACGTCTTATCATGAATATAAGATAAATTATAAAAAAGAGGCAGTTGACTCAGAATCTATATTTGTGGTTCAGAACCGTCGTGCCGGCACACTTGATTATACTGTAACGAAAAACTGGAGGGATGGTGACGGCAGCAGCAGAAAAGCACTTAAAAAAGCGATTGATGCGATAAATAGTTCTAATTCAGACACTCAAAGAGGTTCTTACAAGACTATTGATCTTGTAG
>CAVKOQ010000078.1:0-13271 GCA_963657995.1 bacterium
TAGAGCAGAGGACTGAAAATCCTCGTGTCACTGGTTCGATTCCGGTTCTGGGCATTACAATTACATAATACTCATTATGCGGGTGTAGTTCAATGGTAGAACACCAGCCTTCCAAGCTGGATACGTGGGTTCGATTCCCATCACCCGCTCTATTTTTTTTGCCCAAATTTAGATTGTACAGGTGATGTGAATCGAACCTACGGTTCGTGTCTACGCTTCGCTTCGGTCGGTGCCAAACAGGTGCCACCGGCACCTGGCACCCCATCACCCGCTCTATTTTTTTGTCAAAATTTAGATTTTGATGGTGATGTGAATCGAACCTGCGGTTCGCGTCTATAAATATAAATTATATAATTATCGGCTATAAAGTTGGCCGGGATAGCAATAAGACACAGAAATAGCCGCCCAATACCCTGCAAAAGTGTGAGCGGCTTTTCTAAGTCAAACATATGAATGTGGGCAACCGTCTATCGGTGGTACCCTCATGCATATTATAGCATTTATATAAGGGACCGGCAAGGAATTTTTGAAAGAACAGACAGAGTTTTTTGTTTTGCGACGACCAGAGCGGAGCGTGGATTTCGAACGTTCGAGCCCCGTCTCGCTTGAACGTAAATAGAACGTGCCTTGGCACATTCTTCGCCTGCAGTGAGTCGCGAAGGCGACATGATTCAGTACCGCTGCAGTGCGATCTTATGATGCTCTAAATAAAAAAAGGATATCCACTCGGATATCCTTTTTTTATTTAGAGCGCGAGACGGGACTCGAACCCGCGGCCTCGACCTTGGCAAGGTCGCGCTCCACCAACTGAGCCACTCGCGCATTTATGAAGCATCGCTTCAACAAAACATATACTATCATAGGATAGATATTTTGGCAAGTGTTTTTTGTAATTTTGATACAATAACAGGTCATTATTACTTAGCGACAATACATGGCAGTGAAACTGTAAACACAATCTCATTCGCCATCGGCTCCAGATGGGCACTTATGCGGCCGTCATGACGTTCCACTATGGATTTTGCGATTGAAAGTCCGATTCCATAGCCTCCGCTTGAGCGTGCTCTTGAATCGTCTGCTCTGTAAAAACGGTCAAAAAGTCTGGGAACCTGCTTGGGATCCAGGTTTTCGCATGGATTTTTTACTTCAAGACAAAGATGGCGCTTCTTCTGATACAGTGATATAGAGATAGTCATGTCCGGCAGACAATATTTGACAGCGTTATCAAGTAAAATTGATACAAGACGAACGATCTGATCTTTCTGTCCTCTCATGTAAATATCAGGTTCAATAGATAGAGATAGTTTCTTGCCCTGTGCATCGATAGCGGTCTGAAAATTGCTGGAAACTTCCTCTGCAATTTCACTGACTGAGAAATCAGAAAGACTTTCCGGGCAGATACTTTCCTCGGCTCTCGACAGTTCGATAAGCTCTGCGATCATGCTGTTTAGACGTTTGACTTGTTTTGCGGTGCTGTCGGTCCATTCATCTTTGCCGTGCATCATTTCCATGACTCCTACATTGGCTGATATGATGCCAAGAGGTGTCTTTAATTCGTGGGAAACGTCGGTTATAAATCTGCGTTGTTTTTTTATATTATCGGCAAATGGCTGTATGACGCAGTCTGACAATGATAACAAAAGCAGAAATACAACTGCCAGACATCCCAGAATGATAAATAGAGTCAGGCGAAGCAGAACATGAAATGCCTGTAATTGGGAAAAACAGTCAACGATAACAAGAGTATCACCACTTGTCTGCTCTGAACTGTCAGATGAGTATAGATGATAACGGTAGTATCCCCAGTAGCCATGGTCTTTTCCTGAGGAAACGATAGTATCTGTCAGCTCGGATATTTCATTTTCACTTAGAGAAGCGATATGTTCAGAGTCTATATCTGACGGAGCATCATTTTCATCAAGGTGAATAATACAGTAGCGTGTTTCAAATGCGGTTTCCCGGGTCATCTGAAAACGCCAGGTAACATCCGGGCGTTCTTTAATTGTAGGGAAATCCCAGTTGTTTTCATAAAGGGTGGTGATTAAAGAATCTGCCCTGTCTGTAAGACGAATATAATTGCCAAGATTGATGGAACCGCCTATGACAAAAAGTGTGACGGCCAGAGAGAGCATGGCTATCATAAGAAAGCGACGGCGCAGACTTTTTATCATTCGTCCGTTGCCGTCAGACGATACCCGTTTTCGTTTTTCAGAATCTTTCGGTTGGATCCCAGAGCCTGCATTTTTTTTCGCAGATAAGAAACGTAAGTCCATATAAGTTGCCCCTCCTGTGCCGCTGGCAGTGCATTGCTAGTGCCATCTTCTGAGGGTGATGCCCCCCAGATGTGCTCTAAAAGCTGTTTTTCTGTTAATAGACGCCCTTCTTCCCGGATAAATAATTCCAACATGGCGGCTTCACGGCTCGACAGGCATACAGATGCTGTGTGGCATGATAATTCCATGGATGCCCGGTTTAAAGTAAGGTTGCCGCAGATTAGTTCTGATGGTTGTTTTGTGGCCCGGCGTCTTGTGAGCACCCGCACTCTGGCGAGAAATTCGCCTATGTCAAACGGTTTTGTGATATAATCATCGGCTCCCTGATCAAGGCCTGAAATTTTGTCTTCGATCTGACTTTTGGCTGTCAGGAGCAGTACCGGAGTAGATATTTCATTTTCACGAAGCGAATTAAGAACAGAAATTCCATCCAATTTCGGCATCATGATATCCAGAATCAGTCCGTCATAGCTGATTGTTGTTACTTTTTTTAGAGCCTCTTCCCCGTCAGAAGCGGAGTCTACATCATACCCTTCGTGAATTAAAAGTGCACTGAGAGCCCGTACCATATCCGGTTCATCATCGGCTAGGAGTAGTTTCATAATTAAAGATTCCCTTCATTATCTGATTTCATGATCAATTCTTTTAATGTGGACAGTGACAGGTCTGTTGATGCGATCTGGTCTGAACAGTGTTTTAATTCCTGCTGCATAAGCTCAGGATTGGAAATATCGTGTTTGTATTTAAGCTCGTGTTCGATACTTGCCCAACAGTCCATAGCAATCGTGCGAATCTGCACTTCTAGAAAAGGAAGAACGTCATTTTCTGTTTTATCATCAAGAAAACGAACAGGCATTTTAAGTATCATATGATAACTGCGATATCCGTTTGGCTTCGGATGTGCGATGAAATCTTTTTCACGAACTATGGTTATTCCGGGAATATTTCGGATTAAATTGGCGGTGCGGTATACGTCATCGACCATCGGGCATATCAGGCGTACACCGGCTGCATCGTGCTCATGGCTGAGAGCATTTTTTAGTGTCACATCAAAACCATCGCGTATGAGTTTGTCTTTCATACTTTCTGGATTTTTGATGCGTGATGTATATGAAGAAATCGGATCCCAGCCGCTTAAAGTTTTCTGGTAACGTCTGATCATATTTATACAGGATAGAAATTCGTCTATGACGCCTTCTAATAGGATACGAAAGTTTCCATAGAAATCCTGGCAATCATTTGAGTTTGAGTCTGTCATATTGATTAATATAGTTTTGAACCATAGTTTCCTTTCGTTTTGTTGTTCTTATAGCTTCAGATATATAGTAAAAACAGCAAAAGAGCAAGGCGATTCACAGATATTCCACGCTTTTTCACAGAAAAAACACAGGCGTCTTATAAAAAAATGTCGCAAGGTGCGAAAAGCCTTGACAAAGCAAGGATTAATGTATATAAATGTAAAGTAAGATTTGCGGGCATGTACGAAAAACAAGAAAATTCATGTGCGAAGATATAAGCTAGGAGGAATATACGATGAACAAGACAGAATTAATCGCAGTTGTAGCTGAGAAGGCAGAGCTTTCCAAGAAAGATGCTGAGAAAGCAATCAAGGCTTTCACAGATGCAGTATCCGAGGAACTGGTAAAGGGCGGAAAGATCCAGTTGGTTGGCTTTGGTACTTTTGAGGTAGCTGAGAGAGCTGCAAGAGAGGGCAGAAACCCGAAGACCGGTGAGACTATGCCGATCGCAGCATCCAAGACTCCAAAGTTCAAAGCAGGAAAAGCATTAAAGGATATGGTAAACGCATAATTCTTGTTTGAAAGACTACGATAATGAAGATATAATTCCTCCTGGGACGCGTGCTGCATTTCAGGAGGTTTTTTAGATTCATTGGAAATTGTGCGTGTGAATTTAAAGGAATTATGGAGGATAAAAGCATGCGTTTGGATAAGTATCTGAAAGTGTCCCGCATCATCAAGAGAAGAACCGTGGCGAATGAAGCGTGCGACAGCGGCCGCGTGATGCTCAATGATAAAGTGGCCCGTGCAAGTGCCGAAGTGAAGGCTGGGGACGTGATCGAGATCGCATTTGGCAATAAATCAGTAAAGGTACGTGTGACAAGTGTTCAGGAAACTATTCGCAAGGAAGATGCGAAGGAAATGTTT
Organism: bacterium; assembly: GCA_963657995.1. Lineage (GTDB taxonomy): Bacteria > Bacillota > Clostridia > Lachnospirales > Lachnospiraceae > Otoolea. Next base: position 4,439 of record CAVKOQ010000078.1, read on the forward strand.
GAGTACCTGTAATTATGGAAATACTACGAGCAGATGATCTTGCAGCCGAACGTACGGATTGACAATATGGCGGCTGCTATAAACAGAAAGTGAGGGCTATTATCATGGGTAAAAAGCCGGTACTGGTAATTATGGCGGCTGGTATGGGCAGCCGGTACGGAGGACTTAAGCAGATCGATCCGGTTGACCGTGAGGGAGATCTGATTATAGATTTTTCGATTTTTGATGCGGTTGAGGCCGGATTTGAAGAGGTTGTATTTATCATTAAAAAATCAATTGAGAAGGAATTTAAGGAAAATATCGGAAACCGCATGGAAAAATATGTGAAGGTCCAGTACGTATATCAGGAAAATGACCGCCTTCCGGAAGGATATTCGGTTCCGGAGGGACGTATAAAACCGTGGGGAACAGGCCATGCAATTTTATGCTGCAGTGAAGTGATTGACGGACCATTTGCAGTTATAAATGCAGATGATTATTATGGAAAATCAGCATTTAAGGCAATATATGACAGATTGTCTGAGTGCAGTGATGATGACAAATATCAATATGCCATGGTTGCCTACAATCTCTATAATACATTGACAGAAAATGGGCATGTGGCTCGCGGAGTATGTACGGTAGATGTTTATGGACATCTTGCAGATATCCATGAGAGAACTCGTATAGAAAAACACGGTGTACAGGCAGAATATACAGAAGATGATGGAAAAACCTGGGAAAAGCTTGGAGAAGATACGTTAGTATCCATGAATCTGTGGGGATTTACTGAGAGTATCTTAAAAGAATTAAAAGCCAGATTTATACCATTTCTTGAGGAAAATCTGTCCACAAATCCGCTGAAATGCGAATATTTTCTTCCGTTTGTTGTAGATGAGCTTCTCAAAGAGCAAAAAGCAGAGGTTACGGTATTAAAAAGTGTTGATCGTTGGTACGGTGTGACTTATAAAGAAGATAAGAAGATGGTTACAGAGGCTATTCAGGGAATGAAGGATAACGGTATATATCCTAAGAAACTGTGGAAGTAATAAGGAGAGACGAGCGATGAAAAAAATGATTTCCTGGAATGTGAATGGCTTGCGGGCTTGCGTTGGAAAGGGGTTTTATGATGCATTTCGTGAGCTTGATGCAGATATTTTCTGTATTCAGGAGAGTAAGCTGCAGGAAGGACAGATAGATCTTGAACTTCCCGGATATTATCAGTACTGGAGTTATGCAGAGAAAAAAGGATATTCCGGAACAGCACTGTTTTCAAAAGAAGAACCTCTGAGCGTTAATTATGGAATAGGCATCGAGGAGCATGACCACGAGGGACGTGTCATCACGGCAGAGTATCCGGATTATTATGTGGTAACTTGCTATACACCGAACTCTCAGAATGAGCTGGCAAGACTGCCGTACAGAATGAGATGGGAAGATGATTTCAGGACTTTTTTGAAGAATCTGGAAGAGAAAAAGCCGGTTATTTTCTGCGGAGATTTGAATGTGGCACATAAGGAGATAGATCTTAAAAATCCAAAGACAAATCGTAAAAATGCCGGATTTACAGACGAGGAGAGAGGAAAATTTACTGAACTACTTGACTCTGGCTTTATCGATACATACCGTTATTTCTATCCTGATAAAGAGGGTGTTTATTCGTGGTGGTCATACCGTTTTAAGGCACGTGAAAAGAATGCAGGGTGGCGGATTGATTATTTCTGTGTTTCTAAGAGCCTTGAAGATAGGTTGACCGGAACGCAGATTCATACTGAAATACTGGGCTCGGATCACTGCCCGGTAGAATTACAGATAAAGGATCGGGATGAGGCATGAATTTACTGACAGCAGAACATCTGAAAAAATCATATACAGAGAGGTTACTCTTTGATGATGTAGCATTTTCCATAGGTGAGGGAGAGAAGATTGGTCTGATCGGCATCAATGGAACCGGAAAGTCAACACTTTTAAAGATCGTGGCAGGATTAGAAGAGCCGGACGAGGGGAGCGTAGTTAAGGGGCGTAACCTCTATATCAGATATCTTTCGCAAAATCCGGAGTTTGAGGCCGGGCAGACGGTTCTTGATTGTGTGCTCAGGGAAAATATGGCACATGACCATGCCTGGGATCTTGAAGGTGATGCCAAAACGATGCTAAATAAGCTTGGAATCACGGATTATGCTGCAAAGGTGGAGACTCTTTCAGGCGGACAGAAAAAGAGAGTTGCACTGGCGGCGGTTCTTCTTTCGACTGCAGATTTGCTGATTCTTGATGAGCCGACCAACCATCTTGACGGAGAAATGGCAGATTGGCTTGAAGAATATCTTAAAAAATTTCGCGGTGCACTGCTTATGATTACCCATGATCGTTATTTCCTTGACAATGTTACAAATCGCATTGTTGAACTTGATAAAGGTAAACTCTATAGCTACCAGTCAGGTTATGAGGGATATCTCGAACTGAAGGCTGAACGAGAGGAGATGGCGGAAAGTTCAGAACAGAAACGTCGGAATATACTTAGAAATGAGCTGGCGTGGATCAGACGTGGTGCACAGGCCAGAAGTACTAAACAGAAAGGTCGTATAAAGCGTTTTGAAGAACTTAGTGCTATAGAGGCACCAAAGATGGACGGCAATGTAGAGATGAGCTCTATCACGAGTCGCCTTGGCCGTACAACTGTAGAAGTGCATCATCTTCATAAGGCGTATGAAGAACGTCTGCTGATCGATGATTTTTCTTATATTTTCTTAAAAGATGACCGCATAGGTATCATCGGACCAAACGGCAGCGGAAAATCTACGCTTATGAAGATGATTGCCGGATGGATTGAACCTGATTCTGGCGAGACAGTTATCGGACAGACTGTGAAAATAGGTTATTTTTCGCAGGAGAGCGAAGATATGGACATGTCCATGCGTGTGATTGATTATATCAAAAATGTGGCGGAGTATGTACGTACTTCAGATGGACTGGTATCGGCATCACAGATGCTGGAACGTTTCTTATTTCCGTCGCATATGCAATACACTTTGGTAGGCAAACTTTCTGGGGGTGAAAGAAGGCGACTTTATCTGCTCCACATCCTGATGGGAGCACCGAATGTACTGCTTCTTGATGAGCCTACCAATGACCTTGACATAGGCACGCTGACGATTCTGGAGGACTATCTTGACCATTTTCAGGGAATCGTGATCACTGTATCGCATGACAGATATTTCCTCGACCGCATGGTACATCGAATATTTGCATTTGAGGGAAATGGTGTGATTCGCCAGTATGAGGGCGGTTATACGGATTATCAGGCAGTCTGCAAATCTCGTATGGCTGAATGGGCACAAGAATCTGTATCTGCATCGGTGAAAAGCAAAGGCAAAGGTCAGGAGTCTGTGCCTCCTACGGAAAGCACAAACGACAAAAATCGTGGCAGACAGAGGGAAAAGAAGCTCAAATTTACATACATGGAGCAGAAAGAGTGGGAGACGATAGAGTCTGATATCGCGGCGCTGGAGTCTGAAATAGCGGATCTTGATAAACAGGTACTTGATTCTGCTCGTGATTATGCGGCTTTAAGTGGTATAATGAAGGAAAAGGAAGAAAAAGAACAGCTTTTAGAAGAAAAGATGGAGCGTTGGATGTATTTAAATGATCTGGCTGAAAAGATAGAAGCTCAGAAAAAGGCTTAACGGAAGGTATTTAACATTTACAGTCAGGAATGGAGGGGATGCAGGTGAAGGCAGAAAATATTGTTAGACAAAAGACAGAAGCCCCTGATTTTACACCGGGAATTAAGAGGACAAGGAACGGAGTGCATATATGCGTCGAAGCACCGGGGGCGTTCTGCCGTCTGGTTATCTACGAAAAGGGAAAGAAACGTGGCCTCAGGATTCCATTTCTAGAAGAAGATCGTATCGGAGATATGTGGACGATGGAACTTTCGGGAGATGATTTTTCGGAGTTGGAGTACAGCATTGAGACTGAGCTTGGAGAAATGCCAGACACTTGCGGACGTGTATATACGGGACGTGAACACTGGGGAGATTTAAAGACTGCACTTCATCCTATGCGCTGCCGTTTTCCAGAAGAAACGTATGATTGGGAGATGGATCAGCCGCTGAAACGTCCCTTTGATGAGACTGTTTTATATCGACTTCATGTCAGGGGATTTACACGTCATAAATCATCAGGAGTGGAGAATAGGGGAACATTTCGTGCTCTGATTGAAAAAATTCCATACTTAAAGGAGCTTGGAATTACTGCGGTTGAGCTGATGATGCCCAATGAATTTCAGGAAGTGATGATGGAAGACGGGACTGACGGAAATCCGTATGCGTCCGGTGCACCGACCGGGCGTATAAATTACTGGGGATATGGAGTTGGTTACCTTTTTGCACCTAAGGCTTCATATACATCAGGAAAAGAAAAACTTCCGCAGCGTGAATTTAAAGATTTAGTCAAGGAATTTCACAAAAATGATATAGAAGTGCTGATTGAACTCTATTTTTCCGGAGAAGAGAGTGCTGCACTTGCTCAGGAGGCAGTAAGATTCTGGGTATATGAGTATCATGTGGATGGAGTACATCTGTCAGGTTTTGCACCGGTTGAATTGCTTGCAACGGATCCTTTGCTTAGAGATACAAAACTTTTGGCGGTGTCATGGGATGGGGCCTGTAAATCTAAAAAAACGGAGTCAAAGAATCCGAGGGAACGACGCTGGCATCTTGGAGAATACAATGAAGGCTTTCTGACAGATATGCGGCGTGTGTTAAAGGGCGATGAAGATCAGGTAGGACGTCTTATCTATCAGACACGCAAAAATCCGGATGCTTTTGGTGTGATAAATTTTATGGCTTCCACAAATGGATTTACCATGATGGATATGGTTTCCTGTGAGCAGAAACATAACGAGGCCAATGGCGAAAATAACCGCGACGGGAATGATTATAATTATACATGGAACTGCGGAACAGAGGGTGCGACCAGGAAGAAAAAGATTGTCCAGATGCGAAAGAAACAGCTCCGCAACGCATTTTTGCTTCTATTTTTGAGCCAGGGAACTCCTATGATCCTGGCGGGAGATGAATTTGGCAACTCGCAAAATGGAAATAACAATGCCTACTGTCAGGACAATGAGATTTCATGGCTTAACTGGCATTTGCTGGATACTAATAAGGATATATATGATTTTGTAAAATATATGATAGCCTTCAGAAAAGCACATCCAGTATTTCATCTTCCGGTAGAGCCTAAAAATATAGATTATCTTGTATGCGGTCATCCGGATGTTTCTTATCATGGAGTTAAGACATGGTGTCCTGAGTTTGAGAATTTCAGACGTCAGCTTGGGATACTTTATTGTGGAGAATATGGACGAAAACCTGACGGTTCAAGCGATGATTATTTTTTCGTGGCCTACAATATGCACTGGGAACCACATGAATTTGATCTGCCAAAACTTCCCAAGAAAATGCACTGGACTGTCTGCATCAATACTGACGATACGGAAAATAACGGAATATGTAAGGAAGAATGTGATGCTCAAAAAAATAATGAGGCTATCAAAAAATATATGGTTCCGTCACGTAGCATAGTGGTATTTCAAAGTGTTAGAAATGTGAAAGAGGATAAGGTGAATTGAAAAAGAAACTTTTTGGAAGATTTGCAGCTTTTATGATTGCGGCTGCAATGATGCAGGGCATGGTGATTTCGACGTATGCAGCGGGGCCTTCACAGGCATCGATTCCGTACATGGATTCTTATGCATCATATCAGTGGGCATTTTTAAATACGGGAGAACTGCAGTTGGTACCGAGCCATACAGCGTTGGTTGATGCGGCTGTTGATTCGCTTTCAACGAGCCCGTCTTTTGCAATAAATGGAACTATACATTCACAGAGCGGAATCGATATGAATATTATTCCGGCATGGGAAAAATACAGTGCTAAAACTGAGAAGCGTCAGGTAGTGGTAGCCTTAATCGATACAGGTGTTGATATAACGCATTCTGAATTAAGCGGTTCGATCTGGATTAATCAGGACGAGATTCCCGGAGATGGTATTGATAATGACGGAAATGGATATATAGATGACGTCTACGGATGGAATTTTTATGATAATAATGCACTGGTATTTACGGGCAGTGACGACAATCACGGTACACACTCGGCAGGCACTATAGCAGCTGCAAGAGATGGAATCGGAACTGTTGGTATATGCGATCCGGCATATGTGAAAATCATGGTCTTAAAGACACTTGGGACATCGTCAGGCATAGGCAGAGTGAGCAGCGTTATAAAGGCAATTCAGTATGCGAAAGCCAACGGTGCATCGATCTGCAACTTAAGTTTTGGTACGACAAAGTACAGTGAAGAATTGTATCAGGCTATTAAAGCGTCTGGGATGCTCTTTGTCGTAGCTGCCGGAAATGGCGATTCATCGGGAAAAGGATACAGTATTGATGAACAGCCTGTGTATCCGGCAAGTTTTGAACTTGATAATATCATTTCTGTTGCAAATTTAAGGTTTGACGGACAGCTTGATACCGGATCCAATTATGGCGTGAAAAGTGTTGATCTGGCGGCACCGGGAAATTATATTTTGAGTACGATAGCTGGAAATGATTATACCTATATGAGCGGTACATCGATGGCGGCACCTATGGTGACAGGAACGGCAGCAATGCTGTATTCGTATGATGCAACGCTATCACTTGACGATGTAAGAAAACGTATTCTTGATTCGGTACGTCCGCTTGAGAGCCTCGCAGGAAAGGTGGCAACCGGAGGTATGCTCGATGTCGGGTCGGCGATGCCATGATGATTTGAAGTGTGAATTATCGATAGGTGAAATGCCGCTGCTGGCCATGCAGTGTGTGAACGGCTATAATGCATGAACGGTAACAAAAAGTTTGTTAAAAAAATATTGAAATTCTGATTTATATGTGCTAACATGAACCAGTAAGAATAATTTGAACAAGGAAGATTCGCAAAGCGGATTTTCTGTGATTTCTTCGGGGCAGGGTGCGATTCCCTACCGGCGGTATAGTCCGCGAACCGCGATGGCGGCCGATTCGGTGAGATTCCGAAACCGACAGTATAGTCTGGATGAGAGAAGAGGCAGGAGTCAAAAAGTGTGACGCCAAAGCGTAAGCAGACGACGTACATCGGCCAAGTTGCATTTATCATCCCAGGTCCCGAGTGACCTGGGATTTTTTTGATTCATAGGAAAGTGCATCCTATGAATCAAAAAACGCTCCGCGATGCAGCAAAACCGACACTTGATTCATACTCCTCCTTCGGAGAAATGTGTTTGAAAACCGAAAGGAGATTAAGATGAAAACAGGAAAATGGAGTATTCAGAAATTGATTTATACTGCGATGCTGGCAGCTGTTGCCGGTGTGCTGATGTCATTGGAATTTTCAGTTCCGATGATGCCTCCATTCTATAAGGTGGATTTCAGTGATGTGCCATCAGTGATTGCAGTGTTTATGATGGGACCGGTATCAGGCTTATGTGTGGAAGTGATCAAGCTCTTAATCAAGTTAATTACAGTTGGAACCAACACTATGTATGTCGGCGAACTTGCAAACCTGATTTCGGCGTTCTTATTTGTATGGCCGCTGTGGTTTCTTTATAAAAAACTTGGCGAAAACCGCAAAGCAGCAGTACAGGCACTTCTTATCAGTATAGTTATTCGCACTGCATGTGCATGCTTTGTCAATGCCAATATCACACTTCCGCTGTACGCAAAGGCTATGAGCCTTCCGCTCGATGAAGTAATTCGTATGGTTGCATCGGTTAATCCGGCTATCAAGGATCTGAACGGATTTATCATCATGGCAACAATTCCGTTTAACGTATTAAAGATAGGACTTAACTACATTGTGGGTCAGCTTCTGTTTGCACGTCTTCGTGCTGCAAAGATTGTACCTAAGACAGTGTAATTACTGAAGGATAAAAAGAATGATACGTAATTACAGAGATCTTACAAGATGGGAGATGGAACAGGTAGATCGTGAAAATACGATTGTCCTGATTCCACTTGGCGCACTGGAGCAGCATGGCAACCAGGCACCGCTTGGAACAGATGATATTATCGCTGAGGCGATGAGCAGTGAGATAAAGAAAGCACTGGAAGCAGATGGTGAGGAAGATTTCCCTATGCTTTTGTTTCCGGTGATTCCGGTAGGTCTCAGCACGGAACACAAGAATTTTTGCGGCTCCATCACAGTAAAACCGGATACATACTATCATTTGCTGTATGATATATGTGAAAGTCTGGCACGCCATGGTTTTAAGAAGCTTGCATTTTTAGTATGTCATGGTGGCAATGCACCGATTGCCCAGGTGCTCAGCCGTGAACTTCGAAGTGAACTTGGAATTGCACCATTTATTTTGTCATCAGGAGCTTTTAGCCACCCTGATGTGAAGGCGACAGTTTCAGAAGGAAATATCTGGGATTTTCATGGAGGCGAGATGGAGACGTCGATGGTCATGGCGGTTGATGAAAGCCTTGTAAAACTTGAACTTTCAGAAGCCGGAGAGCCGACTGCATTTGAGAAAACCCGTGCACTTAAGCCGTACGGAGCTGTCTCAATTGGCTGGGTGTCAGAGGACTGGAAGACAAAGGATGGTTTGCCGATCGGTATCGGAGGAGATCCGTCAGGTGCGACAGCTGAAAAAGGCCGTATCATATTGGAGACAAGTGCCAGAGAGTTGGTTCCTGGCCTTCTGGATATAAGGGACTGGAAAGAATAGATAATTAAGGAACTAAAACTTTCCATACCCAAAATGGGCTTCGCGCCTTGAAAATTCAATATTTCAGCTAACAAAATAGCGATTTATGCCATACAAGCTT